>CAYTBT010000004.1:0-114240 GCA_964436125.1 uncultured Saprospiraceae bacterium | reverse complement strand
CATAGTTTTTGCCCACAAGTTAATTCTATTTCCACTACTTTTATTATAGACCCATATTTTTTATACTTTTACCTCGTTGCATAATATGAGTTTTTGTCTGTGTTAGGAATATAGTTATAACACCCTCAAATATAAGACATTATACTGTATTATGCAACACTATTATAATATATTTTAACCTGATTATCAATTATTTGACAAGTGGGAAACTTGAGTATTTAACAATTGGTCAGAAGTATCGATAACTACCGGATGCAATCCCCTATTACCCAAATCACAATGTTTTGGTTTATTCAAATATATGGCTTTGAGCATGATAAGAAATTGATATGGGTCATTTTATTCCGATGTTTCATAACTATTTCAAGCTATATATTCCTCTTGTCCTCTTTTTTTACCCTTTCAATTTAAGAACCCATAAAATAGACCTACTTAATCTCCCTTATCCACGGAAAGCGCTTTCCGTAGATATAAGACATCAAAAGCTGTAATGTTTATTTTCACTACTGAAATATAAGGATTGGGAATGATGCATAAGCTGCTCTGCTCACAATATATGAAACGACATATCTGAAGAGTGTACCTAAGTTGAGGATATCTAAAAACTAATGAAATCCAATGAGTACATATAGGACAAGACAGGACGCAATGCTTTATTCATGGAACCTAAGTTATATCAATTTGCGTAAGCTTATATAAACAATGAAACTATCATTCCCGCGCTTTATCCGTAGCCTGATTTTCTTTCCTACCGGGCCTTTGAACACTTCGGTAATATGTTTAAAAGAATAAAGGAAAACAGGCCAAAAGTTAATAGACATGATTTTGTCACCGGATATAATGCCTGCGCTATCGGCAGGTGATCCCGGCACGACATATTCAACCACATAATCGCTAAAATCCACACCCGTGGCAATGAGTCCCATGCCGGAACGGTCATATTTAAATTCTCTGTTATAATATTTCCGAGGTTTCAGATAAAGCATGGAATCTCGATAATCAATAAAGAGGTGAAAACGTTCTAGCAATACATTACCTATAATGCCATCGCGACCTCCTGCTCGACCCTGTATGTTGAGAACTGAAGAATCCATTGCTTGATAATTCACTAGCATACCGGGGAAGGTAAAGGCTCCCCATCTGAAACTATGTAATCGCCCGATATAACCGAGCAATTGACTGTGAATGCTTCTCCCTATGACTCCATAGACTAGAGTATCTGAATTTACACTGTCTTCTAGCGTATATTTATGGAGGATGAGGTTTACCGTACAACCCGTATCTAAGAGAAGAAATAAATCTCGATTATCTTTCTCGCCGGTAACTGCTAGGCAATACGGCTTATCATCATAGATATACAAGGGTATAGCGCTATATCGTTTTCCTATAGGAAGCCTCGTGCTATGCTTATAAAAAGTTAAGGTTCTCTTTCTGTAATTTATCTCAAGATTGTACTGTGATAGGAGGTCTCCTCCGATGATGCCGAGGATATCGGCATTGATTAAAGGATTCAGTGATGGGTAAGTCTCTTCCAATACAAGAATATTGGCCTGAAATGCATTTAATCCTTCTATCTGCATGGGAATACGCGGTGCAATAAGCGCATAATCACGATATTTCAAGTCGCTTCCGATGATAGGAATTTTATGCGTATATGTAAACTGTAGAATATCGGCCATCGACTTCTCAAATAGGATTACATGTTCAGAACCCGTATCAATGATGAACTTACAGGAGATAGAATGATCTATTGTCACATCGATAAGAATAAAATTCCCAAGCATTGTAAATGGAATCGTACGATGATCATGTGCTCCCAGAAGATCGATGTTCTGAGCTTGTACGGAGATTCCCATCAATATTATAAGCAATAAGGATTTCCAGCCTGCTTTAAGCGCTTGAAAGACTCCGTGTTGTATTATTCTCTTCATTCCTTAAGTAAGATTCTCATTGAACATAAGTGATTTCTCCCTCCTCCAGCGCGCCGAGCACATTTAAAGTTCTCGGTAAAGCCGCCTATATCCCATTTCCCTTAATCCTTGCCATTCTGATACTCTATTTTCCGTAAAACTTGTTTACTTCTATAAGAACTTAGCTTCCGCAAATGCCCTACTAATCTCAATCTACTTTAAAGATACAGATACTTTTAAACAAGCCTTAATATCAATGGCTAATCTCTTTCATTTAATCTCAGACAAAAGCATGTGATGAAGCAAGCCGACTCCGATTACACGGAAAGAAAGCACCATCTTTTCCGTGGGAGAAGAAAAATCAAGCTATCGCCGATGAAAAAACCATATTAAGTTCATAGGCCATAAAAACTTTATTAGCTTTGCTATTTAAATTCAAGAATTATGGAGTCCCTAGGCAGTATAAGAGAAGTCAAATTATTTTCCGGGAAGAACTCGGAATATCTAGCTGAAAAAATAGCTAAGCACTATGGCTATTCACTCGGAAAGAGTAAACTTCATTTTTTCAGTGATGGAGAAATGCAGACAGAAATTCTAGAATCCGTACGCGGTGCCTATGTATTCTTTATTCAATCTACCTATGCACCGGCGGATAATCTCCTTGAACTACTTCTCTTAATTGATACTGCCAAGCGCGCAAGTGCAGGTTATATTACTGCCGTTATCCCCTACTTTGGCTATGCGCGTCAGGATAGGAAAGATAAACCACGTGTTCCGATATCAGCAAAGCTGATCGCCAATCTCATTCAAGCAGCAGGTGCGGACAGGGTGATGACAATGGACTTCCATGCTGATCAGATTCAAGGATTCTTTGACATTCCGGTGGATCACCTCAAGTCCGATGCCATTTTTATCCCATATTTACGGAAACAAGATATGTCCAATGTAACATTTGCTTCCCCGGATGTGGGTGGAGTTAAACGAGCTAGAACCTACGCCAATTTCTTTGAACGAAATCTTGTTATCTGTGATAAATTCCGCGAGAAAGCCAATGAGGTTAAAGAAATTACCGTAATAGGCGATGTGAATGGTGCAGATGTAATCCTCATCGATGACCTCGTCGATACGGCAGGCACATTGTGCAAAGCCTCTGATGCTATTCTTGAAGCCGGTGCCCGGAGCGTCCGGGCTATCTGCACACATCCTGTCATGTCAGGACCTGCCTATGAAAGAATAGCAGAATCAAGTATCGAAAAATTGATTGTAAGCGATACCATTCCATTGAAAAAGCAACTTGACAAAATCGAAGTGCTCAGCGTCGCAGAATTATTTGCCAGAGCAATACGGAACACACATGAACATCGATCGATTTCTGCTTTATTTGTAAGTTAGGTTTATCAATTAGAGAAATCGCCTCCATCCTTAGACACTTATTTTACAATTATCTAGTATAGTTGTAGCTGTGTATTCAGTATATGCAGAACATGTTTTGCCGATTGAAGGATGCCGAGATTAACTTCTATGAAAGGCTATCAGTATGCATAATCGGCATAAGCTATGCAAAATATCACAAAATGCCCGGATTCATACATTTAAGAAGTTGAATAAGCGCTAGCTAGCTATAATATACGCACTCCTTCTATAAAATCTATAAAAAGGCATTATATTTGCAGCAAGTTAACCCAGATAATGTTCCGGTACACTGTAGAATTCATAAAGCATGTACCATTCAGGAACTTGTTTCATATTAAAAGTACAGGATAATATCTTGTAAAAACATACATCTGTGGGCAAAATCTACTTGTGCTAGAGATTTTTTACTATGTAGCGTAAAGACAATACTGCATAGTACACAAGGGAAAATATTCACAGACTTATACGTATTTGAAGGTCAAGAGGTTTAGATTGAAAGAATTTGGGTTAATTATAATCGCACTTTGATATAACACTATGAAGTGATAGTACGTTCTATAATTCAAATATCACAAAATGAATTTACCCAGTCCATTATCCGTTAAAGAAATAGCAGAAATAATCGATGCTGAAATCTTAGGAGATGAGAATCGGATAGTATATGGAATTAATGAAATACATCGTGTCAGAGAAGGAGATTTAACCTTTGTAGATATCCCCAAGTATATGCATCGGTCACTGCACTCTGATGCAAGTGTTATTCTTATCAATGAGCGCGTAGAAGTTCCGGATGGGAAGACACTCTTGTATTGTGAAAAACCATTCTTTGCCTATAACTCTCTCGTCAGCAGATTCCGTCCTTTTCAAGCACATACGGAAGCTATTCACCCATCGGCCGTCATCCATTCATCGGCAATTCTGGAGCATAATGTCGTAGTGGGCCCACACGTACACATAGGCGAGGATTGTTATATACAGTCCAATGTTTACATAGGAAGCGACACAATAATCGGAAATAATGTGATGATAAAACCCAATTCTGTTATTGGGTCCGATGCCTTTTATTTCAAGAAAGACGAAAACAATATCCACCATAAGTGGACGAGTGGTGGAAAAGTTATTATCAATGATAATGTGTATATCGGAGCATCCTGTACTATCGACAAAGGTGTTTCAGGCGACACTATCATCGGAAAAGGAACAAAGTTTGACAATCTCATCCATGTAGGCCACGATGTTGAAATAGGAGAAAACTGCCTCTTTGCTGCACATGTCGGTATAGGTGGCATGTCAATTATCGAGGATAATGTTACTGTTTATGGCCAGGTCGGTGTCGCACAGAATGTCCGCATCGGCAAGAATACAACCGTCCTTGCCAAGTCCGGTGTGGCAAAAAGCTTCGGTGAGGGAAAAACACTTTTTGGCTATCCGGCGCAAGAAGCCTCCAATGCTTATAGACAGATGGCTTTCCTGAGAAATTTTTCACATAACCATAATCACAATCACGACAAAGCCAAAACCGAAAGCTAATCCTTTATTTTTCAATCCTGCCTTGTCAAGCATTTTTTTATCAGCTGGAAGCTATTTGCTGAGAATATAATAAGCACAAGTTGTTACAAAGTTCCTGATAAATGGGATTTCCCTCACAATAGGAAGCTGCTTCCGCGGCTTAAGATGGAATTTTATGCGATAATTGGGGTTGATTAAGTATAAGGTCCTATTGATGACCCTATAGTTCTCTTGTCCGATAATCCTTTCAAATCTCTCTATGCTGATCCCCGTATCTTTTATCTCAAGAAGTTCTTCAATACGCCTTTCATCTTCTCCCAGTGCAAGAATTGATTTATAAATGCTTTTAGGTAGAATATGGAAATACGGAAGCATGGATAATACCTTGCTCTTACAGATCTGCTGGTGTCCACCGAATGGCATATACCAAGGTGGAAATCCAAGAAAAAATTTGCCGGAAGGCTTCATAAACCTCTTGACATAGTTCATAAATTTCTCCTGACCGGGAATGTGCTCAATAACATCGCGCATCATGAGAAAATCAAATGTCCCGATATCCTCAGCTCCTACCTTGTAAATATCATTGGAGATGAATTTAATCTTTTCCCGTGCCAGATGATCTGCATAAAACTTCCGTGCGTTTTCAATACGAGCTTTACTGATATCGACTCCGACACAATCGCAACCCATGTCAAGAAAAGGCTTTAAATTCCCTGCCTCACCGCAACCTATCTCCAGAACTCGCATATCCTCTGAGATATTAATATGCTGTGCCAGGTAAGGAATAACTTCTTCTCTCGTCGCTTTTTCTTGCTCAAGAAAATACCGTTTCCGATTTTGATGTCGATCGTGCATAGAATTAATATGCTTGCAATTTATTTATTTGAATACATAAAACATAATTATTATCAAAATATTTATACCTTAGAAAAGCAACAAGGCATAAATTAAAAAGTGCAAGACCTATGGATCTCACACTTTTTACCTTATAAATAATCAACTTGATATACTTATGCTAGAGCCTTCTTATACACCCGTTTATCCGGGGTAAATCATTCATTAAAAGACAATGTTATATTTAATTGCAAATGTCTCAACCATATTTAATCTTTTCCCTAGCTTGGGCGTCCCATCCTGATTTAAAGCAATTCCATTGGGCGCATTACTATCAGATATCTGTACCGGGATATCATCATCATACAGGAAGTTTAGGGTAAAAGTAAGCTGTAAGCCTTTCCATATCTCATAAGCAATCTGATTCCTGAAATCGATATCGATATTCTGTGGATTATGCAGATAATTACTGAATAAGGTCAATTCAGAAGTATGGATAATCTTATCATTGAAGTACTTATTGCTGTACTTGGCTTTTACCGTAGCACCAAACTGGAATAAGGTATTTTTATAATCTGTAGAGCTATTCCACTCAGTACCATGTAGTCCTATACCGAGATCCTCATCTCCCGGAATCGATGCTATTGCATCATCAGCTACTGTGATGAGCTTGATGCTAGCCGGAGAAATGAGGAGGCTGAAATGTGAATTGGGCATCCAAGTCATGCCGGGAGACAAGCTGATCTGTGCCGGTGAAAAGAACTTGGATATCGGCCCGTCAAATTCATCTGTCGTATTCACATCCGATAAATAATTCCCAAAGTACGTCGGCGTTAATTGCGATAAAAAGGTAAAATCTACGCTGTATGCCCACTTGGAGTCATCTGATGTTTTATAAGCCGCAAATGAGTTCAAGCGCAATTCATCAATAGTCTTCTGATAAGCAATAGTCTTGGCTGTACCGATTCCGAGCTTCTGTACTCCGAAGAGAAGTGACATAGAATTGTCCCATGAAAAACGCCCTTTGAGGTAATTGGCATAGATGCTTCCTACACCGCCAAATTGGATGCGATTTTCTCCAGCTCCTACCTGTGGGTTTAACTGTAGAAGCTGAAAGAAATCTAGCCCTACGCCCATGCCTGTATTCCAGCCTTCTTGAGCCTCCTTTTTGCTTAATTCTTGTACTTCAGAAAGTCGATCAGAATCTTGACCGACAACAATTCCTATACTTAAAAATAGTACGATTACTGTCGTAAATAGTTTTAAATTCTTCATGTTTTGAAATATTTAATTGTTGAATATTTTTCCATTCCTCATGCTTGAGGTTCCTTTCTCAGGTCAACCAAAATGCAAGGTATTGAAAATTTTATTAATATGTAAATAAATCGATATTACTTCATAGCATTGATAGCCATCACATTTATGCATATCAAATTTCTTGTATCGTCATGGACAGCAAGACAGTTTTATTAATCGTGAATAATATGCCTGATAGATATGGATATTAAGAAAAAACTGTATATTCATCGGCAGAATTTAATTGATAAACGTCCTGATATGCACAGAAAGCAGAGAATTCACGTACTGATAAGCGCAATTGCAATAATAATAAGCCCTTTTATGCTTCCGCAAATGTCGGCACAAGAGCAGGTCTTAAGCCCTGATGAACTCATGTTAAAAAACATTTACAAGACCTCCTTAAAAAGCGATGAAGCCTATAACTGGTTAAGGACATTAACGCAAGAAGTAGGCCACAGACTCAGTGGAAGCGAAAGAGCTGCAGAAGCAGTACAGCTGATGAAATCAATTATGGATACGATGGCATTTGATCGTGTTTTTCTACAGGAGGTTATGGTTCCTCACTGGGTCAGAGGTCAAGAAGAAGTGTTGCGCATCAATTTTACCGATCATCGCGAGGAACATATAAATTGTATGGCAATAGGAAACAGCATAGGCACGGGGCCGGATGGAATCAGTGGAAAAGTTATTGAAGTACATTCTCTGGAAGAGGTAAAAGAAATCCCGGAAGATGAAATAAAGGGAAACATTATCTTTTACAACCGTCCGATGGATAGCTTACTTGTAAATACATTTCACGCTTATGGCGGAGCGGTGAGGCAACGCGTATTAGGCTCTTCAGAAGCAGCAAAATATGGTGCGGCTGCTGTTATTGTACGGTCTATGACGACAGAAACAGATGATGTAATACATACTGGAACATTATATTATAGACCTGAAGATCCCAAGATTCCTGCTTTTAACATATCAACAAGGGATGCCGATTATCTATCTGCCCTATTAAAGAAAGACAAAGTAATATCCGTATTTCTGAGAAGCACCTGCAAGATGCTGGACGATGTGCTTTCTTACAATGTAATAGGTGAGATTACCGGCAGCGAATATCCCGATGAAATTATTCTCGTAGGTGGTCATCTTGATTCCTGGGATGTCGGACAAGGTGCACATGATGATGGTGCCGGTTGCGTGCATGCGATGAGTATCGTAGATATTTTCTCCCGTTTAAATTACAAGCCCAAGAGAACCCTGCGCGTCGTTTTATTTATGAATGAAGAAAATGGCGGCACCGGTGCTGATAAATACGCTGAAGTTGCCAAGGAAAAACAGCTGTTCCATCTGGCTGCAATAGAATCAGATGCCGGTGGATTCACTCCACGTGGCTTTGGCTTCGATGCACATCCTGACGTAAAAGAAGCATATCTGAAAAAAGTACGCTCATGGCAAGACCTCTTTATTCCATACGATATTTCACTGCGATTCGGTGGTTCCGGAGCTGATGTGAGCGACCTGAAATTTCAGAAAGGCTTATTGGGTGGTTTAAGGCCTGATTCACAGCGGTATTTTGACTATCACCACACTGCAGAAGATACATTTGACAAGATTAACAAAAGGGAATTAAAGCTCGGATGTGCCGCGATGGCATCACTGGTATATCTGCTTGATAAGCATGGACTTCAATAAGATTCATGCATATCGACATATCACTTAAACCGTTTTTATTGTACAGAATCAACAAGCTGAATAATGTGCTTTAAATGGTTCAGGCAGCAGGATGAAATCCTTCATTTCAACCATCGTCAAATATGTCCTTCAGATACATATACATCTCCGGATGATCGCGTTCTAGTTCTCGTGGATCCGTAAAGAAATACTCGGCAATCACGGCAAAAAATTCAGCTTCATTGGTTGCACCATAAGGCCTTATATCTGAATGCCCTTCACGGATTTTCTCCATCTCTTTATGCATAAGGCTGAGCCATGGCACTGTGTACTCCTTTCCCAGTAAATATTCCGGAACGCCATCGGTCGCACCATCCATTTTATCCAGCAGATGAGCAAATTCATGGATTCCCACATGATGATGGCCTTCTTCACGTGTAAACGCAAAGCGGAGCGCCTCAAGAGATAAGATCATTTTCCCATGCATGACATTCCATCCGACCATGCCGAGAACGTTTCGCCCTTCACCTTCCGTGCGATAATTCTCCGCCGCAAATCTATCCGGATAAACAATGACTTCATCGAGATTGGGATAAATGGTCCAGCTCCTAAAGTGAAAGGTAGGGATAACTGCACTTGCAGCTATGTATAGCTTATCCAGATCGCTTATTTCGGTTTCAATCGGTGTTATTCTTACAGCTTGAAGGAATCGCATAACATCTTCTCTGAAGAGCTTTCTCTGCTCATCATCAGGCAACTTGTTATACCACTTGACATGCTCCTCTAGAAGGTGCTTCCATTCCGCAGGCATCGGGATTGATTCAGGTCCGGAAGAGCGCGCGGAGCGTATCAACCAGACACTTGCTATGACGAGTATGAGAAGCAACAGAATTAAAATAGGCCAGTTCATATATGGTTATTTGCGTAAGCTATAATATCTTTACCCGAGTAATTCAACGGGTTTACTAGAGCATAAATACAAATTAATTCCGTAAAACTGATTCCCGGCTGCGAAAAAATATTTTGGGAACAAAAAATAATCTCATGACGCTCAAGAAGTATGCTACATATTTCTTATGGCTGATAGTAAGTGGTATTCTCCTCGCGCTTATCCTTATACTTATATCGGGATACGTGATGGATAGTTATATCGAGGATACTTATTCTCGGGATGAACTTATGGAGATACCGGAATTTGAGACGGGTTTACTCCTGGGCACATCGAAGTATGTCATCGGCGGGAGTAAAAATATGTACTATAAATACCGTCTTAAAGCCGCTTATGAGCTATGGAAGAATGGGCGGATAAAAAACATTCTTGTGAGTGGTGACAATGCGACGGTTTATTACAATGAACCGCAGACAATCAAGGAAGATCTCATAAAAATGGGTGTGCCGGATACCGTAATATATCTCGACTATGCGGGTTTCAGGACATTTGATTCAGTCGTGCGGGCACAGAAGGTATTTATGCAAGACAGTATTCTCATTATCTCGCAGAGATTTCACAATCTCAGGGCACTATTCATTGCGGATAAAGTCGGTATATTTGCCAGAGCATACAACGCACACGCTGTGACGGAGGAACTAGACTTAAAAACGCAGATACGGGAGCGGCTGGCACGCGTGAAGGCTCTTCTTGATATATATGTCTTAAATACGGAACCGCGTTATCTGGGGAAGCCTGTGAAAATCGATTAAATTCTTGCTATGCCATTGATTAAACATGAAAATATCGGCGATGAAACGGAAATCGGCATCTGGCAGATGGACGAGGAGGTTCAATGGTATATTGACAGGCTGGATCTGAACGAGGAGGAACTTGCACATCTACGGAAACTGATGCCCAAGAAAGAGCTCGAGTGGCTTGCCTCGCGCTGGCTCTTGCATGAGATGTCTGGTCGTGAAGTACGCGGGAAGGTGCTGAAAGATACATTTGGCAAGCCTTATCTCGAGGGTAGTGCATGGACGATATCCCTCAGCCATAGCGCAGAATATGCCGCTGTATTAGCTTCCGCAAATGTCTGTGGGGTGGACATTCAACATATTGAGAATCGTATTCTCAGACTTGCACCTCGGTTTATGGCTACCGAAGAACTCAATTCTGTCGATAAAGTAATAGATATTGAAAAAATTCACGTTTATTGGGGAGCCAAAGAGGCCTTATTTAAACTTTATTCTGAAGGGAATGTCGATTTCAGGAAAAATCTGCGGATTAATCCATTTACATACGTGGAGAAAGGCAAGACCACTGCTCTTATCGATATGCCCGATAAACGTATAGAATGTACAATCAATTATGAAAAAATCAATAATTACATCCTTGTCTATGCATTTGCTCTTGTGTAGTGCTCTAGGCTTTTCGTTCCTTTTTAATTCCTGTGACAATAAAGCCGCACAAGCTACAAGCATGGAGGAACTTCCTGCTGATTTTAAGGACTTTTATAAACGCTTTCATCAAGATAGTGCATACCAGATGAACCACATTATCTTCCCCTTGCAAGGCAAGCCCAATAATGCCATAAAAGGAAAGGATTATTCAGATTTCAGGTGGCATAAATCCGACTGGGTTCTACATAAAAATCTCGGGAGCCTACTGGATAGTTATCGCAAGGTTTATACGGTGGACTCTACCTATATCACTGAACAGATCTATCATAAAACAGGCACGTATATGATTGAGAGACGCTTTTCCAAGATGGCGGGGAAGTGGTATCTCGTATATTATGCCGGCCTTACCCGCCTAAAACCGGTTATGAAGGATGTACGCTATCAATGATAAGATGAACACGCAATGCTAGAGTGTATAGCAACTTCAAATCTCTTATTTCAAGCATATCAACGCAATGGGAGAGCAGCATAATCGGAACGATCGTCGGAGGGAGGAGTAGCTACTTGTTAAAGGTGCTTAAATTTAAACCTGGGCAATTTACAGAGAAAACTTATCTTCGCAGTTGAAATGTGAATACCATGAGTATAATTCAAGCAATAATTATCGCAATCATTGAAGGATTAACGGAATTCCTTCCGGTTTCTTCAACAGGACACATGATTCTCGCATCGGCATTGATGAAGATTCATGAGGAACCATTTGTAAAAACATTTGAAATCGTAATTCAACTCGGTGCGATACTCGCCATTGTACTACTATACGCACAGCGTTTCCTCAAGGGGCTTACAATCTATTTTAAACTTGCAGCGGCTTTTATTCCCACTGCAATAGTAGGCTTTCTAGCCTATGACCTTATAAAATCTGTCTTTTTCAATCCGATTATTGTCTCCGTGTCATTAATTATCGGTGGTATTGTCTTTATCTTTATTGACAAGCGGATTGAAAGCCAAGAGCAGATTATTGACGATCTGGAAGACATTTCCTACAAAAATGCCTTTTTCATAGGCTTAATTCAATGTGTTTCTATGGTTCCGGGCGTATCAAGGGCTGCAGCGACAATTATCGGAGGAATCTTCAATGGATTGGACAAAAAACAAGCTACGGAATTTTCCTTTCTCCTGGCCGTTCCCACAATGATTGCCGCTTCCGGCTATGACCTTTTACAGACACCTGTCAACTTCAACAACAATGAGATAATGATCCTTATCATCGGGCTCGTAGTCGCTTTCATTACGGCATACTTTGCCGTAAAAATCTTCTTGCGCATCGTTGAAAATTACGGCTTTAAACACTTCGGGTATTATCGGATTGTTATAGGCCTCGTTTTCCTTGGGTTTATCTTGTCAGGCATGATTAATACCCTGGATTAAAGAGAGGAAATATGCTATATGCCGCAATCGATAAACATGGCTGGCAGATGTGAGTTAAGGATAGTAAAATAAGTACCTATACATGGATATTGTCACTCTTCAAGATAAAAGATTTGAGGTTTTTATTTCATCAAGCGAGATAAGTAAAAGAGTACAAGAACTCGCCCGGGAAATAGATAATACTCGTTTCCCCGATGCTACTCTCTACCTGGGTATTTTACGCGGCTCATTCTTGTTTATGGCTGATCTCGTGCGTGCAATGAAAAGAGATTTCCCTACAGAGTTTATCAGCCTACGATCTTATCATGGTATGCAGAGTGGAGAGCTTGTGATAGGAGAACAAGATTTCAATCCCACAGATTATAAAACGATTTTTATCATTGAAGACATTATAGATACGGGAAAAACGCTCAGTGCCTATAAATCCCATCTCTTAAACCAAGGTGTTCAAGATGTCAAGATTGTCAGCCTGCTCCGCAAGCCTGCGGCAATCGTAGAACACGTAGATGTCGATTTTATCGGATTTGACATCCCCAATGATTTTGTCTTGGGCTATGGCATGGATTACAATGGATACGGAAGAACTCTTCCGCATATTTATCGTCACGTTTCCGATATTGAATAATAGTTCAAGATTATCGTTTCATATACAGCATAGCCAGTATTTGCAATGATATTATTCTATACGCAATGATTTTTGTGTAGATTTACACTATGGATAAATTTCACATCAAAGGAAAGCTCGTAAATATTGATAAGAGAGAGATTCAGGCTTCAGAACTCTGCATTGAAAATGGCAAAATAATTGATATTAAGCCCTTGAATGAGCAAGTCAACAATTATATACTACCAGGATTTATTGACAGTCATATACACATTGAAAGCTCGATGCTTGTGCCGACAGAATTTGCACGGATTGCTGTTCTTCACGGTACTGTTGCAACAATCTCCGATCCACATGAAATTGCCAATGTCTGTGGCATCCCCGGAATAAAATATATGTTGGACAATGCCGCACAATCCCCATTGAAGTTTAACTTCGGTGCTCCGCCATGTGTCCCGGCAACCGACTATGAAACATCCGGGGCAAGGCTCAATCCTGATGACATTGAAACTTTATTATCCGATGAGAGAATTAATTATCTGGCTGAAATGATGAATTTTCCAGGCGTGCTCCACTCCGATCCGGATGTAATGCGTAAAATATCTATTGCCCGTGCTATGAATCTTCCCATAGATGGTCATGCACCGGGCTTAAAAGGAAAAGCAGCGGCACAATATGCCTCTGCAGGCATCAGCACCGACCACGAGTGTTTTACTGCAGAAGAAGCTCTCGATAAAATTGCTGCAGGCATGAAAATCCTTATCCGGGAAGGTAGTGCTGCCAAGAACTTTGATGCGCTTATCCCTCTGTTGAAATCACAACCGGACAGAATTATGTTTTGTAGTGATGATAAACATCCCGATGACCTCATAGAAGGACACATTAATCAGCTCGTAGAAAGAGCTGTCGATGCCGGTTGCGATCTTTTTGACACACTATATGCAGCTTGTATTCATCCCATTGAACACTACGGCATCGATGTCGGCAGGTTGAGAATAGGCGATTCGGCAGATTTCATCCTCTGTGAAGATCTCAAGACATTTGCCGTCAAGGCTACTTATATTGATGGAATTCAAGTCGCTGAATCGGGAAAGTGCCTCGTCAATACTCCTCCGGTACAAGCTATAAACAACTTTCATAGTAAAGTTCTCGTACCAGGTGATTTTAAGCTGTCCATGGATGACAATAGCTCAAGGCAAATGAGCGACGTAGATTCTATCGATGTCCATGTCATTGAAGCACTGGATAAACAACTTATCACTGGAAACATAAGGGCTAATCTCCCCCTAATTAAGGGTGAAATTCTCCCCGATATCGATAAAGATATTCTTAAAATAGGTGTTGTTAACCGCTATGTTCAGCATCCGGAAATTGCCATAGGATTTGTGAAAAATTTCGGATTGGGGAAGGCTGCAATTGCCTCTTCCGTAGCACACGACAGCCACAATATTGTATTTGTAGGTAGCGATGATGACAATATCTGCAATGCAGTCAATGCTCTGATTGAACAGAAAGGTGGAATAAGTATCTGTAGCGAGAAAATCCTAGAATCGCTGTCCTTGCCTATTGCAGGCCTTATGTCTGATAAGCCCGGCAATGAAGTTGCGCGACAATACAAGAAACTCAACCGCATAGCAAAGGAACTCGGGTCAGCACTGACTGCCCCTTTTATGACTTTATCCTTTATGGCATTACCTGTTATTCCATCCTTGAAAATCACAGATAAAGGCCTATTTGATGTGGAGGCTTTTCACGGTATAGAATTATTTGCTGAAGAAGCTTAAACAAGTCCCATAATAAAAAAGCCATTGATAAGTGAAGTATAAATCTCTCGATATAACCGACATCCAATTGGCGGCCCTTCTTGAAGATCTTCTTTACCTATCAATGGCTCTTGTTAAAAGCTTATTCCCTGCTTCAGATAGAAGCGATTAATATCTATAGTAGTCTGCTTTAAATGGTCCCTTTTTAGGTACACCGATATAAGCAGCTTGTTCATCGCTCAATTCATCGAGCTCAACACCTATCTTGGCAAGGTGAAGACGCGCAACCTCTTCGTCGAGTATTTTCGGTAGCGTATAGACTTTATTGTCATATTCTTCATGATTGTTCCATAACTCCATCTGAGCCAATGTCTGATTGGTAAAGGAATTGGACATTACAAAAGATGGATGACCGGTAGCACAACCGAGGTTTACGAGACGTCCTTCAGCGAGGAGAATAATATCATTGCCATCAATCGTGTATTTATCCACCTGAGGTTTGATTTCTACCTTGCTATCGCCATAATTATTGTTGAGCCATGCAACATCAATTTCATTATCGAAGTGACCGATATTGGCAACGATTGTCTTGTCTTTCAAGACCTTGAAAATATCCTCGGTGATGATATCTTTGTTCCCTGTAGCGGTAACGATAATATCCGCCCTTGGAGCGGCATTTTGCATTTTCTTCACCTCAAATCCATCCATTGCGGCCTGTAAAGCACATATTGGGTCAATTTCACAGATAATGACGCGGCATCCGGCGGATTTTAAGGAAGCAGCAGAGCCTTTCCCTACATCGCCATACCCAGCAACGACAGCCACTTTACCGGCAAGCATGACATCAGTTGCTCTGCGTATAGCATCTACGCAAGACTCGCGACAACCATACTTATTATCAAATTTTGATTTTGTTACCGAGTCATTGACATTGAACGCAGGCATTGTTAAAGTGCCGTTTTTCTCGCGCTCGTATAAGCGATGTACACCTGTAGTTGTCTCCTCACTGAGCCCTATCACACCTTGTGCTAGCTCAGGATACTTGTCGAGCACCACATTGGTAAGGTCTCCTCCATCATCGAGTATAAGATTGAGAGCTTTCCCTCCTTCAAATGCATGTAAAGTCTGCTCTATACACCAGTTGTACTCTTCTTCAGTCTCCCCTTTCCAGGCAAATACCGGCACACCCGACTTGGCTATTGCAGCTGCGGCGTGATCTTGGGTCGAAAAGATATTGCACGACGACCATGCTACCTCAGCGCCGAGTTCACGTAGTGTCTCAATGAGAACCGCTGTCTGGATTGTCATGTGTAAACAACCTGCAATCCGTGCGCCTTTCAATGGCTTTGATTCTCCATATTTTTCTCTTAAGCTCATCAAGCCCGGCATTTCAGCTTCAGCAAGCTCGATTTCATTGCGTCCCCAGTCAGCTAGACTGATGTCTTTTACTTTATAGTTTAGTTGTGATTCAACTGTTGCCATAATTCATTCCATTTTTGGTTTCAAGCCACAAAGGTACGACTTTCATCACGGCTATACAACATTCTCACGGCTTATTGCCATTCTACATCGCATTCTAGCCCCTGAACATTGTATGATGGACAATCGGAGACAGCTCACCGCATTAAGATAGCAATTGAGAAAGATTCAATTCCCTGTTTATGTACTAAAATAAGTGACGGATCAGTTTAAACAATACAATTTCAGAGCGCATTTAAGGGAGAACAAGTAAACTTTCTATCTTGAATCAACAAACATCTATAAAAATTAAAGATATACTTGTTTATGAAGCAGCTTATCACGTGCTTTGTAAATCTGTTAATGGAGAAGAAAAATGAAAACTTATTATTTAAAAAGAAAATCCACGATGAAACAAATACTGACAATATCCACAAGTCTATTTATGTTCTTTATCTGCTTTACGGCACAAGGGAACGCACAGAATGAACCACCGACTGCACACTGTAGAGGAAACACCGTTGTTACACCTGTTTATGAAGGACAGACGCGGACTATTCACGCCGAGAAGTTCAACAAGAACTCTTATGATGACAATACAAGTGAAGACGATCTGAGATTTGCTTTTTCTGCCGATCTGGCCGATAGCCTCCTCACGATAGATTGCGATAGTCCCGACAGCATGGAGTTAAATATTTATGTATTTGATGAAGAAGGTGAGTACAGTTACTGTACAACTAAGCTGAATATCGATGACCAATGCGATGAGAAGCCGATCATCGTAGGGACTACTGATACAGTTGCCCCTGTTATTTTCCTTGTTGATGAAATGGCCTTATCCGTTCTTGATAGCGTTTCATTTAACACGATTGAAGCCAAAGATTTTAATGCGGGCACCTACGATAATATATCAGATAGATCTAAGCTTCGTTTCACCTTTTCTGAAGACCCGATGGACACAACATTCTCTTACCACTGCGATGATAAAAATGAGTTTCATTTCACCATTTATGTCACCGATGAGGCAGGAAATAGATCATTCTGCAACACGTCTATAACAATTGATACAACCAATTGTAGTGATGGATATATCGTCGATACAATTCCTCCGGTTGTAAATTGCGTCGGAGAAATTAGCCTTGAATTGGAGGCAGACGGAGACGTAGAACTCGAAGCTTCAGATGTGGATAATGGATCCTATGACGGTGATCATACAACACCGGTTGACAGGCTCCGTTTCAGCTTTGACCTTAAAGATCCTGAGAATTCAGATATTGATCTAGACTGCGATGATGTAGGAGAAAGCACAAGAACGCTATATGTATTTGATCATGAGGGAAATGTCGATAGCTGTACCTTTACGCTTACGCTTACCGATCCTCTTGAAGTATGTGATACAGTGGTTGTTGTCGTTGACACAATTCCTCCTATTCCGGAATGTAAACCTCTCATTGAACTATCATTGCAAGGAGACACAACGATTACTATAGATGCTGAAGAACTCGACAATGGCAGTACAGACAATATGACAGCATCTTCAGAACTCGACTTCAGTTTTTCTGCTGATACTGATGATGATGAACTCACGCTTTCTTGCAAAGACTTAGGCGTGAATCAGGTAACATTATTCGTTACTGACTCAACAGGCAATTCAGCAACTTGTATCTCTGTGATCAGTTTAAGCGATCCGGATGAACTCTGTAAAGAAGGAACTGCTGTTACGCAGGTAGAAGATGTTGAGTGGACCATTTATCCCAATCCTGTTTCCCATGGCTTTACGCTGGAGAATCTGCCTATTGAAAACGGTACTATTCACCTCGTTATCTATGATGTACATGGCCGTAAGACTTACAGCCGTGAAATCCGACAGAGCAAGGTGAGAATACAATCCGATCTTATTCCGGGGAATTATTTCCTTAAGCTTACGCAAAACGGCAAGCTCATCGGACAACAGAAAATCACTAAAAACTAAGTAGCAGTTTACATCCAGCCTATACAGAAGGGGAATGCTTGTGCTCCGCACAAGCATTCCCCTTCTACTTTATACACGCATCATAGCATAGGCCGGAAATACACTCAGCAGAAATTGAAAGCGATTGTATTAACTGCATTTAGTCGTATTCTTACTGCGTGTTATGGCTATCTATGAGTCTTGAGTGCCATTTAACATAGGAACAAATCGAAAATCTCCGAAGGTGTCTTTCTTAAAATGATTTGCAGCTTTCTTGTAGAATCGGAACATTGTCTGGCTTTCATTATTTCCGATAGGCGCTACGAGATAACCACCGATCGCAAGCTGTTCAAAGAGTGGTCTAGGGACAATAGGAGTTGCCGCTGTAACAATAATATTATCAAATGGCGCATATTTTTCAAGTCCTTTATGCCCATCGCCATAAAAGAGATTTAAGGAATTATAGCCGAGCTTTTTAAGGAGGGCTGAAGTTTTATCATAGAGTCCTTTCATGCGCTCGACACTATAGACTTCAGCACCCAATTCAGCCAAGATACAAGCTTGATAACCAGAACCGGTTCCTATCTCTAGAATTTTGTCTCCTTTATGAACATCGAGCAGAATAGTCTGAATAGCAACGGTATATGGTTGTGAGATAGTCTGATCCCAGCCGATGGAAAAAGGCTTGTCCTTGTATGCCCATTCATCAAATGCTGCATCGAGAAACAGATGTCTGGGTACTTTATTCATGGCTGCAAGAACTGCCTTGTTCTTAATGCCCTTTTCCTTTAATTGCCTGATAAGTCTGGCTCTTAATCCTTTTTGTCTATATGAATCTTCCACTGCATACAAAGATAGCTTATCCTCTCCATCTTCTCTAAAGGAATGAGAGGAAATCCATAATTCCTCTATTCTCGGAAATATACTTCCATTGATCCGTAATTATAATCGATTTGGCAGCCTTGAATTGTGTCTTTATGCCTGCATAATTGCTCGATTTCCCTGCGTAGGCGACCTTTCCCCTTTCCGTGGATGACAGTAACGGAGGAGATGCCCAGCTGATACGCCTCATCAAGATAAGCGCGGATTGTGTCCATCTGTATGCGGAAAGCTTCTTGCGGTGTAAGCTCTTCAGGATTGCTTGTAAGTTCATTTATATGGAGATCGATAGAACGTTGAAAATGTGCTTTTAAACCGGGATCGTGAATATCGATAGGTCTCAGAGCTTCAGGGTTCTCCTTTATTGTAGGTTTTTGAAGACCTTTTGCATACTCTTTCAGCTTAAGTGAAGCTGTTTTTTCCTCTTGCCTGAAGGCTTTCTTAATGATCCGCGCCATAAGATTCTTGTCAAGGCTCGGAACAGCCTGCATATAAGAGGGTTTTATCTTCATCTGTAACTTTTCAGTTTCATGGCTGCCATCGGTGAAATATTCTATTAAGTGAAGTTTAATTGAGATTGCCCTGGTAAAAACGGCCGATGGTTGAAATCGCAGCTTGACAGCCTTGTATGCAGGTAGATTAAACTCGTCTTCTGTAAGCTGTGTTTTCCCTTGGTTTAAACTGAATTGTACTTCATAGCCGGTTCCGGATTTATTGACAAGATAGGGAATAAAGCCATCTTCAATATCCCGATGTGTAAATTCAAATCCCATATAGAGCTCTACTTCTCCGGTTTTATCTGAGAGATCTATATGTCTTGAAGGTTTTAATAACCTGTAGCCGGCACCTCCTTTCTTAACTTTCTTCTCTTCTGTGTTAATCCTTTTCTTAATCCTAGATTTCTGAACCTGAAAAAATTCTCCTGCATCGTCAACAACGAGATAGGAATTTTCATTTATAATTCCTTTTATCGTTGCAGTACGATCGCTGTCGTGGAGTACAATAATGTCATCAATATTATAAAGTGGCATTTCTTTGTTTAATTGCATAAATCTATCTCCTCGCCGATTCATAACAGGTCGGCGGAACTTCCGGATAACAAATGTACGGAAAGAATATATGGGAGTATGAGATATTCGTGCTGAATCTGGCAGTTATTAGGCGGTAAGTAGGCGAGAGACAGTCGGTGATGATATCTATTCCTTAGTTTTATGTCTTGCGGAGTCCCTAAAATGCTTTATTAAACACTGGACACATAACACGGCATTTGCGGAAGCTGCAATATTCTAGATAATCGAGAGAATAAAAGGCCAAAAACAGGGAGAAAAGAAAAATTTAACAATTGAATGCAGTAAATCTTATCAAGTATGCAAGGATAATCGTAAATTAGTGTTCTTATGAGTCAATATATCGTATCGGCGAGGAAATATCGCCCACAGAGATTTGAAGATGTGGTCGGGCAGCAACATGTTACCGGCACCTTGAAGAATGCCTTGAACAAGGATCAACTTGCTCATGCATTGCTGTTCTGTGGTCCGCGTGGAGTAGGAAAGACAACATGTGCCCGTATCCTTGCCAAGGCATTGAATTGCCTAAACCCCACGGAAGATCACGAGCCTTGTAATGAATGTTCTATGTGTGAGGCAATGAATAAAAATGCCTCGTTTAATGTCGTAGAACTTGATGCTGCTTCCAATAATACGGTGGATCATATACGATCGCTCAATGAACAGATACGTATTGCTCCACAGACTGGGGATTATAAGGTATATATCATTGATGAGGTACACATGCTTTCACTGAGTGCCTTCAATGCATTCTTAAAAACACTCGAGGAGCCACCTCCTTATGCTATTTTCATCCTTGCGACAACGGAAAAGCACAAGATTCTGCCGACAATCCTCTCCCGCTGCCAGATTTATGATTTTAAACGGATTCAAGTAAATGCAATCCGTAATCACCTAGCTACAATATCAGAAAAAGAGGGCATTGAGGCCGAGCGCGATGCATTACAATTAATCGCAATGAAAGCGGACGGGGCATTGCGTGATGCATTGTCCATATATGATAGAATTGTAAGTGCGGTCGGCAAGGAGATTCATTATGCCGATGTAGTTGATCAGTTGAATATCCTTGATTATGAGTACTTCTTTAAGGTTACGGATGCGCTTATCATTGAAGACCTGCCGGAAGTCTTTAAAATATTTGATGAGATATTCAGCAATGGTTTTCAACCGGACCACTTTATACTGGGGCTGGGAAGCCACTTACGCGATCTCCTGATGTGCCAGTACAAAGGAACTCATGCATTACTTGAATTCAGTGAGAATCTCGTCGATAGATATATGACGCAGGCACAAGCTATCGATAAAAGTTTTCTCATTAAATGCCTTCATATTATTAATGAATCCAGCATAAATTATCAACGCGCAAAAAATAAACGATTGCATGTTGAAATGGCGCTCATGCACATATGCTTTTCTTCACGCTATGAGTCGAAGGAAATAAGCGCCGGCAGCAATACAGGTAAAAAAAAACAGCAATTAGATCCTAGGGCTTCCTCCACTCAAAGTGAAAATCCCACTACTTCCGATGCTGTGAAAAAAGAAACTACGAGAAATAGAGAGGAAACTACGGCCTCTGTACTTGAAGAAACACCTCCGGAAGATTCAACTTCTCCCGGTGATTCTGTAAAGGAAAAGCCTGTAAAACAAGCCCCCACCAATGTTGAAAAGAGTGCTGAATCCGATACAGTAAAACCCTCCAACAAACCGCGGCAGACACCACTTAAAAGAAAAAAATCGAGTGCAATACCCTCATTGGGCTCCCTAGAGAGTCTCGAATCCAAGGCCGATGAAAAGCGCAAGCTCAGAGAGACTAATCTCGTAGATTTTACCCAGGATAACCTAGAAGCCTTTATCCGATCCTGGTCGCAGAAAATCACCAATCCCTCTGCCGCAGCTGCCATGAAAAACAGTAACTTTTTTATCAAGGACAAGCAGATTGTCAATGTACTTATCGGCTCGCGCACCGATGGTACAATCATTAAAAATGATAGTGGTCTGCTAGCTGATATGCGGGAACACTTTATGAAACCGGAGATCCGCTTTAGCTTTGAAATTGATGATGAGCTCCAGAAAAAACGGAATGCCGATAAGCCTCTCACTGCTAAAGAGAACCTAGAGAAATTGCGGAAAGAAAACCCAAAGGTCCGGGAACTGCAACAGAAATTGGACCTGGAAATTAAGGAGTAGGTCTTATTTTCTTAAACTTACAAAATCGTATTGCCCTAGACTTTCTGATTGCCGCTCTCTGTGGAAAATATCCAGAATTAACCGAACTATCCTTGTGTCTCTATCGGCTTATTTGCCAGAAGGGAAATAAAAATTACAAATAATTGACAGCGATATGGGAATAATTCTTGTTACTACAATGGCTTCTGAATTGGGTAAAAGGCGAGAGTTTCTTACCTTGTTTCATATTTTAGGCAGAAAATAATCAGAAAACATGAAGAAAAAATATGATCTTATATGCGTCGGTGGCGGCATAATGAGCGGAACAATGGCATTGATAGCCAAGTTACTGAACCCGGAGATGAAAATAGCCATATATGAGCGATTGAGTGATGTGGCACTGGAAAGTTCAGCAGCATGGAATAATGCAGGAACAGGACACTCGGGTTTATGCGAGGTGAATTATACACCGCAGCAAGCCGATGGCAGTATCGATATTTCCAAGGCAATGGAAGTGTGCAAGGAATTTGAGATTTCTCGTCAATTCTGGTCCTACCTCACTGAAACAGGCCGTTTAAAGAATCCACAAGATTATATCCATCATGTACCTCACCACACATGGGTAACCGGAGAAGAGAATGTCGCTTTTTTGCGGAAGCGATATGAGATGATGAAGCAGCATTTCATGTTCAAGGAAATGAAGTTCACCGATGAAGTTGAGCAAATGAAAAAATGGTTCCCATTAATTGCTGAGGGAAGAGAGAAGGCAGAGCCGATGGCTGCGACGCGGATGGAACGCGGTACCGAAGTAAACTTCGGAGCATTGACTAGGCGCTACTTTGAAATATTGAGAGATGAATTTGACACGGAAATATACACGGACAAGCACATTCTCGATGTCGATCCAGATACCGACCTGGACTGGACGATAGAAGTGCTGGACCTCGTAACGCATAAGCGCGACAAGGTTGATGCCGATCACGTGTTTATCGGTGCTGGTGGAGGAGCTTTATTATTGCTGGAAAAAGTAGAGATTGATGCCAAGGATGGATACGGTGGGTTCCCGGTGAGCGGTGAGTGGCTCGTCTGTCGCAATGAAGATGTTATTGCACAACACGAGGCTAAGGTATATAGCAAAGCTGGCCCCAAGGCGCCGCCGATGTCCACGCCACATCTGGACACTCGACATATCAATGGCAAAAAAGAACTGCTCTTCGGTCCATTTGCCGGATTCAGTCCAAAGTTCCTGAAAAAAGGCAATTACACAGACCTGCTGCAATCCATTAACTTCTCCAATATCCCTTCAATGTGGGGCGCTTTCTGGCACAATCTACCACTTACAGAGTATTTATTGCGACAAGTGACGATGAATCATAGCGATCGGATGGAGGAGTTGCAGAAATTTGTGAAGAACGCCGATCCCGACGACTGGGAGCTGCTCATAGCCGGACAGCGCGTCCAGATTATTAAACGCGATGAGGAGCAGGGCGGCACACTGGAATTCGGAACAGAAGTCGTCTCCAGCAAGGATGGCTCTATCACCGCTTTACTCGGTGCATCACCGGGCGCCTCCACAGCGGTTATTATTATGCTAGAGGCACTCCATGATGCATTCCCTGAATTGATGGATTCCGCTCAAGGCAAAAAAGTGCTCGAGGAGATCGTTCCCGGCTGGAGGAGTAATATAAAAGAGGATGAAAATAGTTTTCTTACATCTCTCAATCGTACCAATAAAGCACTGAGAATTATCGAGTAATCCGATTCTCTCATTTCTATTGCACGCTTTGGGTATTATCGACTGTGGCTATTTCACCGGAGATATAAGAACAAAATACAGAAATAATATCCTGCACCGGTCATCTACCGGTATAGATAAGCCTTTAACTCGGATAAACTATGAGGCACAACGCCTTTATAACTCTTAAAGTAGCTTTAATATTTGCTTGAAAATTGAGTAAAGACTTAAAACTTTGTTAAAATTTCCCTTAAAGTTTTGTAGATTGAAAAGTATTTGCCACTTTTACACATAGAAACGCAGGAAGAAATATTTAATCACTAAAAGTATAGTATATAGAATAGACATTTACTCTGAAAATAAGACTTAATTTATTAACAAATTAAAATCCGTTGAGTATGTCTAATACTGTATTAAGCGATAAGGAACTTATCCAAGAATTCCTTTCTGGAAAAGACGAAGCATTTAAAACACTCCTAGATCGGCACCAAGATGCCATTTATACATCCATCTATCTATTTGTAAAGGATCGTGAGAAGGCAAATGATATCTTCCAAGATGTCTTTATTAAGATTATCCGTACCTTGCGCAAAGGGTCCTACACACATAAAGGCAAATTTAAACAATGGGCTTCACGTATTGCGTATAATATGTGTGTGGATAACTTCCGTAAAAAGAAGCGACGTGCCAAGGTTACAACAACGGAGGACTTCGATATATTTGATGTGCTTGAATCACCCAATAAGAACATGGAAGAAATAATGATTCAAGAGCAGACAAGCACTAAGGTACGCGAGCTTATCGATCAATTATCACCTGAGCAACGTGAAGTAGTTATCCTACGTCATTATGCAGATATGAGCTTTAAAGAAATAGCCGGATTGACGCGGGTGAGCATAAATACAGCATTGGGAAGAATGCGCTATGCCTTAATCAATATGCGCAAGATGATCGATAATGGAGAAGTAGTCTTTAATCGCTAGGCTTAAGTGAAACGTCGCTAGTAAAACCGGATAAAATCAGAGGAAGGAAGAGCATTATGGCTTCTTGCGTTATTATATTTCATTGTACGGATTCTCAGCTCAATCAAATGACACAAAGGTTTATCCCTACTTTCTTCCTCTGAAGCAATCGACCCGGACACCGGATAAGGATAATTGGCTCCCTATTCTACCATTCTAGTTTTTAATTGTGCTAGACAAGGTTAAGTCACAGATAATTGCGTAGATTTCCTTACCTTAGGCATTATGAACATCAATCCCAATACCGCCGAGGAGCTCAATGATAGCATGAAAGCTTCGCTTTTTACCAAGGCCTTGCAGAAAATAATGCGCGAGGATGATACTATCAAAGAGCAGAATAGATTGTGCTTCCAACTCTTCCAGAAAATCTGCGAGTTCTCCACGGAGGAAATCGCCTCTTCCGGAATGCACTTTGCCACGCTGTTCAGTCGGATTGCATATCTCGGAGAAGTCTATAAAATGCCCGGGCAATTCCTTTATACTCTCCATAGTTACAGGCGACAAGTAGAGCGTAATGAGCATCGATTTTCTGATGAAGAAGCTATTGCTCTGGGAAAATATTGCATTGAGAATCTGATAAAAGTGATATTTGAAGGCGGGAAAGCCGAGAGTTTGCCGGAAGAAGCCGGTTTCAGCTCCAAGATACATTTGCGGAAGCAGAATAAGGAGAGGTCTCATTTCAGAAAACACCTGAGGGCATACCTATTTAAAGCCGAGAAAGGAAAGCCCATCGAGCTTGTAATTGATGATGCACAGAGCGATAAAAAGCAACTTTTATATGATGAAAACACGCAGAATGAAGGAATAGCAGAACTCATCCATTATTTCATCCAGAACCCCGATAATCTCCCTGCAACACTTTCCCTGATAAACGTTTCTGTGAATGATGATGGAACGCTCATGCCACAGGCTCTTGTCTGGGAACCGGATTATCTCATTGATGTCACGGCAATATCGGAGTGTTTCAGTGGAAATTCTGTCGAGCCGATCCGATACATGTTTCACAAGTTTATCGATGCCGAAAACAATCCATATATTCTCGCGGGGAATATCAGCAATTATTTTCTGGATCAGTTGCTTTTAAATCCGCAGAGGACCTTCAATGACATGCTCATCGAGAGTTTTAAGCATAATCCACTATCCTTCACAGCAATGGATGAGCGCGATATGGATACTTGTTTCAGGCGGGTGAAAGCAGCGTATTATGTCTTACGCGAGGTAGTTCAGAAGGAGTTTAAGGAACTGGGAATTGTGCATAAGAAGAGGGGTAAAACAGCTGGAAATAACAAAATCGAGCCATCCTTTATCGCGCCTCCATACGGTATTCAAGGGCGCCTGGATCTACTGTATATCGATGCAGAAAATATTAATATTGTCGAGTTGAAATCAGGGAGTCCTTTCATGCCCAATGCTTATGGACTCGGCATGAATCATTATGTGCAGACCTTGCTTTATAATGTTCTCATTGATTATGCTTTACGCAAATATCGGTCCCAATCGGGTTCCAGACGCACTACGCGTGCCCATATCCTCTACGCACGACAGAATTCAAGTCCGCTGCGTTATGCACCGGAAGTTACGGCACAACAGATGGAAGCTCTGCTTGTCCGCAATCGATTAATGATGATTGAAAAGCATCTGCAACAACTCAATGACCGTAGTGAAAATTCCTTTTTTGATCGGATGAATGTAAGGGCACAGGGCCATTTAATGGGATTTGACATTAAGAATGTAGAAGACTTTGAGGAGATGTGGAGCCGACTCGATGCGATTGAAAAGTCCTACATTAAAGCTTTCACCGGCTTTATAGCACGTGAACATCGCGCTGCCAAGATCGGTGCTGCAGGTCAGCAATCGCGTCCCGGGATGTCGGGGCTTTGGCTCCTTTCCAATCTCGAGAAGACACAAGAATTCAATCTACTGGAGAGCTTAAAGCTCGTCTCCGATGAATCGGGAGATGAAAATCCACTGATTAC
Source organism: uncultured Saprospiraceae bacterium (assembly GCA_964436125.1). Classification (GTDB taxonomy): domain Bacteria; phylum Bacteroidota; class Bacteroidia; order Chitinophagales; family Saprospiraceae; genus CAYRFF01. Next base: position 87,233 of record CAYTBT010000004.1, on the reverse strand, counting down.
CTTGCGGAGAACAGAACGCACCTACCCACTTGCCAATTTCCGCACCGGAGACATCGTCGTTCTTTATCCTGAAAGTGATATCGCCAGTGAGGGTATTCATTCAGAGATATATAAGTCCACGATTATCATTATCGATAACACATACGTGCAATTGCGCTTGCGAGCAAGACAATCAGATGAATCCCCCTTTACACTGAATTCCCTCTGGAATATTGAACATGATCTCCTGGAGAGCAGCTTCATGAAACAATACCGCAACCTCTTCAAATGGGGTAATATAGCACCACATACACGGCAGCTTATTCTCGGAAGAAGAGCACCGAGGAAAACAGAGGAAAATGAGAAAATAATTCTTGATAGAAATGAATTTGTGCCGGCATTGAGCAATGAACAATTTGCTCTATTGGATAAAATGCTGCACGCACAAGAGTATTTCCTCCTCTGGGGACCACCGGGAACAGGGAAAACGTCCTTTATGCTGAAAAGCTATGTACAAGCTTTAAATGAACATACATCGGAATCAATTATCCTATTCGCTTACACAAATCGTGCTGTAGATGAAATCTGCAAGGCTATAGAATCCATCAATCCTAGCTATCACGAGAAATATATCCGCATCGGCTCATCTTATTCTACAGGCGAGGAATATAAAGATAGGCTTCTGCAGAATATCATTGACTCGATCTCGAGCAGAAAAGAATTGAAAAAAGTATTAGGTGGATATCGCATTTATGTGAGCACAATAGCCTCTTTTACCCATAAACAAGAATTGCTGAGCATAAAGACATTTGACCGCGCTTTTATTGATGAAGCCTCACAGCTTCTCGATCCGATGGTAGTGCCTGTGTTTAAATCGATACCGCGTATTGTTTTAATGGGGGATCACAAGCAATTGCCGGCAGTATCAACTCAGAGTGATGAAGAAGCAATAATCAAGAATGAAGTACTGACGGAAATCGGCTTTGAATCGACCAAGATATCCATCTTTGAAAGACTCTTTAAACGCGCGAGAAATCAGGGATGGGATTGGGCTTATGGACGCTTGAGAGCACAGGGAAGAATGCACGAAACAATTATGCAATTTCCCACGGCTTGGTTTTATGAAAATGAGCTTGATGTTATCGCGGCAGAGAGACAGAAATCGACATTGGAGGCATTTTATCCGGAGGCAGAAGACAGCATTTTATTCCGGAGCAGGCTTATTTATGTGCCTACTGCTGTCGATAAACTCAATGGACAGGAAAGCCTTCGGTATTCATTTGAGAAAAACCATAAAGTAAATTATAATGAGGCGCTTGTCGTCGCTGAACTTGTAGAAAGATTGGTCGATGAGAAATATAAGGATAATCTTGAGGGAATACGGTCGGGAATAGGTGTCATTACTCCTTATCGTGCACAGATAGCCCAGATCCGTTCTCTCATAGAGAAGCGTTTCCCTGAATATCTCGATTATCTCACCATAGATACCGTAGAACGATATCAAGGTGGAGCAAGAGACATTATTATTATTTCCTTCTGCACTCAGAATGAATTGCTTTTTCAACTTTTCAGCAATGTCGATGTCAGTGGAATCAATAGAAAACTCAATGTCGCAATTACTCGCGCCAGAGAACAGCTTATTCTCGTAGGCAACCAGGAAATACTGGAGAGCAATGACATTTACAAGCAATTAATTGAACAGGGAGATAGGATGGAGATTTAAATTGGCTAAAAAAATATCCCTATTTTTGCCCTCTTTACGTACAATACCATGTCGGAATCTCTTGCCGGAAGAGCATCACATTTTATGTTTCAGAAAAATTAAAGCTCAGAATTGAACGAACTGAAATAAGACAATCTTTTCCTCTTGTCCTTGCCCTGCGTAGCGTGCAAACTCCATAGCGAATCACATACAAATTCCATCAAAGCAAGACGCACTTTTAGGCAGAGAAGCTGTCAAGCTATATCATGATGGCTCAAATTGACTGATATCTTAAGCTGAGAACTGAATTACGATTCCGGCAATCCCACTTCCCATCAACTGTCAAAGTATCTAATTCATGGCTACCTTGTGTAATCGTCAGGAATTTGTTACATTTAACCATTGTTCATATAAATAGGATATAAATTTACCTGTGGTAAAATAAAAAGAATGGGGAAGACATAAAAATATAGATCTTTTACCCTTTACTGATATAACGTGATTATTGAAAGAACCATAGAATGAAAAAGATAAGCCTTGTATATGTAATCCTTCTATTGGGAGCCTGTGGATTAGGTAGGCAATACCGGCTTCACAACAGCCCGATTAAAGTCACCCCGAGCATAGTCTTATATGCTGAAGACACAAGCTCGTCTCAAGCTCCATTTCCCGACATTGCCATAAATCCTGAAAGTCCCGAGAATATCATACTCTGTTCCGTCCCGGACAATATACATAGATCGAGAAATAGTGGAAGTATATGGACGAGCAAAAACCTGGAATCCGGAAGTGGAATAAGTGGTACGCCCTGCATCATTTCCAATGGGCTCTTTCATTATTTCCATCTGAGTGATTCTATCGGGACGACTTCTGATTCCTGCGCGGTGAAGAATATCGTTTATCATTCCACTCAGACCAATGGCCTGATATGGTCACCGGGGAAATACGTAGCTCGTAGTGATAATGCACAATACGAGCCCTATGCTATTACGGGCGATAATGGCATAATTCACTTGACTTGGATAGAAGTAAGCAGAAATGGCTCTTGCAGAGCAAATGTGAAATACGCCACATCCGATGACAATGGAAATACCTGGTCCGATGCATACACGATAAGTTCATTGCCGATTTATTGCAATAACTGTGGTAAAGCAAGGCTAAACCCACGGCTATCTGTGGATAGGAATGGAGTGCTTTACCTTGTATATACCTACCGTGGTAACATCTATTTCAATAAGAGCTCTGATGACGGGAAAAGCTGGCTCGGCACAGATAAGCAGATTGTGCGTATCTCTACCGGAACAGAAAGCCGATTAAAATCGCGGAATACTGAATTCACGAGGGCATTCCTAGCGGTAGATAAGAGCAGAGGGCCATTTGCCGGAAGGCTATATATTGTATTCACCCAAAAACAAAGACATGGACAGCGGCTTTTCTTGACATATAGTGAAGATAAAGGAGAAACATGGACTGATCCGGCGATGATATTAAACACAGGTGAACAACTCTTTCCTGCAATGAGCCTTGACCCGATTGACGGACAGATTTACCTTGTGTACTACATGCCAGCTGTGGACACCCCGGAAGAATATGATGTTTATCTCAGCAATTCTACAGATGGAGGAGAGGTTTTTCACAGTCGGATAATAAGTCGCGATCCCACGAGCTTGCCCTTTTATAAAAAATCACGCTCACAATTAACGGCTATCGAGGTATATCACGGCATAGTACGGCCGGTATGGACACAATATAAGAAAGGGAAACAAGAGCTTGCTATGGGCTTGATTAATAGAACGACTACTCAGTAAGTTTATCTTTTAAGAAATCTGCCGTGTGTGATTCTTTAATGTCAACAAGCCCTTCAGGCAGACCTTGATAGAGAATTTTACCACCGTGTTTTCCGCCTCCGGGTCCGAGATCTATAAGCCAATCCGCACATTTTATCACATCCATATTATGCTCGATAATTAAGACCGTATGGCCGCGATCTATTAAGGCATTCAAAGCCTTGAGGAGCTTGTGAATGTCGTGGAGATGGAGACCGGTTGTCGGCTCATCAAATGCAAATAAGATATGCTCATCGGGATTCTCGTGTGACAGGTAATAGGCCAGCTTAACCCGTTGTGCCTCTCCACCGGAAAGCGTATTGGAAGCTTGTCCTAGGCAGACATAGCCCAGACCCACATCTTGAAGTGCTTGTAATCGAGATTGGATTAATTTTTCATCTTCAAAGAAATCGATAGCCTCATCGATGCTCATATCGAGTATATCAGCAATATTCTTTCCCTTATATTCCACTTCCAGCACCTCTTTCTTAAAGCGTTTTCCATTGCATACCTCGCAGACGAGATTTACATCGGGAAGGAATTGCATTTCAATAGCTATAGAGCCATCGCCCTGACAATTTTCACATCGGCCGCCTTTCACATTAAAAGAAAAGTGTTTTTTCTTAAAGCCTCGTATCTGAGCGAGCTTCTGTGAGGCCATTAGTTCGCGGATCTTGGTATATGCCTTGATATAGGTAGCGGGATTGGAGCGTGAACTACGGCCTATGGGATTCTGATCGACGTATTCAACCTTACTTATCCGCTTCCAGTCGCCTTCCAATGCCTGAAATGTCTCTCTTCCCTTCACGCTGTTGTGGTTTATGCCTTGCTCAATTGACGGGATAAGGATTTCCTTTATCAATGTAGATTTTCCCGATCCGGATACACCGGTAACGACTGTCATTGCCTTCAATGGAATTGACACATCGACATTGTGAATATTAAATTTCCTGGCTCCTTTCAGCTCGATGAATTTCTTGGGCTTCCTCCTGTCTTGTGGTACAGGGATGGCCCTATTGCCGAGTAAATATTGCGCGGTATATGAATCAGATGGATTAGCTTCCGCAAATTCTTTCCAGCTTCCATTGAATACGACATTACCGCCATGCACACCAGCTTCAGGCCCCAGCTCAAGCAAGTGATCTGCCGCACGCAATATCTCTTCCTCGTGCTCGACGACAATAACGGTATTGCCCAGATCGCGGAGCTCTTTCAATAAGCCAATGAGTTGATCGCTGTCCCTCGGATGCAATCCGATGCTCGGCTCATCGAGGATGTATATTGAATTCGTGAGATTGGAGCCAAGGGTTCTCGTGAGGTAGATGCGCTGACTTTCTCCACCACTCAGTGTAGAAGAGAGCCTGTCGAGCTTCAGATAGCCCAGTCCGATATCCACCATTGTCCGCAAGCGATGATTAATCTCCTTCAGGAGCCTTTTGGATACTTGTTCTTGAAATTCATTCAGCTGAATATGTTGCATGTGCTCGTAAAGCTCATCGATAGGCATATCGAGAAGCTCGGCGATATGTCTGTCACCGACTTTTACATAAAGTGCCTCTTTGCGCAAGCGATATCCATGGCATTCCGGACATGAAGTTCTACCGCGATATCGAGCGAGAAGGACGCGGTTCTGAATTTTATATGCCTTTGCTTCAAGACGCTTGAAATATTCTTTAATCCCCTTCACATTTTTATAGCCATTCCACAAGAAATCTCTCTGCTCTTGTGTCAATTCTTCATAAGGCCTGTGAATAGGGAAACCATGTTCAGGTGCCGTGCGCAGAAACCGATCTCTCCATCGACCGGATTTCTGTCCACTCCAGCATGCTACTGCGCCATCGTACACTGACAAAAGCGGATCAGGAATAACTTTATCTTCGGAAATACCGATAATTCTTCCATATCCCTCACAAGTGGGACAGGCTCCATAAGGGTTATTATAATTAAAGAGCTGTGGGCTCGGCTCGGGAAAATCTATACCATCGAGCGCATAGTGATCCGTAAATATCTTAGTTTCTTTCTCCAGGACAACAACCTGACAAGTGCCATTTCCCTCCATAAATGCCGTAGAAACAGAATCGGCTATCCGGCCTTTCATTTCCTGCATATTCTCAGTTATCACAAGTCTATCAACGAGAATAGCAAGACCTTTCTCCTTATAGTGTGCAAGCGTTTCCGTCGTCTTAAGTGCAGTATCTCCCGCAAGAATATCTTCAATATCGAGAAGCTCAGAATCGAAATATAGCCGCGTATAGCCTCTTTTCAAGAGTAATTCCAGTTCTTTACCCAGTTTCCTGTCGGGATCGTAGATATACAGGGGGAAAGTCAAGTAAACCTTGTCTCCATCATCAAGCTGAAAGAGGTAATCAACGACATCGGCCACCTCGTGTTTACGGACTCGTTCACCCGAAATCGGAGAATACATTATTCCTGCCCGTGCATATAATAAGCGGAAATAATCATTCAATTCTGTGAGCGATCCCACGGTAGATCGAGCATTGCTGGATACCGTCCTCTGTTCTATGGCAATTGCCGGGCTTAAGCCTTTTATATAATCTACTTCAGGCTTTTTCATCTGCGTAAGAAATTGCCGCGCATAAGAGGAAAGACTCTCGACGTAACGTCTCTGTCCTTCCGCATATAAGGTGTCCATGATGAGTGATGACTTTCCCGATCCCGATAAGCCACTTACGGCGATAAATTTGCCCTTGGGAAGTTCAACATTAATATTCTTTAAGTTGTGGAGGCTTGCTCCTTTTATATAAAGGGAATGAGCAGGATCGATATCGGCAACTCCTACATTTTTCATTAATGTTTCTCCTTCGTTCTGTACAGCTTCTTTCTTCATAGACCACTTTCTTCCTAGATTTATCTCCTTGACAGTATTTATGAATAGCTCTGTTTATCCTTCCTCTGTCGCACTTCTCGTAAATTACATGCCGAATAAACGCTTTTCAACATAAACAATATTTTTTCAAGCCTCCTGTCAGATGAGCTTACTTAACACATTCGGGATGAAAATTGTTATCGATTATTTCATCAAGATTATTGACTTCCGTCAAATATCCGTTCTCTCAAGGGGATTATCATATCGCGACATCCCAGGACCTCGGTATTAGCCAAAACATGCAAAAGTCTTCAGGATATTTTGGGTATGAACAATAGGAATTTCTATTGCTTACTTTCTATAGAATTCTGGATCCTCCTTCATAGCGAGAGGGAAAAATAAGCCGGCAATTTTTTAAGTGTTGATCCCATACAGTCGGTTTCTCCCGGAAATCATGGTATCATCATTGCCCAAGCGCTTAATGGTCGCCTCTTCAACAGTACTTATCCTTTTTCAATCAAGACTTTTCTTCAATACGGTGTTCCCGAGTTTAAGGAAATGGTGTAACATCCCCAGGGAAGTAAGCACCCAGGCGATACAACTCAGGACAAAAAACAGCGTAGATAAAGTACTTATAATCTTCACGTTAAGTAAAGGCAATATCTTGAAAGTAGCTACTGAAAACATCCCTATGGGAAAGACCATACTCCAGTATCCTACCTCATAAATAAAGGGATTTTTTCTTATGATATGATGCCAAAATCCCAGCGTCAGGATTAAAGGTATCCACCATGCACAGAATGACCATATCGCCTCTGTAAGAAAGGTTAAAAATGGGATTATCTCCTCGAGAAATGGCCAGTGATGAGCATGCTCTATTATCACGCAGCCGGCAAATGTACTGATTGCCAATGCTCCCATATTTATCCAGTATGGCGGCCTTAATTGCTTCTCATTTAAACTCCTGAAGGTGAATCGATATATAATCAAGGTGATAATCGGGATATAAAGGAATATTCCGATGTAAAACAACATTGTACACAAGAGCAAATAATCTGCCTCAAGGACTTCCGGTATAAGATTACACAAGAGAATTGAAATCGTCTGCACGGACACAATAAACAACAACCAATTTCCTCCCAGTCCTTTTCCCAGTGACAGTTCTTCCTTTATTGTAAAAATCATTAACAGACCATAGCTCATAAATAACCATAAAAATATGGCTATCAGAAAGAAAATGAAGGCGAGTATAGGTAGATTGCCCAGAAACAATATTTGACTACCTAGAACCGCTGTTCCACATACTATCGTCAATGCTCCCGGCCCATATTCATGAGATTTGAATTCTTCCATTAAAACTCCGGGACTTATAATTATACGCAAGAAAAGACCGATAAGTAAAATTACATAAAAACCAATATTGCTATAATACAAGAGCCGCGCTATCTTCTCATATCCCTGATAATATGAATCAATGGATACAATTCCGGTTGCCATTACCAGCGCAAATGAGCTCAGCTCCAGGCGATCTATTATTTCTGTTTTTATAACTTTCTTGTTCATCTTGAACCCTTAAGTTAATCAATGTCCCCGATTATTACAAATTCTCCTCAATACTCACCTAGCTCTGCAGCAAGCCGATTCTTGCAAGATAAATATCTCGCATAATGAATTTGGAAAGCAGACTTACACTCCATTCACAGAAAAATGACAGACACATTACGGAAAAATACCGTTATTTAAAGGACGTTCAGCATATTTGCACCATGAATAGATATATAAACTCAAGCATCGGGTGGCTTCGCATCTTTGCAATCTTGGAAGGACTATCTTTCCTTGTACTCTTATTTATTGCAATGCCATTAAAATATATGTGGGACCAGCCTCAGATGGTAGAAATCGTCGGGATGACACATGGCGTGCTTTTTATTATTTATGTATTACTCTCTCTCATTGTAGGCCGACAAAGAGGATGGAAATTTGGAAAAACAACATGGAAAGTGCTCATTGCCAGCTTCATTCCATTCGGTACTTTTTACATCGATAGTAAAATCCTAGCACGGGAACACCAGCGAGTCCTTGCAGAGAGCGTATGACGACGCCTTCCGACATGTAATCTCATACTTATACTGACTTCATCGATGTAGAAGTCACTCCGATAGTGTATATTTCCCCTATTTTTACCTACGGAAAGTTCAGCTTACAACTGTGCTTGGGAAAATGGGTTCAAGCTCCGTTCTTGAAAGGATTAAAATTCAGCTTACGCAAATATCGTGACAGGTGTATTGTATGTTTTGGATAAAACGATTGCCGGCAAGACATTGACATTTCATTTATCTAAATACTTTATTTTATAGACACATAGACGTATATAGACATATAATAAAGCTTAGGACAGGACATATTCAGGAGATTACATATCCAGATAATCATAATTTTCAATAATTGATTAACTAGCAACAGATTAAGGCTACGTTGCAACAATAATACATATTATAAAAAAATGTGTTGGCATCAATTTTGATTATACTGAGGTGTATGAACGACCATTTAATCGAAGAAAATAACAGCCGGATTAAGACCGATGGCATTACCGAGAAAAGTAATGAAGTCAAGGCCAATCTCTTTACGGACATCCGCTTCTGGATCGCCTGTATCTGTCTTATAGCCTTCCTCGCTTATATTTTCTTGTTTTACCCAAGAACATAGAGAGTATTTCCTTCCGATAAAATTTAACTCCCCTAGTTCCGCTACTGAGCTTCTCTATTTTTCTTCCTCCTTTTCATAATCTTATCTATCCAATTAGGAATAATAAATGCTCCTGCAAGGAGGTAACCATAATAGGTGATAATCCTCCACACCGTGACGACTATTATAGGGATATGTCTTACAATATCTGTCAGAGACTTGGTAAATAGAACCTCGACAAATCCCGCTCCACCCGGCGTAGGGCTGAATAGAATAATGAGAAACATTGCCGCAACTCTGGAAAATAAATATCCTTGACTCCAGAAATCAAGCGGTGTTGTATCTACAAATGCTATGATTAAGCAATTAAGCACAAGAAATCGCCCCGACCAGGCTATAACCGTCATGATAAATGCCGATATGTGATAGGAAAGCGGCATGTCCTTCGTCTCACCTGAACTGACTATAAAATCATTCCCTAGCTCAACCGCACTCCGCCTGAACCTCCGCAGAAAACCAAAGCGAGTAAAAAATACAAGTAATCTTTTTACTGACAATGGATTGATAAATAAGCCGTAAAAGAACAACAATGCATAGAAAAACATGAATATGTAGCTCCCAAAGAATGCATAAGCCCAGCCATCCATAGTTGCAAATGAAAGTGTCTCCATTCCCGGTCGGATGATTGAAGGCCCATATATAAGTATCAAGATAGGCATTGCCAGCAGAAAGTACAAGCTATCCAATACCACTGTGTACAATACTATCGCTCCCACGCGTGCTGTACGCAGTTTCTCTTGCGATAAGACAAATAGGGCAACAGCACTCCCCCCTACACTTGTCGGTGAAACTGCTGAACTGAATTCCCAGATAAATATAAGCTCAATCGACTTCCACCAGCTGAACTGTTTCCCCGACAGTACCCTTAATCGGTAGGAATAGGCAAGGTGATGTCCCGCCATGACAATAACTGCCATAACTACCCAGAATAAAAGGTGTGAATCCCATTCTATATTCCGAAATGCCTCCGGGTCAAATTGTTTATACAGCAAGTAAAAGACTACCGCAACGCCTATAAATATAGGTAAAATGACACGCCTTAACTTTAAGGAAGAGAGCGCATCTTTTTCTTTCTCGGTAAACTGCTTGTTCAAGTTCTTCTTTTTTGTGTGGTACGCTTACAATCCTGAATCGCCCACGTAGAAAATAGTTTCCCAAAAGTAGAGCTTTTTTCCTATTGCTGAAATAATTTACACACTTCTTCACTCCTGACGACAATTTTCCTTTTTCAAGTATCCTTTCCCCGGCTTTATCTGCGATAAACAACTTTATTCACAGGCATAATTATCCATAAGATACAAGGCATCAATACCGATTCTAGTGGTGGAATCTATTTTACAAGATCGGCACAACATATAAGCTGCTCTATGAGTGATACGAGGTGAGAAATACTTGAAAAAAATTCACATCAATGTATCATAAATTATATTGCAATGCACCCAGATAGCAATCCGGGAATTAATAAAATAATTGACAATATGAAAAAACCGATGAATAATGGACGATAAATCAAGAGATTGATTTATTATTCCTACTTTAGCAATGAAATAGTTGCAGAAAAGATGAATAATAAGCGCGTAGCGATATATTGCCAGCACATACCTAAGGACGGACTACCCTACATACAATTACTTCTGGCTGAACTAGAAGAACTCAAGGTGGAATATGCGCTGAATGAAGCATTTGCGCGGAAGCTGAAGAAAAAAGGGCTTCTTGTTGAAGCATCACACTACAGCGATACACAAGAGCTTGAAAAAATAGGTGCAAGTTGTCTGATAACTCTAGGTGGAGATGGCACTATATTGAGTGCAATGACATACATTAAGAAGCTGGACATGCCCATACTCGGGATAAATCTAGGTCGCTTGGGGTTTCTGGCAAGTATTGAAAAAACATTTATTCCCGATGCCCTGAGAAACTGGTACAGCGGCCGATACACCATTGATGAAAGGGTGATGTTATATCTGGAGAGCAATCAGAACCTCTTTGGGGACAACTCATTTGCCTTAAATGATTTTACAATACATAAGCGCGACACTTCCTCGATGATTACGATACATACCTATCTCAATGGAGCATTTCTGAATTCCTACTGGGCCGATGGGCTCATCGTTTCAACACCGACGGGTTCTACAGGATATTCGCTTGCCTGTGGTGGACCGATTATATTCCCCAATTCAGGAAACATAGTCATCACTCCGGTTGCACCGCACAATCTCAACGTGCGGCCGATAGTTATCTCGGACAACTCGGTAATCTCATTTGAAGTAGAGGGACGCACGGATTCATTTTTAGCTACCTTGGATTCCCGGTCGCGCTCCATTGACAAAGGCTATCAACTCGCTGTACGTAAATGTAAGCGTAAGGCACGCTTAATCCGTATGGATTCAACAAGTTTTATGAAAACGCTCCGGAATAAACTCGCATGGGGAGCCGATATAAGGAACAAGAATTATGATATGGACGATTGAAGATAATGGAAAAAGTTTTCAGATAGATAGCACACAAGCAATAGATATCTCAATACCATTGATACCGGGAAAGCTCGGCCCCAATTGCTTTTACGCCCCGGCACTCCGCGCATTGCCTGTAAAGAACGGAGACTTTATAGGTTCTGTAAAAGAAGGCGGATCAGTAAACTCCTATAATCTCTTCATAAATCCTCATGGGAACGGTACTCATACTGAATGTGTAGGACATATCAATGAAGCACAGACAAGCTTGAGGTCTAGCTTACACAAAAATTTTTTCTGCGCTCATCTCATTTCAATTTATCCACAATTAATGGATAGCAATGATCGTTGCATTACCTGCAATGGCTTGGAAATACTCTTAAATGATGTCGATATTCCGGAAGCCTTAATCGTAAGGACATTGCCCAATAAGCCGGAGAAACTACGGAAACTTTATTCCGGAAATAATCCGCCATACTTCACTGCTGATGCAATGGAGTATCTCGTAGAACGCGGGGTAAACCATTTACTCGTCGATCTGCCCTCAGTAGATAAAGAAGAAGACGGAGGAAAACTGGCAGCACATAAAGCTTTCTGGCAATTCCCGAAGCATACAAGAACAGAATCGACGATAACAGAGTTAATTTATGTGGATAACACGGTAAAAGATGGAAATTATTTCTTAAATTTACAGCGTCTGAATATTGAACTCGATGTAAGTCCGAGCCGTCCGGTGATATTTCAGATGAGAGAATAATAACAGAAATCAACTTATGAGCTCGTATTCAGGAACAGGCGATTTTCATATCTACGATAGCTTTGTGGAGATTAAAGACCACTCCTTCAGGTCTGTTGTGCGATTTTATGAAGCCAATTTTTCCCAGATACAACAATTGCCACTGGGAGAATACATTGAGCTATTGCACGAGTATCTCAATGCACTCTTTGAATTAAGCCACTACAGAAAATACTTACAGAATTGCGATGAATTGATTGAGTTGAGCTTTCAACATAATATCGTTAAATATGAAGATGAAGATCTCCTTCAGACAGCACTCCTGAGAAAAGCGGCTTGCCACTATCATATTTATCAGACCGATACGGCTTTAAGAATAACCAAGGAGCTCCTCAAGATAAGCCCCGGACATAAAAGTGCCCGCATGCTCTATGAAAAATGCCTTATGCGCAAGCATAAAAGCTATGTGCATATCACCCGTGGCATTGCAATTATTTTACTCTTGAGTTCTGCTATCGTCGTTTCAGTGGAACTCCTCCTGGTAAGACCCTTTTATGACCATTATGTCAATCTTATTGAATTTATCCGCAATCTCTTTTTTATAGGGGGTTTAATTATCCTTACCGTAGGTGAAACATATAGCCGTGGCACAACCTGGCTCAGCCTCCAGAAATTTTTAAAAGACGTGAACAAGAAAAAATCTCAGAAAGATAATTCTTCCTTAAACCTTTAATCTATTCAATAAATATGAACAAATTTAATGCGTGGACAATTGCAATATGCTGTATTGCCTTTACAACTTTTATAGCTTGTAATCAGGCAAACAAAAAGTCCCAGAAACAAAAATTCAGTGGAATAAATCTAGAATATATGGATACGACAGTAAGTCCGGCAGATGACTTTTATCAATTTGTCAACGGTAAATGGCTTGAAGAAGTGAAAATTCCTGAATCTCGAGGCAGATGGGGAAGTTTCAATGAATTGCGGCAGAAAACCAAGAAAAACACCTTAAAAGTACTCGAGAAAGTGAGCAAGAACAAGGATCTCGACCCACAATCTGCGGAGTACAAAGCAGTTACTTTCTACGAGCTTGCAATGGACACCACCTATCTCGACAGTATAGGACTGCAGCCTATTATGCCCTTACTTCAAGAGATTGAAAAGATTGATAGTAAGAAAGGCATATTTGATTATATGGCTCGCAATATGGCTGTTGCGGGAAATCCATTCTTTGCCTTTTATGTCAGTTCAGGCTTCAGCAATTCTTCAATAAATGTCCTTTACTTAACACCTACAGGACTCGGCATGCCGGAAAGAGACTACTATACCAAGACGGATGAGCAATCCATAGAAACACAGGAGAAATACCGCGATATGCTCGATGAAGTATTTCAGCTTTTCAATAAATCTGCTGATGATACAGACATTGAAGAAGGCATATTCAATCTGGAAAAAAGCTTGGCAAGTAATAGGATGACCAAGGAGCAGCGTAGAAACCCAAAGAATAGAAATAACCCTATGTCAATGGAAGAACTCGACGCTTTATTTCCCGCTGCACATTTTAAGGACATGTTAAAAGTTCAGGGAATTACCGATGTCGATAAGGTCATTGTTACGGATTCAGCTTACTTTGATAATCTGGACAAGGTATTTGCAAGCTATTCAGTACAAGATATCAAGAATTACTTGCGGTGGATGCTTATTCATTCATACAGCAATTACTTGAACAGTGAGATTAAAGCTACGACATTTGAATTTTACGGAAAAGAACTCCAAGGTGTCGATGAGATGAAACCGCGTTGGGAGCGCGTCCTCAGCACGGCCAATAATGTCCTGGATCAAGCAATCGGAAAGCTTTATGTCCATGAATATTTCCCACCGGAAGCCAAGGCTACGGCCAAGGAAATGGTAGAAAATATTCTCCATGCATTTGGCGAGAGGATTAAAGATCTGGACTGGATGACGGAAGCAACCAAGAAAAAGGCACTGGAGAAGTTGAGTACCTTTACGGTAAAAATAGGCTATCCGGATAAATGGAAAGACTATAGTAAACTGACAATTAAATCAGCCGATGAAGGCGGTTCCTATGCCGGCAATATGATGCTCATATCTCAATGGGAATGGGCAAAGGATAAAGCAAAACTGAATAAACCGGTAGATAAATCAGAGTGGTTTATGGGACCACAGATCGTCAATGCTTATTATAATCCATCGTACAATGAAATCGTTTTTCCGGCGGCAATCCTGCAAACTCCGTTCTTTGACTTTAAGGCTGACCCCGCAATAAATTATGGCGGAATAGGCGCGGTAATCGGCCATGAAATATCTCATGGATTTGATGATTCAGGTTCCAAGTACGATGCACAAGGCAACTTGAATAACTGGTGGACAGAAGAAGATGCAGCGGCCTTTAAAGAAAGGACGCAAGCACTTGTAGAACAATTTAATAATTTCAAGCCATTTGATGACCTCTCGGTGAATGGAAAATTCACATTGGGGGAAAATATCGGTGATTTAGGCGGAATAAATGTCGCTTATCAGGCACTTCAAGAACATTTGCGGAAGCATGGAAATCCAGGCAAAATAGATGGATTTACACAAGACCAGCGATTCTTTATCTCCTGGGCAACGATATGGCGGACTAAGTACAAGGATGAGGCATTGCGTACCCAGATAAAAACGGATCCGCATGCACCGGGGAAATACAGGGCTATCGGACCAATCTCCAATATGGATGCCTTCTTCAAAGCATTTGATGTGGATTCAACAGACAAGATGTGGAAACCAAAGGATAAAAGAGTAAAAATCTGGTAATTCCCATGTAGGACAATTTTGTTACCTTTAAATTTGTAACGTGAGGCTTATGTCGGTCATAAGCCCGTAAATAAGAATTAAAATCTATGAAAATATCACAATTTATTCTATGTACTTTATGTACGGTATTTCTATTCTCTGCTTGTAATGACGAGCCAGAGTTAAAGCCGGTAGGATTCGGAGCTGACTTCTTGAGTTCTGAACCTATAGTAAGCTTAAATCCCAATCAGAATTCACCACTAGTGGCAGTGCTAGAGATGGATTTTAAGACCAGTGGAGAATACACGATTACGGTTCAAGGAGAAGAGCCTTATGTTATGGATGGTACATTTACAGAGGCTACTGCAGGCCTCCCCATAAAAGGTCTTTATCCCAATACCGAGAATAAAGTCCATCTGGAGTTGCGTAATTCTACTTCTGTGGCAGATACGGTATTTCTTATCCAGACCGCTCCTTTACCCAATGCATTTCCGACGGTTACGATTGATAAATCTTTAAGTTCAGCCGACCAACGGTGGACTTTATGTGAGTTCAGTGCCGGACAAGGCTCGACTTATCGGACCTATCCTTTTATCGTGGATGGAAATGGAGATATACGGTGGTATGGGGCTTACCCGACACTTCCACGCCTTATTTATCCGATCTATATCACGGATAAGGGATATCTCGTCCTTGCCAATGGAGCCAATGTCTATGTTTATGATTTCATGGGAAATGAGATTCAGCATTTTAATATGGGAAAATATCATCAGCACCATGAAACCTTTATAAATGCTGATGGAAATTATATATTCGGTGGAACGATACCGGCTGAACAACGCAATGAAGATGTATTTCTCGAGGTATCACAATCCGGCAATGTACTGCATACATGGGATATGAAAAAAATCCTCGATGTGGATAGAGATGACTTGAATATCACCGGAAATGATTGGTTTCACTTAAATGCAATCTACGAGGAAGCTGACGGCTCTTTTCTCGTCAGTGGAAGAAATCAAGGTGTAGTCAAGATGAATAGAGAAAATGAATTAATCTGGATTCTTGCTCCACATAAGGGCTGGGGAAAAGCCGGTGCTGATGGAAATGGCATTGAAACATCGGATTACCTACTCACCGCCATTGATGCAGAAGGAAAGCCTTTTGGAAATGACGTACAGATGGGCTTGAAAGCCGCTGAAGATTTTGATTGGCCGTGGGGGCAGCACGCTGTAATGAGACTGAAGAATGGGAATATACTCCTGTTTGATAATGGCTTCAAAAGACAATTTGGCAATGCTGCCGTAAATTATAGCCGCGCTGTTGAATATGTTATTGATGAAGAAAACATGACGGTACAACAAGTATGGGAATATGGGAAAGAGCGCGGCGAAGCATTATTTTCAACGATAATCAGCGATGTAGATGAGCTCCCATCGGGCAATATTCTGATGAGTGCCGGTTTCTTGCCTGACGGCAGTGCCAAGATTGTTGAAATTGCCTATCCCGAGAAAACGGAGGTATTTGAAATGACGGTGAAATTTAAAAACCTAAACAGTAATAACGGCCAGGGATGGGGCGGTGCCGATATCATGTATAGGGCTGAAAAAATCGCATTCTAGGTTTAATTCTATTCCCTACACAGCTCTCTGTATCTTGCATAAATACTAGAGAGGAAGAGAATAATTGAAGATAAGCCCTGCATCGCTTATAGCTATGCGCCTTATCGCATCTTCATGCAGGGCTTGTACTCATATAAATAAAACTTTACTGAAACAGTGAAGCTTCATTTATGTCACTGAAATCAATGTATCATAATTTAGAATTACTCCATACTGTTCTTTCCTCGGCAAAAAGATACAGAAATTTTTCATCGATCGCGCTGAAAATCTCATTTTCACGTGTATAAAGTAAAGTAGTTCTCATCTGGAATGAGCAATATGGCATAGAAGTGCACAGATTAAAGCTCATTATCGGTGGATTTCAACTATGTACTGTAATAGTAGTTTTAATATAAGAGATGTAAGGGAGACAATGTCAGCTTGTGTGGGAATCATTGAACATAATTACAGTCTCTAGTGTATGATATATAGTGAAATGTCGAGATGAGGAAGGATAGAATATTTAATCAAAGAAAAGAAATATATAATTATGACTGATGTATCAAAGTGGTATGATAAAATATCGGTAAATGGAGAGGAGTATGAATATGTGAATCTAGCCAAGGTTGCAGAAGAATATCCTCATGTAAAAAAATACCCGTTTTCAATACGAGTACTCCTGGAGAATGCACTACGCAATCACGATGGGTTCAGTGTAACAGATGAACAAGTTGAAAACCTCTTGAATTGGACCGCAGAAAGTCCGAAAGGGACAGTTCCTTATAAACCCGCGCGCGTTTTATTTCAAGACTTTACCGGAGTACCCTCAGTCGTCGATATTGCCGCTGTAAGATCAGAAGTTATAAGAAAAGGAAAAGATGGAAGCAAGATAAATCCATTTATACCCTCAGACCTCATTATTGACCACTCCGTTCAAGTCGATTTCTTCGGCACCAATTATGCATACCAGAAGAACGTTGAATATGAGTATAAGAGAAATAAAGAACGCTACTCACTATTAAAGTGGGCGCAACAAGCATTTGACAATTTTTCAGTTGTCCCTCCGGGAATGGGTATCTGTCACCAGGTAAACCTTGAATATCTTGCTAAAGCTGTCCAAGCACGTGATGGCTGGTTATTCCCTGACACACTGGTGGGAACTGACTCACACACACCTATGGTGAATGGAATAGGCGTTGTCGGCTGGGGAGTCGGTGGTATCGAAGCAGAAGCAGCACTTCTAGGTGAAGCGATATACTTCCAGAGTCCGGAAGTTATAGGCTTAAAACTGACGGGGTCATTGCCGGAAGGAATAACCTCTACGGATATGGTCTTGAATATCACCGATAGATTGAGACAATATGGTGTAGTGGGAAAATTTGTGGAAGTATTTGGGGATGGATTAAGCAATCTTACGGTGCCCGACAGAGCAACAATTTCCAATATGTCACCGGAATTTGGTTGTACGGTAACTTATTTCCCGGTTGATGAAAGAACTATTGAGTATATGGAAAGCACCAATCGCTCCCCGGAACAACTCGAGATAGTGAAAAACTATTGCCACAACAACCTCATGTGGCATACCGGTAAAGAAGAAATAAACTACACCGATGTTATCGAGGTCAATTTATCAGAACTTGAGCCTACTGTAGCAGGACCTAAACTACCACAAGAAAAGATCTATGTAAAAGAGTTGAAGGAGAAATTTGGCGAACTCCTGGAAGAAGTCCACGGAAGAACCTACATTCCCATCCAAGACAGAAAAGGATGGAACTCTGAAGGAGGTTCAGGTACGGAATTCAGCGTAAGTGATGCACAGAAAGAAAGAGCAGATACCGTTGTAGAAAGCACCCTAAAATCCGTCACCGTAAGTCAAGGAAACCAAGATTACGAGCTCAGTGATGGTTCAATCGTCATCGCTGCGATTACTTCTTGCACCAATACGTCCAATCCCTCCGTCATGATAGGCGCCGGACTCGTTGCCAAGAAAGCAATTGAACACGGACTGGACGTCAAGCCATGGGTAAAAACAAGTCTTGCTCCCGGCTCCAAGGTAGTAACAAGCTATCTCGAGAGATCCGGATTGCAAGAAGAACTTGAAGGCCTAGGATTTCACACCGTAGGTTATGGTTGTACTACTTGTATCGGAAATAGTGGTCCACTACCCGATCATATTGATAAAGCGGTGGATCAAGGAGATCTCGTCGTAGCCTCAATACTCTCCGGTAATCGGAACTTCCAGGCAAGGATTCACAATAAGATTAAAATGAACTTCCTCGCCTCGCCGATGCTCGTTGTAGCTTATGCAATCGCAGGGCGGATAGATATCAACCTATTTGAGGAGCCCCTCGCTTATGATCCCAATGGTGAACCGGTGTTCTTAAAAGATATATGGCCCGCAACCAAGGAAATTCAAGATGTCATTAAACAGGCAACAGATCCCAAGGACTTTGAGAAGGAATACAGCGTGATATTTGAAGGTGAAGAGCAGTGGAAGAAGCTCGACGCACCGACAGGCGATGATTATCAATGGTCTGATGATTCTACCTATATCAAGGAGATTCCATTCTTTAAAGATATCAGTGAGAAACCGGAAGCACTCCAGGATATCACGGGAGCACGTGTATTGATGAAGCTCGGAAATTCCGTGACAACAGATCACATTTCACCTGCAGGGGGCTTTAGCGCGGATTCGCCTGCCGGCAAATATCTGATTGAGCACGGTGTTGAACCGCGGATG
This sequence comes from uncultured Saprospiraceae bacterium, assembly GCA_964436125.1. Classification (GTDB taxonomy): domain Bacteria; phylum Bacteroidota; class Bacteroidia; order Chitinophagales; family Saprospiraceae; genus CAYRFF01. The sequence goes on along the minus strand of CAYTBT010000004.1, from coordinate 67,831 downwards.
TTTAACTCCTATGGTTCCCGTCGTGGAAATCACGAGGTGATGATGAGAGGGACATTTGCCAATGTCCGTATAAAAAATGAACTGGTGGACAGAGAAGGTGGATACACAATTTACTTCCCTGAAGACAAGGAAATGACAGTCTATGAAGCTGCCATGAACTACAAGGAAGATGAAACTCCACTCGTTGTTATCGGTGGTACAGAATACGGTTCAGGTTCTTCCAGAGACTGGGCAGCCAAGGGAACGATTCTCCTCGGCGTAAAAGCAGTCATTGCTGCAGGATATGAGCGTATCCACCGTTCCAATCTCGTTGACCTCGGCGTCCTCCCACTTCAATTTGTTGAAGGTGAAGACGCTTATTCACTCGGTTTAACCGGAAGAGAAACTTATGACATCAAGGGAATTGCAGATGGCTTAAAACCCAATGAAAAACTCGATGTCACTGCAACTAAAGAAGACGGTACGGAAATCAATTTCCAAGTTCTTGTCAGACTAGATAGTGAAATCGAGATTGAATATTACAAGAACGAAGGGATTCTTCAATATTTCCTCCGTAATTTCTTGAAAGAAAACAAGTAAGTCGGATTAACTTAAGTTTCTAAGTTTTTCATAATAAGTTGAGAAAAAGCACGCCTTATGGTTGTGCTTTTTCTTTTTACTGAATGAAACAACAATCCACAAGAATTCCTCCGGCGATTAATAAATCGCATATTAAGAGCGGATATAGTCTAGTTTATTTTTACACGGAAGATTCTGTGGTACAAGCCTCCATAACATTCAGCATAATAGCTAATCTCCGATAGTATTTTGCCCTCAGAAAAGCATATTCACCGAAAATAAGCTCTCCTAATGCCGATTTTAATGAATAAAATGCTTCATTAACCGGAAAATTGTACATTATTCAGAAATATACGTACCTTTTCGCAGTTATGAGGAAACTAAGCTATATAGTGACCATGGCAATCTGCTTCCTTTATATGCAGAGCGGGCAAGCTGCAATTGGGCAGCCATTTGCGGAAGCTAGTTCAAGGCCATTCACTATAGATAATCTGACTTTCAGAGAAAATAAGGGGCAATGGAATGAAAACATCTTGTATAAACTCGATGCCGGATCTGTTCAGATATACGCAGAACGCGGGCAATTAACCTGGGCAGCTCACAAGATCGAGGACTTGAAAAGAAGAGCTGCATATAGCCATGGATTTACCGGGACACAGGGATTAGCAGAAAATGATGGCAAGGAGAATACGCTTATTCACAGCCATGGATTCAGGATGAAATTTCTTCATTGCAATATGGACCACGGGGCAATAGGCCGTGATTCAAGCTTATCATATAGCAATTATTTCCTCGGAAACGATAAAAGTAGATGGGCAACACATGTCCGGAATTATAAGAAAATAAGTTATCTATCCCTGTACGATGGAGTCGATATGACGCTGGGAAGTCGCGGCGGCTACCTTAAATATGAATTTGAAATCAAGGCAGGAATAGATCCGGCCATCATCCAGATTGAATTTCAGGGCGTAAAAGAATTACATATCGTTGAGGGGAATCTCTATATTGTTACTTCGGTAAATGAAATCAAGGAATTAAAGCCTTATGCCTATCAGATTATCGACGGAGAAAAACTCGTAATTCCTTGTAATTATAAACTTGATGGGCAGGTATTGAGCTATGACTTTCCCACGGGATACAATCCACATTATACACTGATCATTGATCCGACACTCGTATTTGCCTCCTATAGTGGTTCCGTTGCCGATAACTGGGGAATGACGGCGACACCGGGACCCAATGGTGAGGCCTATGGTGCCGGAATTGTATTTGGGAAAGGTTATCCGGACATAGGAGCTTACGATGGGACCTTTAATAGCCAAGACGGTTCTGTAGATATCGGTGTAACAAAATACACACCGGATGGCACGCATATAATTTATTCCACTTATCTGGGCGGCAAATTATCCGACATCCCACACAGTTTAATCGTCAATAAGAAAGGAGATCTGATAATCCTGGGAAGTACTTCATCGGAAGACTATCCTACGAGCAGTAATGCCTATGATAAAAGTTATAATGGCGGTTATGGCGGTTATGCATTGAATGGGATTTTTATAAACGGATCGGATATTGTCCTCTCAATTTTATCGGAAAATGGCGATGCTTTGAAAGCATCGACTTTTATCGGTGGTTCAGGAGAGGATGGCGTTATGTACAGCAGGGCCGAAATCGTTAAAAATTATAGTGACCAGATCCGCGGTGAGGTATATATTGACGACAAGGACAACATTTATGTAGCGAGTGTATGCAATTCTTCAGATTTCCCGATAAAGAATGGATTTCAGAAACAGCTTGCCGGCCTGCAAGATGCTGTTATTTTCTCCTTAAATCCCGACCTCAGTAAATTGAGATGGTCCACTTTCTTCGGTGGCAAACAAGCAGATGCCGCTTATGCAATAAAATTAAACAAGCAGAAGGTTATCGTAGGAGGCGGAACAGCGAGCAGCAATTTGTTTTTTTTCTCAGATGTCGTTAAACCCGATTATGGCGGTAATATTGATGGCTTTGTTCTCGAGATTTCTCTTGATGGAAAACACTTGCTCAATGGAACATACATCGGCACTCGACTTTATGATCAAGTCTATTTTACACAGATCGATAATGAAGGGAATATCTACATCTACGGGCAATCCAAAGGCAATATGAAAGTCACTCCGGGAACCTATAGTAATGACGGAGGAGGAATGTTTATCCAGAAGCTGGATTCGGAGCTCCGCCAGGTACTTATCGGAACAAGAATAGGAAGTGGAGAAAATATCATCAACCTCTCCCCTTCCGCTTTCCTCGTGGACAGATGCGGCCGGATATATATATCGGGCTGGGGCGGCGTAGTTAATCGTAGATACAATAGAGAAAGCACAACCGAGGGACTCCCGATAACACCCGATGCCATTCAGAAGTCAACCGATGGCAGTGACTTTTATTTTCTCGTACTTGAAAAAGATGCACGGAAATTATTATATGCAACCTATTTCGGAGGTGATTCCGGAGCAAGCTCAAGAGGCGGTGAACACGTAGATGGAGGGACGAGTCGCTTCAGTAAAGAGGGAGCAATTTATCAAGCCGTATGTGCAAGCTGTGGAGGAGTCAATATCTTTCCGGTTACCGAAGATGCAGCAAGGACAGAACTGAAATCGCGGAATTGCAATATGGCCGTTATAAAATTTAGTTTTGACTTGTCCATTATTAAAGCACAGGCGACTCTAGATGAAGACACGGTAGGATGCGCACCATTCGAAGTAGAATTTAACAACCAAAGCTATGGAACGAGCTCCTATCACTGGACATTCGGAGACGGAGGAACTAGTACAGAATATGAACCTATACACCTGTATGAAAAACCCGGAACTTACCAGATTCAGCTCATAGCAATATCAGAAAACCTATGTCTTGAATCCGATACTGCCTACCTGGAGATTAAAGTAAAAGAACCGACTAAAGACAGCGTCTCAAGGATTGAATTATGTAAAGATACAAGCTTTACCATCACATCCCGGATTCAATCAGATGAAGCCACCTATCAATGGAATACCGGGCAACAGACCCCTTCCATTACAGCTAGTGAAAGCGGAACTTATTACGTCTCTAGTGTCCTGCATAATTGTACATATCGAGATACTTTTCACGTGATATTGAACACCCCTAAGACTAGGATTGAAGATCTCGTTGTCTGCAGGACCGGCTCCGTATCACTTGACCTTGATAAACGAGCTAGCAATATAAAATGGAACACCGGCGACACCAGTCAATCTATCAGTATTACAGAGGAAGGCTTATATACAGTAACTTATAACATAAATTCTTGTTCCTATAGTGATTCCGCCTATGTTGCATTTCCCGATTTACCGGAGGTGCAATTGACAGGCGATTCCCTCGCTTGTGAAGGTGATGAGGTCATTCTGAATGCACAGAGTACAGGTGAAGCGCCGATTGTAGAATATACCTGGAATACAGGCGACAAGGGAAACAAGCTCACCATTACCCGGACAGGACAATATATTGTTACCGGTACCACGGCCGAAGGTTGCACGAGCTCCGATACGATTAATACCTATTTTATCCCCTTAAAACCACCACTCGATCTCCCCGATTCCACAATATTAATCTGTGCAGATGGCAATTATACAATAGACCTCAGCAATTATAAAGATAAAGGGACAGAGATCGTCTGGAATGATGGTAGGAATGAGTACAAAAGGACTTTTGAAGAAAGTGGAAAATACAGTGTAACGATCACCAATATCTGTCAGAATCTTTCCGACTACTTCAGGTTCAAGCGATCGGAGTTTAAGAACGGGGAGCTCCCGGTATATATCCCCAATGCCTTTTCACCCAATCACGATGGAATTAACGATTCATTTAAACCGCAATTTCATCCCGATGTTCAACTCCTCTCCTACAAGTTAGAGATATTTGATCGGTGGGGTAACAAAATCTTTAAAACGACCGATCCCCGGCGTTCCTGGCTTGCTACCTTTAAGAATAAACGCCTCAATCCCGGTATTTATATGTGGACACTCGATGTAGATTTCTTCCTCTGTGAAAGTCCGCATAATAAATTCATGGATGGAGATGTTTCTATATTGAAATAATTTTGGATATTAGCTTCCGCAAATGTTACAGGAGTTCAATATTGCTTATGTACAGATTATGAGAAACACCCTCAAGTAGGCCAATCATTTAATTATCATATTTAACAAGTAGTTATGGCTATTTCATTATCAACTCGCGTTTTAACCTTACCGCTGAAAAAGCCCTTCAAAATATTTCATGGAACATTTCCCGTCAGAAAGAGTCTCATTGTATCTCTACAAGCCGATGGCTATACCGGCTATGGCGAGGCCTCGGAAATAAGTTATTATGACTGGGACATCGACACATATCTCTCGGAACTCGAAGCTCATAAAGCGGATATTGAAAAACTTGAGATAGAAGATCCAAGGAATATTAAAGTATTTCTGGAAAAAATATTTCCATCTGCATATCCACTTCAATCAGCTCTCGATTGTGCATTATGGGACCTTTTTACACAGAAAGCAGATAAAGCTCTATGGGATTATCTCGACCTTAATCCGGCAGATGCTCCTTTAAGTAGCTACACCATAAGCATTGATGAGCCGGCGGTGCTTCTCAACGAAATGAAAGAAAATGACTGGCCTATCCTGAAGCTCAAGCTCGGCGCACAGAACGATCTCGAAATCCTGAAATCCCTTATTGAGGATGGGTTCAATAAACCGCTGAGAGTAGATGCCAATGAAGGCTGGTCTCTACCTAAATTTTCAGAGATTCTCCAGCTATCCGATAGTTTGCCCCTCGAGTTCATTGAACAACCTCTACCCGTTATCGCTGAAAAAGGGATGAGTGAAATACAAGAAATATGTGACATTCCCCTGATTGCGGACGAGAGTTGTCAGACGATTGAAGACGTAGAACGATGCGCAGAATATTTTGATGGAATTAACATTAAATTGATGAAATGTGGAGGAATAAGTTCTGCATTAAAAATGATTGAGCTTGCACAGAAACATGCACTTAAAATTATGGGAGGATGCATGACAGAAACCGGCATAGGCATAAGTGCTTTATGCAATCTTGCTCCCCTTATGGATTATCTCGATGCCGATGGAGCTGAGTTGCTATCAACGGAACCCGCACGCGGAGTACTCGTAAAACGCGGTCAGCTATATTATCCGGCGAGAACCGGATTGGGAGCAAGATTTACTGATGAAGCAGAAAATGCTTGAGCAGGTTCACCTCGATATGATGAATTCGCAAGAAAAAGCTATCCTTCTATCGGATAAGTGTTAAGGTACCGGTAAAAGTTTTAATCTCGTTCTCTCTCAACTCTACCCTTATGCGATACACATATACTCCGGGATTAAGAAATTTACCTTTAAAACGGCCATCCCAGCCCTGTACCTCGGGATTGGCAATATCATAGTACTCACCATAAAGTTTATCACCCCATCTATCAAATATCTCCATCTCAAGAAGACCTTGTGCGCGCGGTCCGAGATAAACCTTATACCTATCATTAATTCCATCGAGATTGGGCGTAAAGGCATTGGGAATATAAATTCCTACGCCCTCGGTGACAAGAATAGTCTGGTTAAGCTCAATTACACAGCCAAAGGAATCGGTAACAGAAAGAGTGAAAATTGTATTTTGATCGAGAATGGCATAAGTGCTTAAACAGGTATCACAAGCTACAATTTCCGGTGGATACCATTGGAAATCCATATACGGTCCGGATAAAACAGCACTTAATTGCGCTGTATCGCCTTTCACGACGACAGAATCAGATAAGATATCCACTTGTACTTGCTCTCGAGAAGTCACTAGGATATTCTGTTGAAATGCACAACCTTGCGCATCTACAATCCTTATATTGTAAGTCCCATCTGCGGGAAATGTCAGGATGAACGGCAAGGAATTTACGGTCTGATAGAAAGAACCATTGGCATAAATATCGTAAGGGAGTACGGCATTCCCATTTCCTAGAATACGTGCCTGTGTCTGTGTAACTCCACTGCAATTGGGCTCAATAATCTCGATATCTATTACTCCGACAAAATGTAAGTCAACGATTATCGTACTATCACAACCATCTCGACTTCCACCGGGAATAAGTTCTGTTCCTGTCGGATTATTGATATCATAAACAGTTCCATTGACGATAAGCTGATCATCTGCACATAAAGTATCCCGGATAATGGTAAGTGCTGTATCCAGTTGACTTATAAATATCGTGTCATAAGCTATACAACCACGTGCATTGTGTACTTCAAGCGTCACTTGCCCCGGCTCTGTCACTGCGTATGTATCGGTTCCTGCTTGACCGTTCCAGATATAGGTCGCAAATGTATCTATTGCTGACAAGCTTATTGTATCTCCTTCACATAAGGTAGTTGAGCCCATAATTTCAACCGTGGTAGAATCGGGTTCAATCAACTGAATCACTATGCTATCCCTACAGTTATTTTTATCGGTAACTGTGACAGAATAAGTTCCCTCCGATAATCCACTTAGCTCCTCTTTTCCATTATAAGCCGGATTTCCCCATACTATAGTAAGCGGATTTTCTCCGCCGGAGATGGACAAACTGATTTCCCCATCTGCTGCACCGTAACACGATATCTGCTTAATCGTAGAATCGATATCAAGTGTACATTCCGGAGCTTGAATGACAAAGCTACATTGAGATTCACAACCATGAGAATCAGTAAGTGTAATCGTAAATGTTCCTTCCTCAAATGCATTAGTTATCGTATAAATTCCCGCTTGTGAGTATCCACCGGTCTGAGATATACCGGGACCATTTAAAGTATAAGAATATTCAGGAGTACCGCCATTGACACTTATTTCCACCTCGGTGGAACTCAGAGGATTGCATTGGATAATTAATTCAGGTGGCTGCGTGATAGTAATGCTGTCAATTGCCGTACATAAATTATCATCAGTAATCGTAAGCGTATATTTTCCCGCACCCAGTCCTGAAGGACTTGGATTTCCATCGAGCACATCGATATTCCAGTCAAATTCCACTACGCCACTTGCATCGGTGACAATGCTGCGTATCGAGGCAGTTTTATCACCATAACACTGAATCGAATCTTCCAGTAGAAGGCCGAGACTCATATCGCAACCGACAATATTTAAAACTACTGTTATTTCCGAGCTACAACCTTTGTTATCTTTCACGGTAAATGTATATGTGCCCGCCATCAACTCCTCAATCTGAATGGGGAATAAAATATTGAGCGTATCGCCACTTGTAGGCCCGGTATAACTGAGATCATAGGGCGCCGCACCGCCATCGATCGTCAAGTTTATGCTGCCATCACTTGAAGATGCACTTGTCGGTTTCTGTAGAATTGTAAAGTCGAGCTCTATAGGATCCGGTTGTATAATTACTATCGATGTATCGGCAGTACAGCCTTTGTCATCCGTAATTGTGACAGAATAAGTCCCCGCAGCCAATTCGGTCGGGTCTTCAACATTGCCGATAGCTGGATCAGACCACTGAAAACTTAAAGGAGCGGTAGCATTCCTCACCCTAAGGTCTATGCTTGCTGTACTGTCCCCATAACACAGGATAGAATCAAGCTGAGAAATATCAAGGCTCATATCACAGTCTAGTGGCTGCGCTTCTATAATGAATTCACATTCTGCAATACACGCATTTCCATCTGTCACTTCTGTCGTATAAGTACCACTAGGTAATTGCGTAATCTGGTTAACTCCTTGGACCGGACTCATGATAGAATCAGTAAGAGGTCCTGTCCATTTTAATTTGACATAAGCAGGTGTTCCACCTTGAATATTGACCTCGGCAATTCCATCTTGAGCTCCCGGTGCCGATTCATCTTGAACTACTGAACAGACAGCAATGAGCTTTGACGGTTCACTAATAATTATCGTTGCGCTCGCCACGCAAGAATCGGCATCTGTTATCGTCAGAGAATATGTCCCGGCAGGAATATTGGTTAATTGATCGAACCCGTCGTATTGTGTTCCATTCCAGTCATAGCTCATCGGTGCTGTAGCTCCTGAGATATTGACATCTATAGATGCAGTTGAATCTCCGGCGCATTTTATCGTATCTATCTGTACCACTTCAAGCTCTATAGTGCAATCCGCTGCAGGAATTATTGATGAACATTCCGCGGTACAGCCATTGGCATCTGTTATCGTGAAATTTATTGTGCCTTCCGGCAAATTGTCGATTGTGTGTGTTCCGGCGTTCAGATTATTTTCACTTCCGCTGTCATCCCCTGTCCATATCAAGTCATAAGGTCCTGTACCACCGTTTATCGTAATTTCCACTACGGCGTCTTCCGCTCCCGGGCCGCTCACGCCGGATATCAGCTGACAGCTTAAAGTTAATTCCGGTGGTTCAGAGACCACGACATTTGCGGAAGCTGTACAACCTGCCAGATCAGTAACAGTTACGGAATACGAGCCCGCCGGCACATTGTTTATGGAAGCAGAATTGGGAAAAGATGGATCGGACCAGCTGAAGTCAAGCGGATCGGAATCGCCGTTATAAACCGCCGTAATTGCCGCCGTGCTGTCACCGTGACACAGAATCGGACCATCTTCAGTAATTGACAGGAAGATTTCATCGTGCACAATCACATTTACCGTTGCAGTGTCACTACAATTTCCTACGGTACCGATTAAGGTATAAATCCCTTCATAGCTAGGATCGGCATTGCCGGTAACAACAACATCTTCTGTCGAAGCTTCAAAATTATTGGGGCCCGTCCACTCATAGGTCATCCCACCTATGGTCGGGCCATCGAGAAAAATCACCTCTCCATAACACAGCTCTATATCGGCTAGATTGCCCAGGTCAACGTCTGCAACAATTTCCAATGTGACTGCCACCGGCTCTGAACGACATGGACCATCGCTGAATACGAGGTAAACCGTTGTCGGCGGCACCGTGTTGAAATGCGCGGGATCAGGGATAAGTTGTGTCGTGTCAATATCTTCATACCAGGTATAATTGCTGCCGCCCGGATAAACATCGGCTTCAGCAAGGGTCAGATTGTATTCCACCGTACCACCCGAACTACAAGCTTGTAGCGTTGTAGGGTTTCCGACCGGTCTAGGAAAAACATTTATCGTAATCGGTTCAGGTGAGGTGGCACAGACAGAATTAGTAACAATGGCATAGATTGTCGTGCTTGAAGTGCTAAAACTTGAGGGATTATTGATCGGATTGTTCAAGTCGGGATCCCTATACCACTCAACGGTATCTCCGGAACCACCGTTGAGCTCATTATTAAAGCCGGTGAGATCGAGAGTTATTTCACCATTGGCATCGCCGCAAGTATCGATGGGTCCCAGTGGAAATATCTGGACATCGGGAATAAGATTTATTGTCAAGCTTACGGGAGCAGAAGTGCAATTTCCATTGCTTACTGTTGCGTACACAGTCGTCGGCGGTGGCACATAAGCACCCGGAGTGCCGATCTGGATCGTGAGCCCGGCATCTTCATACCAATTTACCGTATAATTCCCATTCCCACCGGTGATAATATCATTCACTTGAGTAAGATTAACCGGCGTTCCATCATCACAGACATCGATTGTCCCCGGATCAACTGCTACGGGGCTTTCCAATACCTCAATCGCAACCGTCAGCACTTCTGCACAGAAAGCGGCATCCGGCGTAAAGGTAAGCGTGTAATTTCCTTGTCCGGCTACACCGGGATCAAATGTATTGCCGTTTACTCCCGTTCCTGTCCATGTCCCCGTAACACCCGAGATTGTCGTCGGTAGGTTAATGGGATCATCACTTGTACACAAGCTAGATGGGAGCCCTGGAGGCGTCAAGATTATCTCCGGATTAACGCTTACTTGTATTGAGCCTGAACAGTTGCCCGTAGCCTCCGTAAAGGTCAGGGTATGCACACCACCGCCGGCTATTCCGGGATCAAATGTATTGCCGCTTACTCCCGTTCCCGACCACGTACCGGATGTTCCATTGATAGGATTGGGCAGGGTGATTGCCGCATCGAGCTCACAATAAGGCCCGAGAGCCGGCAAAGTAGGAAAATCAATGACCTGTACTTCTATGGAATCTGTGATATTACAGCCATTGGGATCTTGTACCGTAAGATAATACCATCCAGCATCAGCAAGAGTAACATTATTCAGTGTAGGATTCTGCAGCGGAGAATTGAATCCACCGGGACCGGACCACGACCATGAAGAATAATTTCCACTACTTTCATTGAACTGAATATCTTGGCCTTCGCAGACGGGATTGGGCGTGGCACTTATTGTCGGTCGATTTCCCCAGCAGAGGACTTGGATATTGGAGAAGGTAACACTTTCATCTCCTGCCCAGGTCTGGGTATAAACCTCAATCTGCAGATTCGATTCTCCGGAAAGGCAGTAGGCAGGCAGAGAAATTGTTCCGGCTTGATCGGCATTGGTAGTGCCCGCATCGCCGATAAGATCGGTAAAGATCGTATCGCCGTCGATAACAAGCTTTACATAAAGGAAATCCCAGCAAGGCCCACAATCCGGTGATTGGTTCTCGGGGTTTCCATTGCATGGGTTACCAAAATTACACTCATCTGCCGACTCCATATTTCCCGAGCCTTCCCAGGGCATAGAGAACTGGAAATCGATCGATACAGAAATCGATGTGCAGGAAGAAATATCAATAGGTCCGTAAATGTCCGTTGTCACAGAGTCGGTGCCTGTATATGTTTTTCCCGTATCGGTAAAGATAGGCACCTGCCCCGGAAGTATCTGAACTCCCAGGAGAACAAGGAACATAAAAATACTGAGAGGCTTGTACATGTTTATTTGATACCGATAATTGTGAACATTATTAATCCATTTACTCTCCTCAAAGGTAATTCATACGGCAGTATTATCTGCTTATTTCCTTCAGCTTACGCAAATATCGGTTCAGCCCCATAAGAGGATTTACCCGAGAAGCCCTGCTCAAGGTTTCAACATTTCCCATAAATGCCGCCATAAACATAGCTTAAATCCGCTTAACTCATAAGCCGTGCCATACAGAAAACTCACCTTGACTGAAGTTGACTTCTTCACAGCAATCCACCCATCGCATCCTTCATAATCTACTCAGCAATAAAATAAGCTTGAAAAATCTTATTCTGAGCGCAAGTGATATCTATAAAATGGCTTATATCCGATAATTAAGCCAGGTAAAGGTAAGAAGAATAGGGAAAATTCAAGCAGATTAAGACTTTAATTGAAAAAACGCACATTTGCGGAAGCAAATGGATAGAAAAGTATGAAAATTGCTCTGAAATATGTATTGTGCAAAAGGAATAGTATTTTTGCAGCTTGAAAAAGGGAAAATATGGCTTTATCAGAACAAGAAGAACAAAGGAGGAGATCACTGGAACTCATTAAAGAAATGGGAATTAATCCGTATCCACCGGAGGCATTTGACGTGAATACGACCACAGAGGAGATACGCAATGAATTCAAGGAGGACATGGAAAACTTCCCAGAAGTATCTATTGCCGGTCGCTTAATGGGCAAGCGCGGAAAAGGCAAGGTAATATTTGCCGAGCTGCAAGACGCTTATGGCAGGATACAATTATACTTTAAACGGGATGAGCTATGTCCGGGAGAGGATAAATCACTCTACAATAATCTGATTAAGAAATATCTTGATCTAGGCGACTATATCGGTGTGAAAGGCTCAGTATTTAAGACGAGAACCGGTGAAATAACGATAAGAGTAGAAGAATTCAAACTATTATCCAAGTCCTTGCGCCCATTGCCTGTGGTGAAGACCGATGCTGAAGGAAATATCCACGATGCTTTTACGGATCCTGAACAGCGCTATCGACAGCGCTATGTGGATCTGACTGTAAATCCGGAACGGAGAAAGACATTTGAGAAGCGGAGCCATATTATCCGTGCAATGCGGAATTACTTTGATAGATTTGGGTGGCTGGAAGTAGAGACTCCGATACTGCAGCCAGTACATGGCGGAGCGGCGGCAAGACCTTTTCAGACGCATCACAATACGCTAGATATTGATTTATACCTCCGCATAGCCAATGAGCTGTATCTCAAGGAACTTATTGTCGGTGGTTATGATGGCGTATATGAATTTGGGAAGATGTTCCGCAACGAGGGAATGGATAGGACGCATAATCCGGAGTTCACCTCTATGGAGATTTATGTTGCTTATAAGGATTATGAATGGATGATGAAAATGGTGGAAGATCTTCTCGCTTATACGGTAAAAACTGTCAATAATGGCAAGACTGCTGTAAACGTAGGCGAGCATACCATCGATTTCAGAGGTCCGTATGAGCGCTTGACAATGTATGAATCCATTGAGAAATATGCGGGGACAGATATCTCCGATATGGATGAAGCGGCCTTGCGCGCCTATTGCGAGAAAGAAGGTATAGCTCTTGAGGATAGTGATGGCCGCGGCAAGCTCATTGACAAGATATTTTCAGAGAAAGTTGAGGATCACTTGATTCAGCCGACTTATATCACGGATTATCCTATAGAAATGACACCACTGGCCAAGCGACACAGAGATAATCAGGATCTCGTGGAACGCTTTGAACTATTTGTCAATGGTAAAGAAATTGCCAATGCTTATACGGAGCTCAATGATCCTCTTGAGCAGAGAAAGCGATTCCAGGAACAATTGAAGCTTGCGGAGCGAGGAGATGAGGAGGCAATGGCAATCGATGAGAGTTTTTTGCGCGCCCTTGAGTATGGTATGCCACCGACATCAGGCTTGGGCATAGGAATTGACCGACTTGTCATGCTTATCACCGATAATGCATCTATACAAGAAGTGATTTTCTTTCCGCAGATGCGCCCGGATTCTGAATAGGCTATTGTTTAAGTGAGGTTTTAAGTGCAGGCATTTCCTGTGTTCTTCTCCTTTGATCTTCGGAGCAGAATCTTGTCATTATTTTGCTTCAGACGGATATCATCGACTTATGAGGAAGTTTCATTCTCTGAAAAATGGCTTTGTTTCTCGGCTATGGATTTGTTTAGATTCCGGTAGCTAGTCGGCATGTGTTTCATCATAAGTTGTGGTCTTTTAAAATAGATACTCAGGGCAAGTGCATGGGTATCAAAATCCTCCAGGCCGATTGCATCGCGGAGCTGCTGAGGATTAAGATCGATGACGAGGAAGAGCCCGTCAAGAACCTCCTGGACATCAATGCATTTGACGTAAGTCGATCCATCATAAGCATGGAGATATGCCTGAGCCCATTCATAGGCAACGAGGTTGACCATCTGATTTTCAAGGCTGGGAACAAGTTGTTCTACGGAAAAAATAAGGACACCATCCTCGTGCTCAACTTCTGATATATGCATTCTATTGCCGTATTGAGGTGAGACGAATGGATGTGGGTAGAGCACAATATGCTGGTATTTATTCAGAAAATATTTTTTATCGTAAAAACTCAATTCAATGGCCGGCGCGCAGATGAGCAAGCCTATATCGTCCGGCACATTTTTCTGATCAATCATCTTAATATCGCGCGTTAAACGAAGCAGGGAAAGACGTCGCTCAAATCGCTCTTTCTCCTCCTCTTCAAGTTCGGCATAAAATGGTGAATGCGCTTCAAGGAGCAGCTTTTCATGGTCGATGAGCTTAGGCGGTTTCTTCCGTGAATACCACCATTGAATCTGTGTCTGGGATACATACAACACCGTAAGAATCAATACCGGTATCACTATCCACTTCCCGAGGTGATCCATCCCATACACGTATATGAGAATCACGAGAACCATGAGGGCCAGGAATGCCGGTATCCCAATAATATATGCTACACGTACGTTTTTCATCTTCCGGGATAAACATACGGCATATTTTGTGATATTTTATAGGTGAAGTTAATATATCTAAGATTTGAGCTTATGCAAATGTCGCTTCCGGTGCATATACGCTGCTCGTAAAGCCTTCTTAAATATCGCTCTCTCAGCCTGCAATTTTCCGCTTAAAAAGGTTCTTTTTTCAGAAGGGATAAATAAAATTTGGTAAGATTGATGACTTTTTAGTACTTTTGCATCGCTTCAGAAAGCATGGTACCTTAGCTCAGTTGGTAGAGCAATGGACTGAAAATCCATGTGTCCCCAGTTCGATTCTGGGAGGTACCACTTTCTTTTTCTACCATTCAGTGTTCTGACTTATAAATTTCAAGCTTAAATCCTACTCCATTCCACAAGGTTTTATGCCATACGTAGCATAATATCGAGATATCGCCATGGGCTTTTACGGATTCTCGCTCCAATTATATTCTTTCCTGAGGAATTAATCGCAGGAATACAGTTTGCTTTTTCTGTTTTCCCCGGAGAATTAAAAAAACTGAAGAAAAAGAGGCACATTCTACAAGGAGGCTACACATATATAAGAAGGAAAGGATAAAGCGGTGATAAAGGTGGCAATTTAAGTTGAGGTCGGATGCACACTATGAAACCAAATAGAATTGTACTATGAGAACGTTAATTGCTGAATTAGCCTCTGATCTCATCGCTTTATTTTATCCTGACCTCTGCCGTATCTGCGATAAACATCAGCCGGCAAATGGGCAGCAGATCTGCATTCATTGTCTGAGTGAATTGCAGCCTACAGATTATAATCATATCGATGACAATCCCTTCATCACACATTTTTACGGTCGGGTAAAAGCGGCTTATGGTGCTTGCCTGTATCATTATGGAAAAGATGGGGCCGTACGGAAGTTGTTGCATGCGATTAAGTATAAACACAGGAAAGAAATCGCTCATGATATGGGTAAGCAGCTTGCGCATTTTTTCAATAAAGCAGAGCAATGGCAAGGATTGGACGCTATCGTCCCCGTGCCGCTGCATCCACGCAAATTGCGCTTGCGTGGTTATAATCAATGTCAACTTATTGCTGCCGGTATTTCAGAGGTATTGCATATTCCGATCTGTCCACTGATAAAACGGGTAAAATTTTCCACTTCACAGACCAAAAAAGGCCGTGCAGGAAGGATTGAAGCTCTTAACGGGGTATTTGAGCCGGATCCGGATGCCATCCGGATGTTCAGGGAAGAATACAATAAAAAAACACCAAAACTCCTCTTGCTAGACGATGTATTGACAACCGGAGCAACATTGGAAGCTTGTTCACTAGCTTTATTAAAAGGCTATCCCGATGTAGAGCTTTATCTCGCGACATTGGCAATGGGAAGGATGTAAAATTGACAAATTAACAAAAGCACCAGGAACACTGAGATGAGCTCGATTCTTATAGGTGTAAATTACTTATGAGCATTTCTCTTGTCGAAGGTATTTAAATTATTCCTTTCCGGCCTCCAATCCACAATCACAGTTCCCGGATAAAATTTCTCCTACTATTGATTCAATTATCTTATACCGAAGTTTATTTTTTGATAGACGCGTCTTGTTCCTATACTCCGCCGCCGTGCATGAATACATCATTCGCTTGTATGGATAATTGATTTTATCTCGCGGTAAACTGTTGCTCATTCTACCTCAGCAATTTCTGCAATCTACAGTTTGTTTTTCCTCTTTGTTTCAATAATTTCTGGATTATATGGTGTTACTCTGCACATAATTGTATATATTGCGTGTGGATAGTTAGTTATTGAGGGGAAGGTAATCGTCCTTGATTATCTTCCTTTCTATTTTATTACTGTATTGTGTTGTGGAGGTGGGTAAAGGAAATTTAGTTGTATGCCACTCACAGGAGCTTCCTTTCTTACCCACAATTCGATGGACCCTTCTCCTCCTTTGATGTACTCCGGTGAGCCTGTGCTGTTTTGCATGCCACTCGCAGGTGCTTCCTTTCTCACTTACAATTCGATGGTTTCCTTCTCCTCCTTTGACGTACTCCGGTGAGTCTGTGTTTTTTTTGCATGCCACTCGCAGGTGCTCGTGGTTTCCTCATCATTGATACATTTAGTATCAATGGTTTCATATAAGCTCCGCTTATATGAAACTGCATTCGGTCATCTAATTGGTAGCTGATTCTGTCAATTTAGATTGCGCCGCTTTGTAAGATTTGAGGGCTGTCTCAATCCATTCCTAATAAAGATTGCTATTCCTCTTTCATCTTTGTACCAATTCGTTGCTTTTGCGCTCTTCTGCATGCCACTCGCAGGTGCTTCCTTTCTCACTTACAATTCGATGGTTTCCTTCTCCTCCTTTGACGTACTCCGGTGAGTCTGTGTTTTTTTTGCATGCCACTCGCAGGTGCTCGTGGTTTCCTCATCATTGATACATTTAGTATCAATGGTTTCATATAAGCTCCGCTTATATGAAACTGCATTCGGTCATCTAATTGGTAGCTGATTCTGTCATATTATGGATAAGCTGAATACAAGAGAAGACAAGATGTCTCAATCCATTCCTAATTGGTAGCTGATTCTGTCTTTTTCCTATTATGGTACATTGGCGAGGCTCGATTCCGTCTCAATCCATTCCTAATTGGTAGCTGATTCTGTCAGTAAATATAATGATATAGTAAGGGAACAAGTTAGTTGTCTCAATCCATTCCTAATTGGTAGCTGATTCTGTCAGCGCATATTCGGAGATGTACAGGTCTCTGTAAGCGTGTCTCAATCCATTCCTAATTGGTAGCTGATTCTGTCATGCAAAAAGAAATGGGGATACACACATGGACGTATGTCTCAATCCATTCCTAATTGGTAGCTGATTCTGTCATAATTATGAGCAAGCATTAATTGGATTGTTCAACGCGTCTCAATCCATTCCTAATTGGTAGCTGATTCTGTCCAGCGCTGCTACATTCTCAAAGTGCTGCTTCCAAGCGTCTCAATCCATTCCTAATTGGTAGCTGATTCTGTCAATGAATTTAAAAGCCAATTGAAGGAAGTAACTTCAGTCTCAATCCATTCCTAATTGGTAGCTGATTCTGTCAGTGTCTTATCAGAATTAATGCACCTTAAAAACGTTAGTCTCAATCCATTCCTAATTGGTAGCTGATTCTGTCAATTGTATGAAAGAAATAAAAATAATTTCAATATCTCGTCTCAATCCATTCCTAATTGGTAGCTGATTCTGTCATGTTTGTTATCGGTGTAATGCATAGACAATTTACGGTCTCAATCCATTCCTAATTGGTAGCTGATTCTGTCGGTGGAGAGATGAGGTACAAATGCCGCACCCCCACAGCGTCTCAATCCATTCCTAATTGGTAGCTGATTCTGTCGATGAATCATTCATTTTTTATAATGACGCTATTAATAGTCTCAATCCATTCCTAATTGGTAGCTGATTCTGTCCAAGGAAATAAAAAAAGTAAGCTACAACCCTTTTTATGAGTCTCAATCCATTCCTAATTGGTAGCTGATTCTGTCACAGTACCGATGAAATCCTAGCAGAGCTTTATGACGCGTCTCAATCCATTCCTAATTGGTAGCTGATTCTGTCAAAAAAGTTATGAGAAGTTATAAAGAAACTGAATCCGTCTCAATCCATTCCTAATTGGTAGCTGATTCTGTCCTCAGAGCGACAAACGATTATGAAACAATTCATATAGTCTCAATCCATTCCTAATTGGTAGCTGATTCTGTCTACACAGAATATTATCGCATCGCATAAAAAAGCGATGCGTCTCAATCCATTCCTAATTGGTAGCTGATTCTGTCACAATTATGAAAAAGATTGAAGTATATTTTGTAGGTGTCTCAATCCATTCCTAATTGGTAGCTGATTCTGTCAGATCATTCCTATGTCGGTAAAATGTGAGGTTAAAGCGTCTCAATCCATTCCTAATTGGTAGCTGATTCTGTCCCGATTCTCTGACCACCTATGCGGACAAGATAGGTGGTCTCAATCCATTCCTAATTGGTAGCTGATTCTGTCACTTAAAATGATGACGAAATGAAAAAGATAGAAGTAGTCTCAATCCATTCCTAATTGGTAGCTGATTCTGTCCTCTGACTATGGCTGGAGCGAAGAGTATAAGGAGGGTCTCAATCCATTCCTAATTGGTAGCTGATTCTGTCTCCGCAAGTAAGCTTGTAAAGAGTTTACAAAAGGATGTCTCAATCCATTCCTAATTGGTAGCTGATTCTGTCAAATTAAATGATATTATCAAGGAGGCGTCAAGCGCATCGTCTCAATCCATTCCTAATTGGTAGCTGATTCTGTCAACATTGAACTAAGAATTCATGATAATAACAAGCTGTCTCAATCCATTCCTAATTGGTAGCTGATTCTGTCCCATACTTAACCAAAAGTAAAGGCAGATAACTATACGAGTCTCAATCCATTCCTAATTGGTAGCTGATTCTGTCCGCCGTTTGATGATTTTTGAGCTCCTATACATCAAGTCTCAATCCATTCCTAATTGGTAGCTGATTCTGTCTCAACTTTAAATGCTTGCAACGTATTGCCAAAAACGTGTCTCAATCCATTCCTAATTGGTAGCTGATTCTGTCAAAGTATTTGTCTAGAGATACCGACGCAGCATACTTTTGTCTCAATCCATTCCTAATTGGTAGCTGATTCTGTCCAGAATAAGCTCCCACGTTGAAAATATGTCTTTCATGTCTCAATCCATTCCTAATTGGTAGCTGATTCTGTCTGAAAGTTGATTAAGGCTTTCAGGTTGCGCCGTCGTGGTCTCAATCCATTCCTAATTGGTAGCTGATTCTGTCACGAAAATAATTTTCAACGTTAACACCGTTGATATTGAGTCTCAATCCATTCCTAATTGGTAGCTGATTCTGTCTTGTTTTAAATTGCGCCGTTTGATGATTTTTGAGCTGTCTCAATCCATTCCTAATTGGTAGCTGATTCTGTCTTCATAGGTCGTAAGGTTAACCGAGAAGCCTTAGAGCTGTCTCAATCCATTCCTAATTGGTAGCTGATTCTGTCACGGTGGAATGCCGTTTATTATTGTGAGATATAATAAAGTCTCAATCCATTCCTAATTGGTAGCTGATTCTGTCTAACCTAAGGAGCCGTTACGGTGGAATGCCGTTTAGTCTCAATCCATTCCTAATTGGTAGCTGATTCTGTCGCAATGAAAGAGGTGATTTCATGTACTGAACAGTACAGTCTCAATCCATTCCTAATTGGTAGCTGATTCTGTCATTGCCTAGACTGTAAAAAAAGAAGAATAAATCAATGGTCTCAATCCATTCCTAATTGGTAGCTGATTCTGTCGCTTTAAACTAAAATCAACCCCCCTCTAAAATGTTGTCTCAATCCATTCCTAATTGGTAGCTGATTCTGTCATATTGATTCATTATCTTTTATTGGTAGAAATACAGTCTCAATCCATTCCTAATTGGTAGCTGATTCTGTCAGTCTGACGCCGCGTTTGTAGCGGCGATTATCGAAAAGTCTCAATCCATTCCTAATTGGTAGCTGATTCTGTCATATGAAAGAATCAGGCGGGAATGCGGATAGATATTGTCTCAATCCATTCCTAATTGGTAGCTGATTCTGTCATATTTGCGTAAAGCGATTGACAATAATTGCGCCGTTGTCTCAATCCATTCCTAATTGGTAGCTGATTCTGTCGTTTATAAAATGAATTCTTTACATATCGGAACCAGAATGTCTCAATCCATTCCTAATTGGTAGCTGATTCTGTCGACGATGTGGAGAAATTAGTAAATGAGGTTATAAGAGTCTCAATCCATTCCTAATTGGTAGCTGATTCTGTCAAATCATGGGTGTGTCCTTTTGGGCGTTACGATGACGGTCTCAATCCATTCCTAATTGGTAGCTGATTCTGTCACTTTGCGGCGATCTTATACGCTAATAGCGGTAGCAGTCTCAATCCATTCCTAATTGGTAGCTGATTCTGTCACGGTGGAATGCCGTTTATTATTATGGTATATGGTAGTCTCAATCCATTCCTAATTGGTAGCTGATTCTGTCCGTGGCGCGGCGGCTTTAAACTAAAATCAGCCATGTCTCAATCCATTCCTAATTGGTAGCTGATTCTGTCTGATGGCGTTTGCAAAATTCAAGCGGATTTCAATAAGTCTCAATCCATTCCTAATTGGTAGCTGATTCTGTCAGGGTCTTACCAGAATTAATGCACCTTAAACACGTTGTCTCAATCCATTCCTAATTGGTAGCTGATTCTGTCCGCTGCTACTTTTGCGAAGTGCTGCTTTCAAGCGAGGTCTCAATCCATTCCTAATTGGTAGCTGATTCTGTCGAAAGTTGATTAAGGATTTCAGGTTGCGCCGTCGTGGTCTCAATCCATTCCTAATTGGTAGCTGATTCTGTCAGAATAAGCTCCCACGTTGAAAATATGTATTTTATTGTCTCAATCCATTCCTAATTGGTAGCTGATTCTGTCCGGAACAAGTTTCCGCATCGAAGCTCGTAAAGACGCGTCTCAATCCATTCCTAATTGGTAGCTGATTCTGTCTGTTTATAAGCTCCCACGTTAAAAACATGGCTTTTATTGTCTCAATCCATTCCTAATTGGTAGCTGATTCTGTCAAGGCGATGATGAAGCAAGGAAAGATTTGATTTTAGTCTCAATCCATTCCTAATTGGTAGCTGATTCTGTCAAGTTTAAGGCAACTATATAAGTTTGCATAATAGACGTCTCAATCCATTCCTAATTGGTAGCTGATTCTGTCCCGGCGATTATCGAAAAGAATAGCAGCGGAAAATTTTCGTCTCAATCCATTCCTAATTGGTAGCTGATTCTGTCATAAGACCTTAAACATAAACAAGTTTAAGGCAACTAGTCTCAATCCATTCCTAATTGGTAGCTGATTCTGTCGTAACGGTGGAATGCCGTTTATATTATGAAGTATGGGTCTCAATCCATTCCTAATTGGTAGCTGATTCTGTCATGTTGGAGGGATAAGACCTTAAACATAAACAAGTTTGTCTCAATCCATTCCTAATTGGTAGCTGATTCTGTCTTAGCTTCATAGGGAGGAATACAAACCAAGAAGCCTGTCTCAATCCATTCCTAATTGGTAGCTGATTCTGTCTAAGTCCTTCTATCGTGAAAGATAGCTATGCTACCCGTCTCAATCCATTCCTAATTGGTAGATGATTCTGTCAATTATGATTTTCGGAGCAACAGAAAAAGAAGTAAAGTCTCAATCCATTCCTAATTGGTAGCTGATTCTGTCGGTGTTGAAATGAGGAAAAAAGATTATGAAGAGAAAGTCTCAATCCATTCCTAATTGGTAGCTGATTCTGTCTGCAAGAAAACCGTGTCGTCAAGAGCCGTGAAAGTGGTCTCAATCCATTCCTAATTGGTAGCTGATTCTGTCTATCATTTTTTGAGAGTGTTCACTCTATAACACCGAAGGGTCTCAATCCATTCCTAATTGGTAGCTGATTCTGTCGAAAAAATGAAAAAAAGTATGCGCAAAGAGATAAAGTCTCAATCCATTCCTAATTGGTAGCTGATTCTGTCACCGCAGCTGATTTTTTGTACAATAATTAAACAAACCTGTCTCAATCCATTCCTAATTGGTAGCTGATTCTGTCTTATAAGGGCTGGAAGGTCAGATTCTCAGATCACCTATGTCTCAATCCATTCCTAATTGGTAGCTGATTCTGTCAATAAAATAGTTATGACAAAGATTAAAATGTTTGCTAAGTCTCAATCCATTCCTAATTGGTAGCTGATTCTGTCAGAATCAAACAACTATAAAAAGATAGAAAATGAATTGTCTCAATCCATTCCTAATTGGTAGCTGATTCTGTCAGGTGATGAAAAAAGGTATGCGCAAAGAGATAAAGGTCTCAATCCATTCCTAATTGGTAGCTGATTCTGTCTCCGCAGAGAAAAAATACTAACTTATGAGAAGTTATGTCTCAATCCATTCCTAATTGGTAGCTGATTCTGTCTGCAATTATATATAAATTATTCCATAACAAGAACTTAACTGCAGTATAATTCTTAAATCGCACGTCAATGATCGTTTTGTTATACAAATAATGTGTGTCGTTTTCTTTCACTGATATCTATATCTACATTTTTCCCTATAAATTTCATGCGCTCACTGATATCTTGGTTGATAGGCACTACCATTATGCTATCATTCTTATCCAATGCGTCGCTTATCTCTTGAAATGTCCGCTGCATTTCTTGGAATATTTTTCCACTCGACTTCCCTAGATATACGGATCGTTGCACCCTATTTAATCCTTTACTCAATAAGTATTTCATCAGGTGAGTGCGCAATCTATTATTGCTGATATCATAAGTGACAATAAATGGAGTCATTGTTGTTTCTTTTCTCTGTAATTCTTCAAAGAGGAGGATTATTTTCTGTACGCGTTCTCCGATAGTATCCCATTCAATCTGCTCTTCTTCATGGGCAAAAAATTCCTCGACATAAGTCCCTTGCTGTTTAATCCGTTCCCACTTCTTCCACATATCAATTAAGTAGTTTTATATCGGTCATCTCTCTAAGTTTCTCTATATATCTTCCTAGTTTCTGCATTATATCGGCCTCCAGTCGTTTAAGCATTGCTATATGTATTCCATCTTCCGCACAATTCCCCCATAAAAGTTGCTTTCCACTAGCTCGATATACGACTATAAATTCCCCGCTGTGTATTCTTTTCAATTGAAAGGGTGTGCTTTTAAAGGTTTCTGCCCAGCTTGTCAATATGTCGGTGTATTTCTCCGTTAGCCTAGTATCGTAAAGATACGTCTTTCCACCGAGCTTTCTGATTATCTCGTCGGTTTTTTTCTCGGAAATTACCTCATTTTCCAGTGGCTTTTCCTTATGTTGACTCTTAGCTTGTCTGTCAACGATATGCATCCTTATATCATCAGTCCAGGTTAAAATGATTTCTCTATTCCCATTATGCTGAAGACTTTTCATAAAATCACCTTTGTCATTATTTATATCTCTCAATGGGAAAATCATAATTCTCTTATCCATAAAATCCTTCCAGTACAGATATGTCACTTGTGAACAGTTATATTGATCAAGAGGCTGAATGAGATGAGTACACCCCCAGTCTTGTGGAATTATTAAAACCGGCATGTGCTTGTATAAATCAATCAATCTATGCTTACTTAATCTCTTCACTTGTTTTAAAAGCTGTGTTTGCTCCTTTAATTTCTCAGACTTTATGACATCATACACTTCTTTTATAGACAATGCATTGTCGCTCGTAGTTGCATACTTAACTGTAAATTCATCTTTCAATTTCCTCTCCTTTAATTTTAATGAAATTGGCTAGGTCTTGGGCATGCAGGAAGATAAAATATTCCCTTTTTTGCTTTTTACCCTTGTAGTTTATCGTATTATCTAAGAAATCATTCATTGTTAGTGCAAGCAATTTCCTCGCTGTTTTGGACATTCTGGATTTACCTTCCTTTTTGTCAAATAATGCTGCCGGTATAATATTGTTCCGCGCTATTTTGATAACAACCTCATCTGCCCAGAATCGGACGCTTTCAATCACGTCATATACAAGTGAAGGTTTATTAAATTGATTGACATGCATCCATCCTATGGAAGGATCAATTCCTACCTTTAACAATGCTGACTCAACTTTACGATAAAGCATTCCATAGGCATAATTAAGCATCGCATTAAACGGATCAGGGCTTTCCCTCGGCTTTCTACCACTGAAATTAAAGTCCGATAACAATACAGTAGCAATTGCTTTCCAGTACAATCGCGCCGCATGTGCCTCCTTGCTTCTCAGCTGATTGATTATTTCATTGGTCGGGTATTCTCTGTAATCTTCCATCTCTTCTTGGAAGCCTCCTAGTTGCCTTATCGTTTCATGCAATAGGTTCTTCGATGTATCTCTCTCCTTGGATAATGTATAAAGTATATTCTTATGCCCACCTATTTTAGTCTGTATTATAGACACAAGCCAAGATGAAATAATGGGATGATTTTTAAGCGCTAATTGCTTTTCTCTGATATCAGCAATGGAACCAAATCGATTATTCCACACCCTTCCCTTAACTGTCCCATTCCTCGTCAGGAAAATTATATCGATATTTTCTTTTAATAATCGATAAAACACATCAGAGGTAATTCTTAATCCCTTGTGCAAGATTAATTTATTAAACTCGTGAAAGGCTACATATATAGGTTCTACGTCAGGTGGACTTACGACGAGCATCCTATTCTTAATGTTTATTCTCGTACCGTAAGTGTCAATAATGAGTTCCATAATAATTAGGTTCTGATTAATTTGATGAGGAATTGATTAAATTCTTTATAAATATCAGGGACGCTGAGTTTAAATTCCTGAATGATCTTTTCTAGCGTATGAAAAAAGTCTGATGGCAAGCGCTGCTTTATTGTTTTTTTATCTACAAATAATCCTCGATGTACAACGTCATTTCTCAGCCTATTTAAGAGCTTTCCTTCAACAGAGAAAAATCGATTTATTATCTTCATAAGATCTTGAATTGTCGTATTATCAGCTCTCCGGAGTATGGCAATAAGTACGGGAATGCTCAGAGTTTTAATCCGTTTACTCTCAATCCCCGGTTCATGCTTCCAGTCAATCTGGAAAATCCCGGGTATGTTGCAATCATTTATTAATCGGGTCCTCTCATTGTATCCATCAGAGAATAAACAGTATCCATACATTTTTTCAATCATCATATTGAAGAGTTCTTCATAAAATATGCTGAGCCTTTTTATCATTGAGGTATATTCACCCAATTCTCGGTAAAGGATAACATGGTATAAACGCTCAATAAGTCTTGCATAAAAGGCTTTACCGAGTATCGTATTTAATGCTGTATTATTCCCTAATAGTTTATCTCTCTTATCATATTGCAACAAAGGGGATTGATTGATAATATATTTTTTTAGTTTGTTGAGCTGCTTGTGTCGTTCTTCTCCGTGAGTATTTTTACGGTAATATAAATAAGCAAGCAATTTCAGGTGATGTTGCCTAGAGTTACGAGCGACTTCCAGTCCGTCGGACAAGAGATTTATTGCCGCAAGATATCTAGAATTTTTTATAAGTGCTATGGCTTGCTCTTGTTCAATGATTTCCCTGTATTCTATCTGCTGAAATTCTTCTATTTTATTTTTTTGATCAATATAAACAAAGCAATATCTAGTTTTTTTAAGAAGAAACTCCACCATAATACGCAATGAACTCTTACTCTGCGGGGTTCCACCGGCATTATTTATATAATAAAATGGATTATCCAGGTGATAATCATAATAGTTCAAGAGTCTCCTATAATTCTGCATGAGACTATTTATATCCACCACGCTACCATCGAGTTTATAGGTATGTACCTTTATATTATCATGCCTTAATTTGAGGAGTTTTTTCAGGATTTCTGCTTCATATACAGTATCTTGACCATTATATATGCTTTCATCTTGATCAGAAAAACAGAGAATAAGGTCGGTGATTTCTCCTGTATAGTGATCAATTAATGCTGGCAGGATAAGTGCTTGTATATTCTCTTTTTCATCATCAAAATTCTTTAAGATATTATACGTCCAATCCCTGAAGGAAGTCTCCGTAATGAGATCCGTTTTTATTAATTCATTGAAGGTCTTTCCTCGATATGTGATATTTCTGTTTCCGATATTGGTAAGGAGTGTTTTACGTTCCATATTGCATAATTAAGTTTCTGATTTCCTGATTGGCTCTATTCAGCATCTTCAATTTAATATCTCTAGCTGCAAATGCCATCTCTATGCCGTTGAGAATAAGTTTAAGAATCTGAATTCTTTTTATCCCGGGACACAGATCAATTAAAAGTAAGAAATTATCTGTAATGTCTGCATCGGAAATTCCTATGTTATCAGTATTAATATTTACTTTGAGGCCTTTTTCAAGGTATTGAAGAAGTGGATATCTTTTGGCTTTGTATTTTTCCATTGGATAGAAGCCTGCTATTTGAAAATTGGCATAAGGGCACATTTCAATGCCTATTTGCCTTTCGACAAATGTTCTTAATAAATCTGGAGCTTCAAGTAGTCTCAAACCATGACCTATCCTCCTGGAATGTAGTTTATACACCGCCTGCCATATTCCTTCTGCATCATCATTTTCCCCAGCGTGAGCAGTGACCGCAATGCCTGCCCGATGGATTGAGTTAAAATCATGTTGAAAATAAATCGCCCTGGTTTCCTTAAATTCATAGCCTGCTAGATCTACTCCCACAACGGAACATTGTAGGGATGTATCCAGAATTGTATCCTGACTATTATAATAGGCGGTAATAGCTAGTGAAAGATGCTTACTTATGTCTGAAAGATCTCCTCTTCTTTTTCTTGTAGCGATGATAAGTAATTTTACGATACACTTATATTCATTTTCCTTCATCATCCGAGTAAAGGTTTTCTCTATAAGCTTTAATACCTCCCATGCGCTTTTATCTGTTTTGCGTGCATAATTATTGGGAGAACACCTGACTTCTGCATATATCAGATTCTGTGACAGGAAATGCTCGTACATAAGTTCACAATGCCTCCTGAGACATCCCATATCATGAAGAATTGTGCTTCCTGTATTATCTCCGGCTTTCATATAGTCCTGCAGCGCGATACTTTCATCGGGACGTGGCCATCTCGCATCGTCCGGATAGTGAGTGAAGTCAATCTCTTTTAATTTATCCGGATTATCTGCTGCTGCCCTCACTTGATTCAACAAGGTTCCTTTAGTTGCAAATCCCCCGAGATGTGTGTGAAGATCAACTTTTGGGAGTGCTTGTATCCATTCTTTATCCGAGCGATTAAGAGGCTCTTCAAGCCAGGATTTAGCTATTTGCGGAAGCAATATCATAGATTGAAAGGGCATGGAGTTCCCCATATTACTTATATGACTCTCAATGGTGTCGAGAACATTGCGAGAATATTCTGACACATCATATTCATGTGGTGGCTTAAGTATTGTAAAGGTTTCTCTTATTTCCGACATCACTTGCAGCTTAAACTGCCGGGAGTAGTCCAATAAGCTAGAAAGACCTTCCTCGCTCCCCAGTTTTACATAACTGAGTTCCTCAGCTTGAATGAGCTCCTCTACATCATAAATCGAGCTGGGTTTCCTTCCCTGGGGAATTAAAACATGAAATACATTCTCAGCACCGAATAGCCTAGCGGCATAATGAAAACTAGCGGGCATTGTCTTGGTTCCTCCGGAAAGGCAATAATACATATCCGACTTGTCATAAAAAGATGCTGCCCACCTTAAAATTGTTTCTTGCCATATTTTATGATCTTCTGCAGTTGCAATAACACTGAGGCCATCAATAACGGACCATGTGATTCTGACATTGTATTCAGCTTTGATATAATCTGTAATCCCTTTCCATTGGTCATACAAATCAGATACTGATTGCCACTCGAGCTGCGCTTGATCTGTCGTTATTACATGGACACGCTTAAAGTGAACATCTGGATATTCAAGAGCTTCAATCAGAAGCAAAGGTGAAGTTCCTATTGATATGAGAAGTGTGGGATTCATAATGATATTGACACAAATCCCATCGGCTCAAAGCTGTAATTGTGATTATCTACCATTTTAAAAGATAATTTCCGAGACTTTAACAATACATCCCGATTATTCCTCCTTCTTTCTAGCCTATAATCGTTTCTGTCTATAGCTGCATAGTGGGAGCCATCTCTATTAAATTCTCTGTCCCACCATTTATACTTCCAGTCACCTATCATCGAGTGAAATCCCGATCCGGCGCCTATTCTCAATACTGCTGTATCACGCTGCTTATTAATCTCAATCAGTTGATCAATTGTGGGAAGTATATAATCATCGGTTTCATCATTATAAAAGGTATAGAAAAAATTACGTTCTCGGTCTAGGTATGTAGCAGTATATTCTTTAATAAGTTCAAGTAGATTCCTTTCATATTTACCGTTTATAAATAAGTCTCCGAATGTATCTATATATCTTGATCCTACATGTTGTATCGTCCTCCTATTCACATTACAATCAATGGCGAGTTGATTTTCTATATCGGGTTTAATATGCTCATAAAATGTAACAAAGTCAATCGGATTGAATTCATAAGTAGTGCTTCCCCTCCCGCGAAATCTGTGCTTCCACCCTCCTGTCCATTCTCCATGATCTTTATAAAGATTAAATATTTTGGTCGGAGAATAATCAATATCGGAAAAGTGTATGTCCGGAATAGTAATAAGCCTGAAGGGATCATTACTAATGCTTAGATTTAAAAGGTCTCGCTCAGGATTTGCGCGGCGATTTCTTCTATTTTTCTCAGCATACACCTTAAGCTCATTGTAACTATAAATAGAAAAAAGTGCTCTATTAAGAATTACAGACCTCAATGCTCCCTTAATTGAGGAACCTGGAAGCAATGGGTTTCCAAATCCTGACTTTATCTGTGCTTTAATTGTAGATGGAGAAGTGTTTCCGACAAAGATCCTTTTAGTACTATAGTTTTCAAGCGTATTTTCATTCTCGAAAAATGGACTTATTCCATTGTTCGTAGTAAGGGCATTGGAAATCTGATCTATAGAATAATTCTGTTCCTTGATAAACCTGCTGAAATCAATGATATAAGCATAATCGTCTCTTATTATATAGTCAACTTTATTTACATAATCCTTTTCCTCACTAGTTCCGATATGTAAAGGAGTCAGTATTTTAAGGTTAAACATCGGTGGGTATATTTATAGGTAAAGTAAATGATTTTCCGCATCGTAAAACCGGTGGCATATCTTTCCATCCCATAGAAATAGGACTCAGATCAATAAATGCATTACCGGCGACTTCATGGTTCTGCTTGTTCTGAATGATTGAACCTTCCTTAAGCATATATATACTTCCTTTCTTAAAGCTTGTAAAGCCCTCTGTCGTTATCCAGCCCCCTCTTTTTATCAATGAATATGCGGAGTAATTATTATGACCATCATGAATCCATGATTTCCACTCTGAAATATCCGATGGCGTGATTAATCCAAGAGATACAGCATATTGACAATCTCGCTCAGGGACTTGAATAGATATCCTATCCTCAGTATAAGAAAAATGCCCATAACCTAGGTTTTTATCGGTTCCTAGGCCTGTATCTTTCAATAATTCTAGCGCCTTAATAACATCTTCTTTTCCATCCGTAGAGCATAGAAAGTATAACCCGCTCCCTTCTTCAAATCGCATGACTTCAAAACTAAAAGGAGTTGCATCTTCTCCACCTTGTCTCGGTACTTTAACCCTATCCCGCAACTCCGTGGTACTGATAATCCTTTGATCCATTCCCTTAAAAACCCTCAACCTCTCTGAAAAGTAAGCACCTTGCAATCCTTGTTTAATTTCATCAATAGAAAAAGAATTGCCCATCAAGACTCGCTCAAAGTAATCTTTCCCTATCCATTGAAGCTTCTTTATTTTTTTTCTGAAATCAATTAATTCACTTGTTTCAGGAAACGGAAGCTTAGTTATAGGCCTAGGGAAAAAGTACTCCACTTCATTATCTATGGAGGTATATGGAAATAGACTGCTTATCGTATATGATGGAACATAGCCTTCCGGCAAATCCCCTAACTGTGCGAGCATAGCAGTTATAGCCGCATACATCGTGTCTGATCTCAGAAATGATGAAGTTGAGGTATATGTATCCGGTTTCCCATCGCCGATATGAATTCCTTGTGGAAATTGTAATTTAAAAACCGTAAAATCCATTTCTTAATCTTTAATACTGAAATCGACATGTTCTCCTTCTTTTACTCGGTCATCAACAGTATAAGTTAATGATTGTAAATCAGAGAATTCAACTTGTCCATATCCTCTGGTTCCATTACCACCGAGATAATCAAGTTCTAGAAGCCGCATTCCTTTTTTTAATAACTCAATATATTTATCATCCTCAGGATTATCAACAGTCACAATAACCTGAAAATTAAAGCTGGTACTATTAGGAACACGTTCGATATGACGGAGTCCACGTTTTGATTTGCCGCTGACTCGATCAATTGAGTTTTCAACTTTCTCCTCCGTAAATAGCATATCCAGGTGCTCGCTTTCTTCAAGCCTCTTTCTGCTTCCTTTTGTTAAATATGCATCGTAAAAGACAATTTTTGACCTTTTATCTTCAGCAGAGTATCCAAATAAACTATTAATTTCCTGGCATCCCCCAAGGTTTACCCCTTCACTTTGCTCCAGAAGAGACCGAATTTTACCTTTCAAGCTACTGCCGGGAATATATGGTTCTAGCTTGTTATTCCTCAATGTTTTAATTACAGAGCTATCAATGCCTCCGATACTGTTTGAATTATCATTACCGCCTATATGAAGACCTGTAATGAGATTTAATTTTCCCGAAATCTTTACTTTATCCATTTTATTTATTTTTTAATATTAATTATTCACCTCCGTGCTTTTTATGAAATGCTACAATAGCCTCTATTATTTTAACCATTCGATTAAAAGTAATCTTTGAGCTATTTTCTTTATAGGCATTAAGCATTTGTGAAAAGTCGTCGTAAAACAACCTTAGCTTTGATCTGCGATTTGCCTTTCCTACGGCATAAGCTAGCTTAACTTTCAATAAAGGAATATTCTCCTTTTTCCCATCGTAATCAGACTCTATCTCTCTGAGCTCTCCAAAAAATTTTCTCAATTTTGAGGTCGTTACTTTATTCCTCCCATCGCTTGCGTAGTCTTTTCCTTGCTGTTCAGCCCATTCAACCGTTTCGAAGGTTATCTGGTCTGTGACCCATTCCTTGTTAAAATTTAGTTCTGGCATATTTTCATTTTATTTAATTTAGTAATTCAACCCATCTGGCAGCAATTGCCATTAAGTCAATATTCCGTGATTGTTTATCTATAAATACTATTTTATTAATCTTCTCAATTTCATTCTTTAACTTTATATGTCTGGTAGTGTAGCGCTCTAGATAATACAATGTCCTCCAGACATAGCTATAATCTCTCTCAGTTCCTGGGGTATTCTGAGCATCTTTCATTAATTTCATAGATTGTAGTCTATGCAATATTGATTTCCCACCTCCTTGATCAATTATACTATTTAATAATTCTTTATACTGTTCTACTTTTTCCCATTCTTCCCAGCCCACGGATTCTCCAAATAAATTTATTGCCGCTCTGTTGCCTTTGTTTTCATCATTATCGTGAATAAATCGCGTAAAGTTCTTAGCATTGCTTTCAGCATCACCAGCTATGGCTGCACCTTTGGAGATTGGGAATTTGGCACCGGTTCTTACAAATCCAGTAGATAAATCAAAATCCGGATTATGGGTTGTAAATTCTTTAAATGCTGTCCTTACTTCAATTCCAAAATCCAACAACAAATCCCATCGACCTACCGCAAACACATCATCTCCTCCTGAATACAATATGCTGATGTAATCCTTATACTTTTCTTTCTCCCTGATAATATTTATGTATCCACTGAAAAATAAATCCAGTTGTGCTGAGAGAGTCGCATAAGCTGAAAAGGTTTTTAAACTACTTTCAAGCCCTTTTATGAATATAGTCCCTAGGTTATCTACATCCATTCTCAATATACCGAGCTTAGTGTCTTTCCCGTCTTTCTTCACTAGGTCGTGAAATGTCTTCCGTTCATTCTTACTATTTTCGGGTTGTTTATTCCCTCCATAAAAAGAATATCCATAAGAGGCATTGTCTCCCTTCATGGCTAAACTCATAAAATCAGTTCTATTTATTGCAGAACAATGTACATCAGAAGAGGATACTATCCGGCGAAATTCTGCATCATTGTCAGCTAGATTCTCGTCATCAAATAAATGATAACCGGTACTTAACTCAAGTGGCCTGATAGAAAGTTTCAGTCGCGAGTCTGTATAGTATTCCTCAAATTTATGCTTTTGTGTAAATGAAAAGACAAAATCAACGTCTTTTAATACTCGACCTAGTTGCACTTGCTTTTCTGTATTCTCAGATATTTTAAGTCCATCATCTCCTTCAAGTGATTTTCCGACCTCATAAACAGGAGCACCGGTCACCGCATCATAAAATTCCGGTTCTTTTAACTCAATCCCCTTGTTATTCTCACCAAATAGTTCTGTAAATATTCCATTTTCATCGTTTGTTATAACCTGCTCAAATCTTCTATGCTTTTTCCTAGCTGCTGCTTCACTTGCAAGTTTCCACAATTCTCCCATGTCTACCTCCACTTCCTTATTGTCCTCCTCTGCAATAATCCTCGATTTATACTTATCATCAACCATCTGAAAATCATATCTGAAAGGAACTGTTCCTATGCAGACATATAGTGAATCCTTATGAATATCCCATAAAGCGCGCAACAAGGCACTCTCAATTCCATCAAGTGCATTCTTTACCTTTGTCGTATTGGGAAGAAAAAGATAGGCTTTTCCTCCACTACTATATATAACTTGTAGTTTGCTAAGATTAATGTCATTATTTTTAAGCACCTCTCCTATAACCGTGTCCATTAATAAATGCAAATAATATGATCTGCCTTTTAATGAAACTGCAGCCTTGTTGGATGAAATATTATATATAAATGATTGTATTCCCGAAATATCAATACATGTAAGCAATACTGGGCAGCCACTCTTGAGTACTAGTCTATTTCGATTCTCCTGATGGTAAT
Organism: uncultured Saprospiraceae bacterium; assembly: GCA_964436125.1. Lineage (GTDB taxonomy): Bacteria > Bacteroidota > Bacteroidia > Chitinophagales > Saprospiraceae > CAYRFF01. Next base: position 34,740 of record CAYTBT010000004.1, on the reverse strand, counting down.
CAAAATAATCATTCACTTGTCCCATTGCTTCTTTTTCTTTCTTAAACTCATAAATACAAGCAGCAAGACCCGCTGTTGTTTTTAAGTGACTGTACAGAGACACATTGGACATACCTTGAGTGCTTGAAGGAATGCACCAAGTATATTTCTGTAGAAGACAATCAAGTGTATCCAGGAAAGCTCTCGGATTCTTATTGGGTACTTTCTTGAATTCTTTTATAAATTGCTCGTATAATTCCTTGTATTTATCTGTAAGTATTTCATCGGTCATATCCTCTTCAAGTTCCCTAGGAAAGATATTACTTTTATTTAAACTTAGTGGAAATAAATCATACGCATACCGTGATCGCCTTTTCCCATACTTTATAGAAATATTTTGGAATAATGTCTCCAATCGTCTTTTCCTATATGCATTACCTCCATATTTTACACTATCTCTTTCCCATGTGAGAGACGTTTTTCTCCTATCTAAGCCTGAACTCCACCAGTCAGCCATCTGGATTAAGGCTTGTAACTCTGAATGTGGATTGTGATGATAAATAGCTAAATTAATTAAATTGTCATCCACCTCCCTACTCTGCATAAATTGATCATAATCCAGGTCAAGTACTTGGGATAATTCCTTAAAATAGGTCTTATTATCCTCAAAGAATTTAAACGTCCAGAACGCATGTTTATACCCGAGATATCCACCCTTCATCTCAGGGCATATCAAGGTCATTAAATTCTCATATTTCTTATATAATTCTGATCCTTTCTGAATATTTTCTTGCCCTCTCTGGTAAAATTTCCCAATATCATGCAATAATGCGGCTATTGTAATCCTTTCAATCATTAGTTCTTTCTTTTTTGCTATAAATAATGCCAAATCCCGTGCTTGCTGCCTTCCCTATGCCTAAATAGTCCGGCAATGAGACATTACAGTAGAAATCCACCTTAAAACTATCATAATACATATTTTTATAATGAACACCTTTCGATGGATAAACCTCCCTGATTCTCAACCGTATTTCTCTTTCAGACTCAAACCCCATTTCTGTTAAAAATCCTTTTATCTGACTTTTTAATAAGTCTTCAAGGTATTCTTGTCTATCGATATTACTTGACAGTTGTGAGTAATCTTGATGTCTTTCCTGATTCAGTGGAATCCAGTTAATAAGACCGTAATAAAAATATTCTTTCCAGACTTGTAGCAAATGTCGTTTCACTTTTATGTTTGAAACTTGTACTTTCCATTCCCTATCCTTTATTTTAATTACTTCATCTCCTTCTTGGAAAAATTGTTGAACTTTATCCGCACCTTCTTCTAGGCATATAAGACTCGCTTTCCCACTGATAGACTTATATTGTATCCTGGGATATCGATAAATAACTTCTGCTTCTACCCCTTTTCCTTTATGTTGATGAAAAAAGTCGGATGGTGCCTCCATTGCAGCGATTACCCCTCCCCTAAATGCCGCAGCTTGATATGGTTTTAATGGTATGTCTAGCTGTGTATGTAAATAACGTATCTTTTTCATAACTCCTTAATTATTAGCTCTTTTATTTCTCTTCTTTCTTACCGTCTCTGCATAACGCTTCCCTAAAACTACATAATACTTTCCATAAATTATAATTCCCACCCTATTCAACCATCCATAAACTCGCTTGTGTCCCTCTCCCAAATATCTTTCCTTCATGTGTAATTTTACTTCACGCATCTTTTTTTATCCTTTTTCTGCGGTAGGGCATCATTTTCTTTAGTTCATACGTTAGTTTTACTAAGGTGTATTATACCTTTGTTTAAAACTATTAAAACTATACAAGGCATGAAGAAACAACTATTCAGTATTCTAGGCATTTTCCTTTTTGTTGCTTGTCTATCATTGACAAGTTCCGCACAGGATATCATTAAGCGTATTGATGGGAAAGAAATCGAGTGTAAAATCGTCAAAATAGGTGAAGAGGAGGTGATTTACCTCCCTTATGGGCTACAGAATCCTCCCGAGATATCGATTGACATGAGCTTAGTCAAAAAACTCGTCTTTGAGACAGGCTATGAATACGAGCGCAAAGAACTTAAAGAAGCACAGGTTTATCGCTATGAAGAGACCTATCGCAATGCGCTTAAGGTAGGTATTTTCTCACCTATAGGCGGTACGACAAGGATAAGTTATGAACGCTTATACGATCATCGCAATTCCGGTGAATTTGGACTCCTTATCCACGGTCTTGGACTGAATAATTATCAATGGGAAGTCGCCGGTATAGGCCTTGAATACGGCCATAAATTCCTTATGGGAGGCGATTTTTTCTCCACAGGTGACTCGCGAAATGCCCTCGGTGCATTTTATTTTAAACCGGAAATTCTCCTGGGATATCTGTCTTATGATATTGAGAAATATGATTTTACGACTAATTCCACTGAAACTATCCGTGCACACAATATGTACGGTGGATTTTATTTAAATGCCGGTACGCAGTTTATCATTAATAAGCGATTTATTATTGATCTGTTTTTCGGTGTAGGTCCCTCCTTTTATGACGAAAATAAATATGATGACCCCTATAATGACAATGTATCAACGTACTTGCTTCCGGTCGGTGGTGGAATCTATATGAATCCAAGTAATTTCTCAATTAAAGGTGGAATTAAGCTCGGCTATGCATTTGGGGATAAGTTGAATGCCCGTAAAATCTTGCGGAATAAGAAATGGTAATCTATCGCTCCGATATAGAAAATAAAGAGCACTGTAATTACCCACTTCTGTTCAAAATGGTTTGAAGGGCAATTCCGTATGGTTGAACAGTGAGATATAGGTAATATTGTGCTTAAAGATATTCGACTCCTACTATGTGGTGGAATTCCGAAGGAATTCTAGTGGCATCTGCCGCTTCAATTTTGCCTGCAAAATTGCCAGCTCGATTCCTTAATCTGGCTTGCCGGGTTCAGCTTGCCTGGAAATGGCATAATATTGAAGTGGAGAAACAGCGTTGTTCTCGTTACAGATATTATAATCGCGTTGCTATTCCGATTATGCCTCTTAGGCTTAAGTAGTGAACTGAGCTTGCTTCAGATAGATGTGTCGGATGAAGCAGATGGAACTTTTCTGAAGATGTTTAGAGGAAAATTTGCAAAATTGCGTGGATTGTAGCATTTTCGTTCACAGAAGAGTTTAGCACAATTGTGTGGAGGAAGAAGACCTGGACATTTGCGTAAGCTAAACCATCAAATTGAAGTATTGACTTCCACCTTTGTTAATCGACTATGAAAAGATTTCTGATATATCTCTCTGCTTTTTTCATAAGCTTACCGATGATTCATGGTCAGATAGTTTATCATGATGAGAAGCCATTTATCGGCCTTGATAGTTTAAAAAGATTGATTAAGGATGCCTTCTATCTCTTTGATTCTTTAAATACTACAGGTGCTTCATACCATAGAGCAGATATCTATGAGCTGCGGGGAGGAATATATTATGTTATCGATGGGACATTTGAAGTATATAAACGAGTAGATAGTAGCTGGGTCGATCTCTACCCGCGCATCTATTCCGGCTATAATTTTGGGAGTAAAAAATTTGTTTATCAAGATGAATTATATTCATTTGGCGGTTATGGATACTGGAATAACCACGGACAAGTGATTAAATTTCTGAAGCAGAGAAAAGAATGGGAATTACTCCCTTATACTGCTCACTTACCCAATGGAATCGCTTCCTGGGATCCACCTCTACTTAAAATTATTACTACGGACTCGATCTATGCAATTGATCTATCCAACGCTAAGGTTTTCCATATTTCAGATGCACAGATTATAAAGGATAAGCGATATCTTTTTAATTCATACAATTACGAATTAAAAGACTATACCTTAATTCTCGGTGATAAGCCATTTTATTCCATCGATAAGGAAAATGGCATGCTCTACAAGTCGGAACTCAGTCCATTCCAGGATTATAGATTATCGGCCAGATCCGGCTTAATCCTTTTAAAAGAGAATACCATGATATGTTTGAATAAGTCGCTGGACACCATATCGACTTATACATATAAAAGTCAATCATCCTTTTATGTTCCGACTGGTATAAGAACACAAATACCGGGCGACGATCCTGCATCCGGCTTTCAGAGCTCATATAAGTGGCTGTACATTTTATTAATAAGTACGGTCCTTATGGCCGCAATAATTTATGGCTATAAAAGAAAAAGTAGCTCATCTCATAAGCAAGATGAGAAAGCAATGGATGAGGATAATATCATGCATCCACTTATGGTCAAGCTCGAGCAATACCACGGAAATTCCTTAAGTCAGGAAGAGCTTGACGCCGCACTTGAGATCAATCATATCCGCTCCCCTGAATCACGCAGATATCGGAGGTCACAATTGATTAAAGAAATCAATAAGCACCAGAAAATCAATCATTCCACAACATATATCAATAGGGTCCGGGACCCTGAAGATGGAAGGCGATATCTCTATCATATCGGGTCCGATAAGGATTGAACAAAGCCATTCACGATTTCGATATATCTCGAGTTAAAAATGCCGAGCTCTTCAATATTTTACTATTAATATTTAGTGATTCCTTATATTTTCTTATATTGCATGCGGCATTCATTAAATAAATAAGCATTTTTAATGGATTTTTGAAAATATTTAATTTATAAATAGGCATTATGGCACCTACATTAATCGGTATTGGGTTTCTTGTTTTTATTGGGATATTTGTAGTCAAGATTTATAATCGATTTGTCAAGAACCGCAATTATGTAAAAGATGCATGGAGTAATATCGATGTATTTCTGAAGAAAAGGCATGATCTCATCCCCAATCTCGTGAATACTGTCAAGGGTTATGCTCAACATGAAAAAGAGACTCTAGAGCTTGTTATTCAGGCGAGGAATGCAGCAATAAAGATTAACTCTGATGATATAAATGGCCGTATAGCCTCTGAGAATGCTCTGCAGTCCGCACTGAGCAAATTATTTGCTCTAGGGGAGGCATATCCCGATCTGAAAGCCGACACTTCTTTTCTTAAGCTGCAGGAGGAGCTCAGCCAGATAGAAAGTGAGTTGAGCAGGAGTCGCCGATATTATAATGCAACTGTCCGCGAAAACAACACCTATGGAGAAAGTTTTCCGGGCGTCCTTTTTGCCGGCACATTCGGTTTTCAGGAATTTGAGTTTTTTGAGGCAGATCCGACGGAAAGAGAAAATATCGAAGTGGATTTTAAGGCCAAAGATGATTAAAAGTAGCCTATGAAAATGCTTTTTACTTTTAAATATCTAAGTTCGATTTATTTATGCTTCTTTTTTATATTCGCTTCCGCAAATGCCCGGGAGGATAGCGATCCGGTTATTTATGGTCCCGTTATCGTCGATAGTTGTCATATAGGGATAGAAATAAATCCTGAAGAGGGATATTTTGATGTACGTGAATACTATAAAATCAACTTTAAAGAAGCGAGGCATGGGCTATTCCGGGAGATTCCCTTACTTTTCTATCCACCTATGGAATTTCAAGGCAAGGATGCAGAGGCCTGGGCAATGGAGCCTTCCTACCTCAGGATAAAAATAAATAATATCGAAGTTCCGGATTATGATTATGATATCGATGGTGGGCGCTTTTCAGAAAAATTAAAAATCAGGATAGGAGATTCGGATGTTTACGTCAAGGGAATACGAGACTATACGATTGAATATCGCGCCTATTATGCTTTTTTATACTCCGACACAGCGACTTATTTTTACTGGGATGTATTGGGGACGCAATGGGATTTACCATTTCGCAAAGTGACTTTTAACATAAATTTGCCGGGAAACCCTGAGGCAAATATCAAGCTTAATACCGGTTATCATGGATCTGAAGAAAAGGATGCTACATTTACCTATTCTGATGGCATAATAAAAGGAGAATCGACTGCCGCTCTGGGAAATTGGAAAGGCTTAACTCTCTGGGCAGAACTGCCCGCAGATTATATTGCACCGCCATCGCCTATTATAAAGTGGTGGCGATTTTATGGCTGGGTAATATTCCCTCCACTTGCGCTATTGTGTTTTTTCTTGGCCTGGTTGAAGTGGGGCAGAGATACCGACCTGGTTGATGCGGTAGAATATTTTCCTCCGGAAGGAATGGATCCTGCACTTGCCGGATATTTAAGTGATGCTGATGCCGATACACGTGATATTATATCCTTAATCCCATATTGGGGTGCAAAGGGGATTATCTCGATGGAGGTAAAAGAAGATGAAGGTTTCAGCATATTGAATATCGGCTGTTCCTTTGTATTGTACACCTTGATATTTGGTTTTACCGCCTTTAGCTTATTGATTCTTTTCCTAGAATTTCTATATAACATGAGTGGCTGGGCCATCATTGCCGGCTTATGCGTTTTAATCCCTGTATCAATACTAGCGATAAAATGGTTTTGGAATTTTTTACGCATACAACAGAGCGATCGTGATTTCACCTTGTACAAGTTAAAAGAGCTACCGGACGTTGCCGGCTCCTATGAAAGGACGGTATTTAACGAGCTCTTTGCCGGCAGGGATCACGTCGATAGAGATGATCTGAAAAATAGTTTTTACAGGACGATGTCACGCGGCAAAGCAGACCTTGTTGATGCAGCTCATAATATGTACTTTACAGAATATTCCTCGAGGAATGTAACAATCACTGCTCTAGCAAGCTTTTTAATCGGGGTAGGAGGATGTACGCTCCTTATTTATGCTTATGGCTATACGGCAGGGATTCTGTTTCTCATCACCTGCATAGTCCTTGCTTTTTGTTCCGGCTTAATGAGAAAACGGACTGTCCAAGGAGACAAGGTTCTCCATCAAGTAGAGGGCTTCAGAACATTCCTTAAAAAAGCAAAGAAAAAAGAAATTGAGACGATGCTTAAAGAGAATCCTGCATACTTTGAAAAAGCCCTGGCCTATGCAGTGGCATTTGGATTATTAAAACAATACGGAAAGAAGTTCAAAGGCTTGATTAAAGAGGCTCCACAGTGGTATTCTAGCCCTAGTGGCCAATTCAGCGCAATCGCTTTCTCGTCCTCCCTTTCCAATTCCTTGAACTCTGCTACTCATGCAATGACTAGTAGCCCCTCCTCTAGTTCAGGTGGTAGTTATGGAGGCGGTGGCGGCTTCAGTGGTGGTGGCTTCAGCGGCGGTGGCTTCGGCGGTGGAGGCGGTGGTGCCTGGTAGTCGGGATTGGGAGTTGCCAGGTCGGAGTCAAGAGCGGTAAGTTTAAGAGCGGCAATTAGCTGTTAGCTGAGTTCAGGAGCTAGCGTAGAATAAGGAATAAGCGATGGGAATAATCAATATATTTCATCTATTCCCCGCCATGCATATATGGTACTTCACTATCGGTAGAAATAAGCTAAAACAAGCAGAATTCAGCACAGATTTTAAAGGAATTGCTAAGGTGAAACATCAGCAGCCTTAATCGCCTTATGAGCTGACTCGTAGTTTTCATCTTTTTGCCAACTCAGTAAAATATGCGCTGTACGCATACCTTCACCATTTCACCGGCAGGTGGAAAAGTGCAAGAGCAAAAAAGATGACGACAAAACTCAAGACCCATTTGCGGAAGCTGATAGACATGAAAAAACCGTTACAGAGCAATAAAACCCTGTAACGGCCATGAAAAACTTCACAAAATGATACTTTTCAATCTATACTATCAGTTATCAATATTAATACCGTAGTAATAAACCCCCGGTACATCCTTGTAGATTCCTTTAATCTCTACATAATTTCCGTGTTTACTACCGAGTATTTTATTGACATCTTCCACCGTGGACACCTTCTGTCCATCGACCTCAAGGATAATAAATCCCTCCCTGATGCTCGTTTCCTGGGCAATATGTCCGGCATTAATTTCTTCAATCATGACTCCACCATCGATATTGAGCTGAGCAGCTTCATCCGAGTCTAGTTCCCGGAGTTTTATCCCAAGCTGGGCTGCGGCATCAGAATAATCCAATTCTACAATATCTGTCGTTCCTTTCTTATTATACAAGGTCGCTTTTACCACCTTTTCTTTTCCATTGCTGTTAATTGTCAATTCTACCGTATCGCCTGGTCGCTTGGTAGCGATAAGCTCTTGAAGTTTAGGTGAACTATGGACCTGGATGCCATTTACAGCAGTGATCACATCACCGGCTTTAATACCGGCTTCAGAGGCGGCACTATTTTCCTTCACACTGACGACATAAACACCATCCTTTACCTTCAAGGATTGTTTTTTGACGAGGTCATTGGTGATATTGGCGATAGAGACACCTAAGAAACCGCGTTGTACTGAGCCATATTGCAATAAATCTTCAACGACCTTGCTGACGATATTGGACGGTACGGCAAATCCGTATCCGCTGTATGCTCCGGAAGGGCTATAAATAGCAGAATTGATGCCGATAAGTCCTCCTTGCAGATTTACCAGTGCGCCACCGCTATTTCCTTTATTAATCGCGGCATCAGTCTGAATAAAAGACTCAACGGCATACTTGCTATCTATGATATTAATATTTCTTGCCTTGGCAGAAACAATTCCTGCAGTAACCGTTGAAGTAAGCCCAAATGGGTTCCCAACCGCGAGCACCCACTCACCTACCTTCACATTATTGGAATTTACGAGGGGCAGTGTGTGGAGATTCTTGGCACCATCAATTTTAATAAGCGCAATATCCGTCGTCGGATCAGTTCCTACGACATGCGCCGTAAATTCCCGATTATCGTGCAGCGTAACCGTTACCTTTTCCGCATCGGTTATGACGTGATTATTGGTCACGATATATCCTTTTTTATTAATTATTACACCGGAACCCATCCCTATCACCGGTTGAGGATTGTAATACCGATGAAAATTTGGCATATCTTGAAAAAATCTACGGAATGGGTTCAGATATTGTTGTTGCTGTTGTTGTCCGGAACGTTCTATCTTGGACTTAATGCTCACAACGGCAGGCATCACCTCCGAGGCAACTTTCTCAAAGTTCAGAGGCTGAATATCACCATTTGCATCCTTGGTATAAAGGACATTACTCGCCCCGCCATCAATTTTCTGAATTGTAACATTGTGTGTCTCCGAGTCATTTCCATTCAGATAATAAAAACCACCAATCGTCAATGCACTGACTAGGAAGGCAACGATTGCTGAAAGAAAAATTGTTCTTTTCATAAAATCTAATTTTTAAGTTTTTTGGTTTTGATTCCTCGTGTATTTTAACTTCCTTGTACGCTGAAATGTGTAGAGATTACCCGTTTTTTAACGTTACCTTAACGCATTTTAAGCTCAATGAATAAAGGTCATAAAATATGCTGTCAAAATACGTTAATTACAACAGAGATTTCCTTGTCTTAATTGCATTTCTATTGTTTTTTTCTTGTAAAAACTCGACCAATGAAACTTCTGTATCGATGAGCGCACCGGCTCCTGTTGATACTGCAGTTGTCGAGGATAGTTTTCCTGAATGGCTCAATCTCGGCTATGTATGTGGCAATTTTAACCCGGATACCTCTTCATTATTTGCAATTGTTCCAGACTCAATGGCCGATAGATCGGGTTTATACTTAAGAAAAGAAGCTCTTGCTGCCTTTCGGCAAATGCGCGCCGCTGCTCAGTCGGACGGAATAAACTTAATCATCCGCTCTGCTACCCGGAATTTTACTTATCAAAAAGGAATATGGGAGGCTAAATGGACAGGGCAAAAGAAGGTGGACGGCCTCAATCTCGCTAGTGCCATAAAAGATCCCTATCGCCGAGCTGAAAAAATCTTGCTTTATAGTTCAATGCCGGGCACCTCGCGGCACCACTGGGGAACAGATATTGATCTGAATGCCTTTAATAACAATTGGTTTACCTATGGCAAGGGCTTGAAGCTCTTCCGGTGGCTGGGAAAACACGCTGCGGAATATGGCTTTTGTCGTCCCTATACGGATAAAGCCAATACCGGGCGCAGTGGTTATGAAGAAGAAAAATGGCATTGGTCCTATATGCCGATAGCGGAAGAGTGTACGGCATTTGCGGAAGCTCATCTCCGAGATACAATGATTAATGGGTTTAAAGGTGATTTTCTTGTAGATTCCCTTGACATTGTGAAGAAGTACGTTTTAGGCATATCCGAGGAATGCATGAACAATTGACTTCATTTCCACCTTCTATTTTTTAATAAATACGATAAAAAATGGCTTATACTCTTTCCAATATGCTTGAACTCGGCACCGTGGCACCGGATTTTTCCTTGCCCAATGTCCTTGATGGAGAAAAGGTAAATTTAAAGGATGTTCATGGAGAACATGGCACAGTCGTGATGTTTATATGCAACCACTGCCCTTATGTCATTTACGTCTTGCCGGAGATTGTACAGCTTGCACGAGAATATCAAGCCAGTGGAATCTCATTTATCGCAATAAGCCCGACAGATATCGCACAGAAACCGGCCGATGCTCCGGATAAAATGAAAGAACTGGCAGATAAACACGATTTCCCTTTCCCCTATCTCTATGATGAAACTCAAGAAGTTGCTCGTGCGTATGATGCCGCTTGTACACCTGACTTTTATGTATTTGATACTGAGGAAAAACTCTATTATCGCGGTCAACTCGATAGCGCAAGGCCAGGCAATACCGAGGAAATCAATGGAAAAGATCTCAGAAATGCATTGGACAAGCTGCTAGCAGGAAAACCCTCTCCCTCACGACAATATCCGTCAGGTGGTTGTGGTATCAAGTGGAAAAAAGGGTGAATCAGCTTGGCTGCAGTCGTAATGGGAATCGATGCCGATAATCTTTAATTGACCATTGATGAGGAACCCGCCTGAGTCGGATTAAAGATAAGATTATGAGCCTAGGATAAAAGGGGAACGGTATCGGAAATACCCATTCCTATTCAGCTTTACTTTTATACGCACTGTCAAGCTTTTCAAGGTATAAGCTTATTTCAAGAATGCCGGGCACAACTGCTTTCCTTGTAAATTGAGATATCCGCAAGGTGTAATCCCCGAGTTCTATGAATTTTAAGGGCGCTTGCAGAAAAACATCTATCGTACATGACTCCTCGTTACAGATAAGCGTTCTGCGTTTTTCCGAATTGCGCAATTCAACAGAAAAGAGGTTCTCCTTTACCGATTTATCCGGCATAATTGTCTTAATCTGCGTATAGATATTTTCATAGGGATAATCCTCCGTGAAAACTACCTCAAGTCCAAGGCCGTACAATTGCGTGGTATCTTTCACTTCAAATGTAAAGTCGAGACTATCTTCATAAGACCATTCTTGGTCCGATATCTTAATTGACTCTTCATAGATACGAGGGTTTTTTCCGCATGCAGCTAAAAAGAAAATACCGGCAAATAAAAGCACTAATCGCATATCACGCTTTAAAATAATCCTTCATCCGCTCAAAGAATCCCTTGTCAGAATTCCCCGGCTTCGGTTTAAAATTATCATGTGTCTTCAATTCCTCGAGGATTTTCTTCTCCTCATCGTTCAATTTCTTCGGAGTCCACACATTGACATGGACAAACTGATCTCCCTTGCCATAACCTTGAATTGAAGGTAAGCCCTTCCCTTTCAGCCGCAATATCTTACCACTCTGTGTGCCTGCAGGTACTTTAATTTTGGCTTTACCGCTGATTGTAGGAACGTGAACTGAGGTGCCCAATGCTGCATCAGCAAAATTCAAGTAAAGGTCAAAATTTAAATTCTGGCCATCTCTTTTTAGGTATTTGTGCTCTTTTTCCTGAATATTAATTAAAAGATCGCCTGCCGGGCCACCATGAAGCCCTGCATTGCCATAACCGCGCATCGACAATTGCATACCGTCTTCGACGCCTGCCGGGATTTCAATTTCAATTGTTTCATCTTTTCTCATGCGCCCTGATCCATTGCAATCAGAACATTTTTCAGTGACCATTTCACCGGTACCGTGGCAATTTGGGCAAGTGGTCGTAGTCTGCATCTGTCCGAGGAATGTAGAGCTCACCTGTCTTACGTAACCACTTCCATTACAAGTGCTACAGGTCTTTACTGATGTAGAATCCTTGGCTCCTGAACCATTACATGTCTCACAAGGAACCTGTTTTTTAACTTTAATTTTCTTTGTAACGCCATTGGCAATTTCTTTCAAGTCCAGAGCGACTTTGATACGGAGATTGGAGCCTTTCTGTCCACGTGGTCGTCTCGTTCTAGCACCGCGTTGGCCACCTCCACCGAAGAAGGAATCAAAGGGATTTCCCCTATCTCCAAATATATCGCCAAATTGATTTAAAATATCTTCCATTGTCATGGATCGCCCCTGGAAAGATCCTCTGGCATTCCCACTCACGCCAGCATGGCCATACTTATCGTATAGCGCACGTTTCTCGTCATCATGCAGGACTTCATAAGCCTCATAAGCCTCTTTAAACTTTTCTTCTGCCTCTTTATCACCAGGATTCTTATCCGGATGATATTTCATTGCAAGTTTTCTATAGGCTTTTTTTATCGCCCTTTTATCAGCACTCTTGTCAACACCGAGAACTTCATAGTAATCTCGTTTTGCCATAAATATTAATCTTTTTTTATTCCTCCTTAATAAACCAATCGTTCTTTACTTCCCCACGACAACCTTGGCATGTCGGATAATCTTATCATTGAGATAATATCCTGCCTCGATGGTATCAAGGATCATTCCCTTCTTCTTTTTCTTATCAACCGGTAGTTCAGCAAAAGCATCGTGTAACTCAGGATCAAATTTTCCCCCCTCAGTATCCATCTTACGCAGACCTGAATCCTTCAGGGCTTTCTTTAACTTTTCATATACAAGTCGGACACCGTCGGTAAATACCTCTTCTGTCGTTTCATCCTCTGCAACCGCCTTCGCCCGCTCAAAGTCATCTAAAACAGGAAGCAGCTTGGTGATTGTGTCTATGGATGCTAGCCTGCGCACATCAACTTTCTCCCTGATCATACGCTTCTTATAATTCTCAAACTCAGCAAATAAGCGGAGATACTTATCTTTACTTTCTGCGAGCTGTGCCTTGAGTTCTTCAAGCTCCTCATATAAACTATCTATCTCCTTAGCTTCCACTTCATTTTCCTCTATAGTAGAGTCAACTTCCACAGCAGCTTCATCTTGAATAGGCTCTTTTTCCTCAGTCTTTTTCTTATCTGCTTTTTTTCTCATGTAATATTCTTTATAAAAATTAATTCTTTAATCTTTTCCCTGTTTACAAGTCTTTTCTATGCAATATGAAAATTGACTACCACACTGAATTATAATCATAGGGGAAGTCGGCAATTCATCCTTTTATTGCATACGTTTATTGTAAGCTCAATTCCTCTGCCAAACTAGTTTTTAAGTCATTCTGTCAGCTTCTAGATCGAAGGCTTGCCGATTTAGCAGATTACTGTTCCTTTAATCGTTTGATTACGGTTGTCTGTGACACATTGACCGCAACTATTCTACCATCGGGATTGATTAAAAAATTGGTAGGGAATGCCTGAATCTTAAAATCTCTCACCATAGGTGAATTGCCGTTCTGCTTTTCCATCGCCTGAATAGGCCAGGTCAATTTTTGATTCTCAATTGCATTGAGCCATTCTGAGCTATCTTTTTCATAGGCAATACTTACCAGGCTGAAATTCTCTCTGTATTTTTCCGTCTCCAATACTTCTTGATACAAGTGCTTGAGCTTGGCATTGGCAACTTTACATGGCCGGCACCACGATCCCCAGAAATCAATTAAGACAAATTGTCCCTTGAATGAAGAATTGGTATAGGTATTGCCATCCAATGCCACAAAGGAAAACTCCGGTGCCATTTCGCCGGCCTCGATATCAGGCTTTGCCTGTTCTGTTCTGTAGAAGAGATAGATAACGAGCCCTATAATGACGATCCACACTCCATATTTATTCATGAATTTCATACGCTATCCTAACTTTTTACGCAGCAAATTGTTTGAAAACAAGGGAAACAATCTCATCTTTACGCAAATATTTCACTAAACTGACAATTAATTTATGGAGGATAAAATGAGAACTATTGACCCGGGAGATATTCCTGTGCCCGATTTCCATCAATATTTATTAGCTTGTGTTGCACCACGACCTATAGCATTTGCAAGCACGATAGATAAAGATGGCAGGCCCAATCTCGCTCCATTTAGTTTCTTTAACGTCTTCGGCTCCAATCCACCCACAGCTATCTTCTGCCCATCTCGACGAGTAGCCAATAATACCACCAAAGATACTCTACACAACGCTCAAGAGACAGGAGAAGTCGTTATCAACGCGGTGAGTTATGACATCGTGAGAAAGGTCGCCGTCGCAGGCGTAAATTTCCCTCCGGATGTCAGTGAATTTGATACCACTCATTTAACACCGATTCCTTCCGATCTTGTTAAGCCTTATCGCGTAAAGGAGTCTCCGGCTCATCTAGAGTGCAAGGTTAAAGACATCATAAGCCTGGGGATCGAAGGCGGTGCGGGAAATCTCATTATCTGTGATGTCCTCAGAATTCATGTACGTGAGGATCTTATTGAGAACAATCGCGTTAATCCGCATAAAATTGATCTTATGGGGCGCCTTGGAAGGGCTTTTTATTGTCGTGCAAGTGGCGATGCAATTCATACGATAATTCAACCTGCTGCCGGTAATGCCATTGGTTATGATGCTCTTCCAGCTTCCGCAAAAAATTCAAAAATCCTCAATGCCAATGATATAGGTATGCTCTGTGGTTTACATGAAGTCCCCGGCCAAGATGATATTGCGCGCATAGCAGAAGATAACAGAGTAAAGGAAGCTATCTCTAGCCCCTCTCCCATCAATGCGCTACAAGAATATGCAGCTGAAATATTGAGGGATAAAAATGTTGATAATCGCAATAAAGCCGGAGCTATTATCTGGTATGCAGATACTTTATCATAAACGGTTTACGCGATGAGAAGGTATGTCTCATCCCTGCTCCAGTATAGAAACCACTTTTAGGATTGATAAATGTAAGATTTTACGATTTCAGCTTCTTCTCTTTTATAAAATTGTAGAAAAGCTTAGCTTTGTCCCATGATCGGGATGTGGCGCAGTCCGGTAGCGTACTTGCATGGGGTGCAAGTGGTCGCTGGTTCGAATCCAGTCATCCCGACTTTTTCTTCTCTCTCTTCTCGTGGATTACAATTCTGACCGGACTCGGCTTTACTAGAATAGAATAAGCATTGAGCAAAGGAAACATCCGGTACAATTCCCTTTTTCCTCTTTGCCGGCATGAAAACCACCACTATCGATAGATGCAGGCTAGAACACTTACGATTAAATTCTACCGGGGAAAGTTCAGTGTGGTTTTCTCCTCCCTTTTTCAATCCAGTGAACTATGCGATGCACGTATGGCTGCCGTTTCACCGAGCAGATATAAAAGACAGAGGAATAGATTGAAAAAGCAATACTATCAGCAGAATAATGAACATAGCCCTACTAAAATCAGATAAATAAATAAAGCAATAGTTCTTGCCTTAGGAACTGGATAACATTTCCGTATTTTTGCACGTTGTTTACTCGTACTATAAAAAAATTTTGAGCCTATGGATGAACTACAGATCAAGCAGCTGGATGAACGCGTAACAGAAGCAGCTGCATTTATCGATCCTTTATTGACGGAAACGGGAAAAGTCATCGTCGGGCAGAAAAAGATGATGCAAAGGTTGCTTGTAGCCTTGTTGTCCGGCGGACATATTCTACTGGAAGGATTACCCGGACTAGCCAAAACACTGGCAATACGGACACTATCCTCTGCAGTTGATACCTCGTATAATCGGATTCAATTCACACCGGATCTATTGCCGGCTGATATTATCGGTACAATGATATACAATCAAGCCGAAAATGAATTTGTCGTAAGAAAAGGGCCGATATTTGCACAATTTATCCTGGCAGATGAGATAAACAGGGCTCCGGCCAAGGTACAAGCTGCTCTTCTTGAGGCTATGCAAGAAAAACAAGTTACGATAGGCAATCACAGTTATCACCTGCAAGAGCCTTTCCTCGTACTTGCGACACAGAATCCCATTGAGCAAGAAGGGACTTATCCATTGCCGGAAGCACAGCTCGATAGATTTATGCTCAAGGTCAATGTCGAGTATCCCGGCATTGATGAGGAGCGTGTAATCGTCAGAAGAAATCTCAGTGGAGAGATAGCAGAAGAGCCTGCTGTTATTACACAGCCGCAGGCAATAATCGATGGTCGCAAATGCGTGAGAGATATTTATATGGACGAGAAAATCGAACAATATATTCTCGATTTGGTATTTGCAACGCGATATCCGGAGAAATATAAT
Organism: uncultured Saprospiraceae bacterium; assembly: GCA_964436125.1. GTDB lineage: Bacteria > Bacteroidota > Bacteroidia > Chitinophagales > Saprospiraceae > CAYRFF01. The sequence goes on along the minus strand of CAYTBT010000004.1, from coordinate 18,448 downwards.
ATCGAGAATATCTCTCACCTGATTTCTCATGGTGGTTCACCGCGTGCGAGTATTAATTTAGCTCTTGCTGCCAAGGCACTTGCCTTTATACATAAAAGAGCATTTGTCATTCCGGATGACGTAAGAGATATCTGCCTGGATGTAATGCGCCACAGAATAGGACTTACCTATGAAGCAGAAGCAGAAAATATCAGCTCCGAAGATATCTTGAATTCACTTATGGAAAAAATTGAAGTACCTTGATAAAATTCTCCCTATCCACGGTTCTGGTATTTCTTACCTTATGCTGTTCAGCTCAAGATTATAATACCTGGCTGAACCGGAATAGTAGTGCAGAAATTCTGAAATACCAGGGAATCTTCAATCATTGTGTCCCTTTTAAAATTGCTATACGGACATCGGGGGATTCCATCCATGGGATATGGCAATTAAAAGGTGAAAAAGCACATCTTCTCCATGGTGTTAAGCAAGAAAAGGTGGCACAGCTCATAGAATTTAATCAGAAAGGAGAACCTACCGGCTTTTTCCTTTATCGCGCTGATTCACGGAAGCCAAGGTATGCATATTGGATAGATAGTGAACGTAGAAGGATGCGTGTACTACCGATCGGATATGGCAAGAGACTTGAGAAAGATATCCATACCTGTCATTATTCCCGTGCCGACATTTGCGTAAAGCAGATAGATCCATATACATATAAAGGAACGATATACAACCGCCTGAAAAATTCATATAGTGTATTTAGGCTTAGCGATTCCTTGTATCTGAATACATATAAATCACTTATACCTGAAAAAGAGAATCTTATCAGAAAGAATTCGCTTGCAGTAGCTATCAAACAGTGTGTTGATGATGTTAATAGTACCACACTTCAAATGGAAGTCTTGTGTGAGGATAAGTCACAGGCTTATGTACATTTTATCAAGCCACGCGAGATGGGGAAAGCACTACAGTTCATTTACGATGAAATTCTGGCACATTTTACAAGCTGGAAGGCGGATATCGATGAGAAGACAATGCGGATGGGATTTGTCGTAGAGACGGAAATCATTCCTTTTCATGTCGGAGAAGAAATTCTGAGTTTTCTTGTAATTATTCATAAAAACGATGGTAAAAAAGTGCTATATGGCATTAATTGGTCGCGGAAAAAGCATCGCATTATAAGAACGGAAGATGTATTCAAGCGGAGATTTGATATGCAGGGATTTATCACTCAGAAATCTGCGGAAGTAAAGCGCGGTTTAAAAGAGCTTGAGCCACAGAAAGCCGGATTTATTGAGCAACTAAACTTTGACCATATTTTATTCAGCAGATCGGGCTTTATCTTTGTTTCACAAGCTGATAAAAACTTTGGCTGGCGTTCATTTTATATACCTTATGCAACATTGAAGGGAGAATATCGATGGTTTCATCCTTTAAAAGACTTGATGCGTGATGGAAACAAGTGAATTGATTAAAAAAGTACGGAAGATTGAGATTAAAACTAAAGGCTTGAGCACGCAGCTCTTTTCCGGTGGTTATCAATCTGCCTTCAAGGGGCGTGGGATGTCATTCAGCGAGGTACGTGAATATACTTACGGAGATGATGTGCGGAACATTGACTGGAATGTCACAGCACGCACATCACAGCCGCATGTCAAGGTATTTGAGGAAGAGCGTGAATTATCGGTATTACTTATCGTCGATGTCAGTGGGAGCACATATACGGGTCTTATGGAAGAAGGAAGAATAGGGATGATGACTGAATTAAGCGCCGTGTTGTCCTTTTCTGCATTGGAAAATAATGACAAAGTGGGAATGCTGCTTTTTTCCGATAAAATTCATCGTTTTATCACGCCGAAGAAGGGGAAAAAACACATCCTCAGAATTATCCGCGAGCTCGTCAATCATCCGGCGCGTGGTGGAGCGACACACATAAAACACGCCTTAAAATACGCCAATAATTTCCTGAAGAAAAGAGCTATTGTCTTTCTCCTCTCCGATTTTTATATGGATAGTGAAACATATCGAGATCCGCTACGCATCCTCGCCAAGCGACACGACTTAATCGGCATTCAATTTTCCGATGCCTGGGATGAAGAATTGCCACGGGTAGGCTTGCTCCCTGTACAAGACAAGGAAAGTGGAGAAAAATATATGGTTGACACCTCGGACAAAGAGGTCAGAAAATCACACAGAGAGAGATATGAGTCCAAGACAGCAGAATTGACTGAACTATTCCGTTCTGCCGGTGGCGACTATCTGCGATTAAAACTCGGTGAAGAATATATCGGACCACTTTTACAATTCTTTAAGCAGAGAAATCGATGAAAAGGAAAATAGCCATAAAATCCATCAGCATATTCCTTTTATGCTTTACAATGCACTTGTGTCAAGCACAAGGACCGACGGTTTTTATGCGCATTGACAGCCTTTCAATGCTCGTCGGAAGCCAGCAGAACCTCCGTATCGGCCTCAATCACAGCTTGAAATCCGACGAGATTAAAATTAATGCCGACCCACTCACCTCAGGTGGCTGGGAGATTATAAACGAGTCTTTCTTGACACATAAAAAGACAGACAAAGGCTATTTAAGCTATAAAGATTATACAATTACCTGCTGGGATGCCGGCCGGCATGCAATACCACCTATTTCTATCCGCCTTAAGGCAAATGGTCGTATCGACACACTCACCACAGATTCTATTGTAGTCCATGTGCAGCAAGGACAAGCACCTGCTTCCGGCCCCAATAATCTGAAAGATATCTATAGGATGCCTTATCCCCTGTCCCGGCTTCTGATGCTTATCGGCGGCATTATCATTGCTCTAGTCGTGATTTATCTCCTCTATCGATATTTTAAAAAGAAGAAAGCAATCCCGGAAGAAGTTCTTCCTGAACCTGCTCCGCCACCGATTCCACCACATACAATTGCATTGGAGCGATTAAAGAGACTTGCGGATAAACAGCTTATTGAACAAGGTAAAACAGATGAATATCAGTCAGAACTCACCCATATTATCCGTGAATTCCTCGGAAAAACATTTCATTTTAATGCACTTGAAAGTACAACCGATGAAATAATAACATATATGAGGCGCGCCGGGATTTATACAGCACATCTCGGCCAATTAAGCAACTTCTTGCGCATGGCCGATCTCGTAAAATTTGCGCGTGCACAGCCGGAAGAGGAATTTCATCGATCGATGCTGGAATTTGGCTATCGGACGGTGGAGCGATTGAAAAATGATGGAAAAGAACCAACGTCATATACTATGGCAATGGCAGATGATAAATCGGAAGAAGAATGATGGACTTCAGCGACATAAAATGGGTATTCCCCTGGGCATTTCTCGGCTTGCTATTGCTGGGATGGCTGGTCTATGTCCGATATCGATCGCAGAAATCAGCGCCGCGCTATGGTGTTCCGGGACCGGTGAAAAAAAAGGCTTATGCAAGCTGGAGGACTTATCTTGTCCCATATCTGCCCATTGTGCTCATTGTATCGCTCGCACTTGCCATTATCGCACTCGCCAATCCTCAGAAGACGGATTCTCTACAGAAAGTTACTACGGAAGGTATTGACATTTATCTGGTGATGGATCTTTCCCACTCAATGCTCGAGAAAGACTTTGATCCGAGTAGAATAGCCGTAGCAAAGCGCGTTGCCAAGGAATTTGTGAAAAGCAGGCCACACGATAGGATAGGTCTGGTACCATTTGGTCGTGTTGCATTCACGCAATGCCCACTGACTATGGATCATCAAGTCGTCTTGAAACTTATCGACAAGATGAAGGCGCGCATGCTCGGTGACAATACGGCTATCGGAATGGGGATTGCAACTGCAGTAAGCCGCTTAAAAGAATCAAAGTCCAAGAGCAAAATTATTATCCTTCTTACCGATGGCAAGAATAATGTCAACGAAGTAGATCCGATAACCGCAGCACAACTTGCCGCACAATTCGACATCAAAGTCTATACAATAGGAATGTCCAAGCCGATTATGAGGCGACTAAATTTGTCACGGCAGAGCTTGCATAGTTTAAATGTAGATGAAAATCAGCTCCGGGAAATAGCAAATATCACCGGAGGAAAATATTATAGGGCAACATCCGGCGATGCACTGGAGAAAATTTATGATGAAATAGGCAAACTGGAGACCACGGAGATGGAGCTTACCTTAATAAACAGGGCCGACCTGAAGTACAATTATTTCCTGATACCGGCATTTATCTTGTTGTTCCTGTGGTTTCTGTTATCGAGAACAATTCTTAAAACCTTTTTGCCATGATGAGATTTGCACAAGCGGAATATCTCCAGTTGCTATGGATCCTTATCCCTTGCATAGCAATCATTATCTGGTCGCAATACAGCTGGAAGAAGAAACGAAAGTCAATAGGAACAAATGAAGAACAAAGGCAGAAAATCCTTCCTCGTGTTCTCCTGCGTCGCAGCTTAATCTCCTCGATTTTGATCTCTTGTGCTCTTATCTTCTGGATCATTGCAATGAGCCAGCCACAATATGGCCAGCGAGCAGAAAGTGCCAAAAAAGCCGTGTCGGATGTCTTTATTGCGGTCGATGTAAGCCGGTCTATGTTTGCTACAGATGTCAAGCCGACCAGACTTGCTCGCGCCAAGATATTCGCTGCCAATCTCATTGAGGAACTCGGCTCAGAACGGATTAGCATTATTCCATTTGCCGGACATGCTTACGTTACGATGCCACTCACCACGGATATCGGCGCAGCTAAAATGGTACTCCAATCCCTGGATAAAAATACTGCTTCGACTCAAGGTACGGCAATCAGCGCGGCAATAAGACTTGCCATTCAATCCGCAGAAGCCCTTGAACCGAGACGGAGAGTCATGGTGTTACTCACGGATGGAGAAAACTTTGATCAGGAGGCAGTGAAAGCAGCTGAAGAAGCCGCTGAAGCCGGCATTACGATTTTCCCCATCGGTGTAGGGACGGAAGAAGGCAGTAGATTGCCGGCTCCTCCCAATAGTGGCTCGCAATTCCTCCACGATAGCGATGGTTCTATTGTCATCTCGCGGTATAATCCCGACTTGCTCCGTAAGATTGCAAGTAAAACAGGTGGAGCAGCCTACAATATCTTGAGTGGAAGTCGCATTATTAAAGATATAAAAGAGCGTGTGAACAAGCTCGATTCCAAGGTCATCGCCATGGAAAACTTTAAAGTTAAAAATAACTTTTATTGGCTTTTCCTTGTTACAGGAATACTGTTCATTCTTGTCGCTTTATACATCGAAAATTATCGGAAAAAATAGTAGATGAAAACGCAGATAATTCCCATATTTTTCAAGCTCATTCTACCACTCCTTATCAGTCTGCCTGTCTGTGGAATCGCACAGTATCAACAGATGAAAAAAGGTGAAAATCTCTATGATAATGGAGATTATGATGCCGCTGCTCGTGAGTATCGCAATATATCCGCTTCCGCAAATGATCTCTACGCAGACTATAATCTCGGGAATGCACTCTCTATGTCCGGCAAACATAAAGAAGCTATCAGACAATATAAAAATGTCATCGATTCTTCCGACAATCCCTCCCTCCGCTCCAATGCCTTTTACAATATGGGGAATAACTTCCTGAAATTGAAAAAGTATAAACAGAGCGTTGAAGCATATAAAAATGCGCTCCGAATAAATCCCGATGATCGGGAAATAAGACAGAACTATGTCTATGCCAAGAAACTGCTCAAACTAAAACAACAACAACAGAAAAAACAACAGTCCGGGAAAAACAACGATCAGAACAAGCAACAAAACAAGAAACAACAACAACAGCAAGGAAATCAACAACAAAACTCTGAAAAACAAGATAAAAACAAGCAACAGCAAGGACAAAATAAGCAACAGCAAGAAAATAAAAAAGAAAATTCTCAAGAAAAAGGGAACGCCACTTCTCAACAAGGTAAAGTTCAGCCCAAGGACAAGATGAACAAGCTCGAGGCAGAACGCATCCTTGAAATGGTGAAGAACCGAGATGAAGATGTTCTGAAGAAAGTCATAAGGAAAAAAGGCGGTCCCACTAAGTCAACTAAAGAATGGTAAAATCATGAAAACACGACAGATTATACTCACTTTTATCGCCTTGACAATGACTTGTAGTATAATTGCACAGCAATCTTTTACTGCAGAATTGAGCAAGGACACTATCTACCTGGGGAATTCTGTAGGATTGACATATTCTCTGGAAAATATCCGTGGCTCTTTCTCACCACCTGATATTGACAGCTGCCTCATAAGTCGTCCATCTCAGCGCGTTCAGACAACGATTATCAATGGAAAAATGAGCTCCTCCAAGGTCTATAATTTCCTGATTAAACCACTTCATGTGGGTAAGGTTCACATCCCGGCTGTACATATCGATTCCCTCAGTACAGAATCTATGGAACTTGTGGTATTGCCCGATCCTGATTATCCCGATAGGAAAAGTATTGAAAAACTTACTGATCCTCATGATCTCAAACAAGCTCCTCGCAATGCCGATCCACAAGAAAAGAAAAAGAAAAAATTACCACCTGACATAAAAGTTATTCATATCTGATGAAAAAGATTTTCCTTACTTTTTTTCTCATTCAATGGATTGCAGTAGTAAGCTACGGCCAGAGGCTCATTGCTACTGCACAACCGAGTAAAATTACCAAGGGACAGGTAACTCGCATTACCTATCATTTCAACGGACAGACCGATGCCTCCATTCAACTCCCGGAATTTCTCGATTTTAGCCTTATAAATGGGCCATCACAGATCAATTCCGTACGGATCATAAATGGACGCAAGACAGTATCTAAAGAGGTGCGCGTTGACCTGCTCCCTTTAAAAACAGGGATTATAAAGATTCCGCCAGCTTCAATAATGGTGGGAAATAAACGCATCCAATCCAATCCCCTTCTCATCCATGTCTCTCAAGACAAGAACCAGAGCAAAGGAATTGCCGATAATTTAAAGCAGAAAGGCATCGCACTTATAGCAGAAATAAACAAGGACACCGTCTATCAAGGTGAACAGATCGTCCTCAGCTATAAACTCGTGTACTCAGAAGCGGTAAAACAATACGACATCCTCCATGAAAGTAATTATGATGGTTGTCTCAGGGCTACTTTCAATCTTAATCTGCCGACTCAGATTGACACCATAGACGGTATTGTGTACCGGGAAAAGGTACTTGCCTGGAGATCGATTTTCCCCTACCACGAGGGCAATTACAAGATCGATCCCATGGTTGTCAAGCTCTATGTTCAAGGGGAAAAACAAAATCGCAACAACGGCTTCTTCACTTTCTTCCGTAGTAATTTAAAGGCGATCAGAGTGCTCTCCGATGCCCTGGAATTTTATGTGCTTCCCCAGAACATCAATCAACTCGACAGCTTGCTTCCTATGGGTAAGCCCGCCATTAAGGTCGTAATGCCTTCCGATAACTATACGACAGACGATATGATCCCGATTAAAGTCATGATGCAAGGAAATTGCGACCCGAGTCTCCTACGTGCTCCTATTCTGAAGTCTTCATTTCCACTTAATTATCCGACACCGAAACAATCTAAAATCAATAAATCGGTAAATACAGATGGAATTACTTACTTGAAAACCTTTGAGTACTATATTCAACCACAAGATACCGGTATCATGCATTTCCACTTTGCCAGTCCTTATATCTCAGAGCAGGGTGACATCGATACGATTATCACAGCAAGTTATTCACTACCGGTTGCCATGGGCAAGCACTATGGAAAAAATATTGCACTCCCGGCAATGAAACAAGAACAAAGTCAAGGGAATTTTTATGTGTACCTCGTATTCGGCTTGTTGGTTCTCACGGGAATAATTATCGGCATAGCATATTTGCGTAAGCGAATTAAAAAACAGAATGCACCACCGGAAGGATTAGAAGATTTATACGAGATTGATACGGTACAGACAATTGATTCAAGCTTAAAAACTGCGGATAAAGCTATAATGTTGAACAAAAATAAAGAAGGTATAGGCCATCTTCTGAAGGCTTTAAATCAGACTGCGCTCGGAATCCTCGGAAAAGATATAAACCTACAATACGGTACTGACCGGCTATATAATGAATTGTATAAAGAGACGGATGTTGCAGTAGCATCGCAGTGGCAATCCCTGGTGAAAGCATTGCAGAAAATGCAATATGGACAAGCAATCAAGGAGGATGATATTTCCGGTGTGCAGAGAGAGGTTGATGAATGGATTAAGGATAAATTTCCGTATATAAAGGACAATAAGTAAGTTTGCAGAAAATAGTAAAGAAGGATTTATGGCTGAACATAGGTGGATAGTTGATATCATAAAGGAAAAACCGGTAGGTGAGATCATCACGGTAAAGGGTTGGGTGCGGACATTCCGCAATAATCTGTTTATAGCCTTGCACGACGGATCTGCGCAAGCTACACTGCAAGTTGTTATCGATCGCGACAATACGGCAGATGAAGTTAAAAATGCCTTAAACCCAGGAACGGCAATTGCAGCGACGGGGAAGCTCGTAGAAAGCAGTGGTAAAGGGCAGAGCCTCGAGATACAGGCAGAATCTGTAGAAATTATCGGGCATTCTTCTGCTGAGGATTACCCCTTACAACCCAAGAAACACAGCCTTGAATTTCTGCGGAAAATTGCACATTTAAGGCCGCGGACCAATACATTCGGCGCTGTATTCAGAATCCGCCATCATCTTTCTTATGCAATCCATGAATATTTTCACAATCGCGGTTTTTTCTACATGAACACACCGATAATTACCGCTTCAGATGCAGAAGGAGCAGGTGAATTGTTCAGGGTAACGACATTGGAAGGGGAAGCTTACGCAAATGATGTGGCAGGTGAGACCGACTTCTTCGGAAAGAAGACCTTTCTTACCGTTTCCGGCCAACTTGAAGCAGAATCCGGAGCCCAATCCCTGGGCCGCGTCTATACATTCGGTCCTACTTTCCGCGCTGAAAATTCCAATACCTCCAGGCATCTCGCTGAATTCTGGATGATTGAACCGGAAATCGCATTCGGTGATTTACATGATGATATGGACCTCGCTGAAGATCTGCTCAAATACACGATTAAGGTCGTCCTCGAGCGCTGTCCTGATGAGCTTGATTTCCTTCACAAGCGACTTGAAAAAGCAGAAAGTCAACTTCCCAAGAATGAACGCTCGCCTATGTCCTTGCGTGAAAAACTGGAATTCTGTATCAATAATGACTTTGAACGAGTTTCTTATACCGATGCCATTAAAATCCTCATGAATTCCAAGAAGAATAAAAAGAAAAAATTTAAATACCTCATCGAGGGCTGGGGTACAGACCTGCAGTCGGAACACGAGCGCTATCTCGTAGAAAAGCATTTTAAAAAACCGGTAATTCTCTATGATTATCCCAAGGATATCAAGGCTTTCTATATGCGCTTAAACGAAGATGATAAAACGGTCCGCGCTATGGATATTCTCTTTCCCGGAATCGGTGAGATTGTCGGCGGATCGCAGAGAGAAGAACGGCTCGATGTCTTAAAGAAGCGAATGGCTGAAATGAATGTGCCGGAAGGAGACTTGTGGTGGTATCTGGAGTTACGGAGATTTGGGACTAGCCCTCATGCTGGTTTTGGATTGGGCTTTGAGCGACTAGTACAATTTGTTACCGGGATGAAAAATATCCGCGATGTAATTTCATTTCCACGGTATCCGGGTCACGCAGCATTTTAGACCGTCATAAAGCTTATACCCAAATCATGCATTAGAAATTGAAGATAAGCACAAAAGCCTTTGAATACAAGCACTTGCTCGAATTTGGTTCTCACCATGACTGAATGAAGTCTCGGCTTGTCCGAGGCCGAGTTGACTAAATGTCAAGTCGATGAAGGATCCTCCTTCGGCGGACTGAAGACGGGCTCCTGCCCGAGGCTAGCACTAGCTTTTTACTAGCTACTCGCAGGAGCTCGTAGTTCCTGCGACAGCTTGACATTCAGTCAAGCTGGTTCTGGCAAGCCAGAACTACTCTCAGTCATATTTCTATTGCACGTTTTGGGTTATACTGGACTTTTTCTTTCAGTTCTTTTTTCATCACATTTTTCCTATTCTTCATTTCGTCTGTCCGGCGAAATTGAGGAGCAATACGCGGAGTATATCCTACCGGATTGAAAAAAGAAGGAGAAAAAATCCCCTCCAATCTTGTTTTCCCACGCACAATTTAGGCACAAGTATCTAGCTTGCATCTATCGATAGCGGTTGTTCTCATATTGGTACAAAGGGAAATAGAATAATTGTGTCAGCTGCTGCCACCGATGTCCCTTTACCCTTATCGGTATTGACTCCGGTAAAATCGGCTCCTGTTACCCGTCGCTCCTTAACGAGTTTGACTGAGTTGATGGTTTATCATTTTCATTGTCCATCAAGAATTGATCATAATTTTCCCGGTGAATTATAGAATAGGTACTTTCATAATTATCGAGAAATTTCTGCGGAGGCTTAATCCGTGCGCGGGTTTTCCATTTAAACTCGTAGGCATTTAATACACCGTCTGATTCTTCAACAAAATCAATTTCCTTCTGTTCTTTGGTGCGCCAATACCAAGCATTAACCCATCTGCCGGAATAATCATTATGTTTTATGCGCTCTGCTACAAGGAAGTTTTCCCATAAAGCTCCGATATCATTGCGATTTTCTACCTGTCTGAAATCTGCAATAAGTGCATTGCGTATTCCATTATCATAGAAATAGAACTTTTTGCTCTTTTTTAGTTCATTTCGCAGATTTCTGCTATATGAACCGAGTCTGAAAATAACATAGGTTTTCTGTAATAGATCGATGTATTTTTCAACTGTCTTGGAGCTTAAACTGCATAATTGTGCGAGTTCATGAAAGGACACTTGCGAGCCCACCTGAAATGCCAGCGCTCTCAGAAGACTTAATAATTTCTGTGGTTTTTGAATACTTTCCCAGGCAAGAATATCTTTGTATAGGTAACTATCCGTCAATTGCTTCAATAATTCCTTTTCATTGCCCGGCTGCTTGACAATTTTCGGATAATATCCATAAATCATCCTATGTTTTAACAAGCGTTTTTCTTCCAGGAGGCCGTGATGATTCACCATTTCGGCAAAGGATATTGGGTACATTTTGTATTGCCATTTTCTGCCCGTTAAGGGTTCATTCACTCTATTGGCGAGCTCAAATGATGAGCCACCTGTGGCAATGAGCTGGATATCAGGTATATTATCAGTTATAAGCTTTAACCTTAGCCCTATGTTCTGGATTCTCTGTGCTTCATCAATAATCAGAATTTTATAATTTCCTATGTATGCTTTTAAACGTGTAGCTGAAGCTTCCGCAAATAAGGCTTGGATATCCATTTCATCTCCACTCAACCATAAAACTTCAGAATTATCCTTAAACATCTGTCTCAATAGAGTAGTTTTTCCGACCTGTCTGGCTCCCATAATTATTATGGCTTTTCCGGACCGTAACTTGGATCTTACATTTTCTTCAAGAATTCGTTCTATCATGGTGTTTTTATGTAAGATTAGGCCATTTTTAACTTTAATTCTAAAAATTCTTTAACTATTTTGGATTCAATTCCAAAAAAGTTCTTTTTCATCGCATTTTTCCTGCCCTTCTCGCCTGTCCGGCGAAACGGCGGAGCAATACGCGGAGTATATCCTACCGGTTTGGAAAAAGAAGGAGAAAAATCCCCTCCAATCTTGTTTTCCCATGCACAATTTGGGTACAAGTATCTACCTTGCATCTATCGATAGCGGTTGTCTTCATATTGGTACAGAGGGAAATAGAATAATTGTGTCGGATATTTCCATTGCTCATTCCTTACTTTATTCTAGGAAAAATGCTCCGCTAATCGCCGTAGGCGATTAACATCACCTTAGGAATATTTTTCAGTGTCTTTATCTATTTTTTAATTCTTTTTCTACCTTTGGCTCGATGAAATTTATTGCTATCATACTCAGTTGTTACTTTATGGCATTGTCAATAATGCCTTGTTGCGATTCTCATGAGCCTTGCAGTTCAGAGTCACAACAAGTAGAAAGTACAGCACAGCATAATCACGCCCGTGATGCAGCTGACATCTGTAGTCCATTCTGTGGTTGCAGTTGTTGTGGAAGTACGATAAATCTATGGCAACTGAACTTCCGGGTAGCATATTTTACCATCCACATTGAGAAGGATTCTCATTCCAATGAGACTTTTTGGTTTTCCAATTTATACAGAGACATCTGGGATCCTCCCAAAATAGCGTAATTGAATAATTATTTCTCGATTTGCCGAAAGGCAAGTGAAAAGCTTAGGTGAAGTATACCTTATACTCAATACCTATTTTCACGTATTCATTCAATTAACGCACAAGTCAATGTTAGACAATATTATTAAGTTCAGTATAAAGAACAAACTAGTCATAGGGATTTTCACTCTAGGGCTTATCGGCTGGGGAATCTGGAGTGCGACGAAATTGCCGATAGACGCGCTGCCCGACATTACCAATAATCAGGTACAGATTATTACTGTCTGTCCTACGCTAGCGACACAGGAAGTTGAACAACTCGTTACCTTTCCCTTAGAACAAAGTATTGCCAATATCCCTGGACTGGATGAGACGCGGAGTATCTCCAGGTTTGGCTTGTCTGTTGTCACGGCTATTTTTAAAGAAGACGTCGATATATACTTTGCTCGACAGTTGATAAATGAGAAACTCAAGGAAGCAGTAGATCAGATTCCGGAAGGTATCGGCAGGCCGGAGCTGGGACCGGTGAGTACAGGTCTCGGTGAAGTTTATCAGTATATCCTCCATCCCAAAGAAGGAAGTGAGGATAAATACAGTCCTATAGAACTCCGTGAAATGCAGGACTGGATCGTGGCGCGACAACTTTATGGGACCCCCGGCATCGCGGAAGTCAATAGCTTCGGTGGTAAGCTTAAGCAATATGTCGTTGCGCTTAATCCCGATAAGCTTAAAGCCATGGGCGTGAGTATCACAGATATTTTTGATGCGCTGGAAAACAATAACCAGAATACCGGCGGTGGGTACATTGAAAAACAACCCAATGCCTATTTTATCCGTGGTGTGGGAATTGTTTCTTCCATTGAAGATATTGAACGTATTGCCGTGAAAACGGATGGCAAGGTGCCCATTTTCATCAAGGATGTTGCCGATGTACGCATAGGTAGCGCCATAAGATATGGTGCACTGACATATAATGGAGAAAAAGAAGCGGTAGGCGGTATTGTTATGATGCTGAAGGGCGAAAATAGTAAGGAAGTTGTGCAACGCATCAAAGCCAAAATTCCGACTATTCAGAAATCTCTGCCGGACGATGTTGTTATTGAACCTTATCTCGACCGCTCTGATCTGGTGAGTCGCGCAATTCATACAGTGGAGAAAAACTTGCTGGAAGGGGCGCTCATCGTAATATTCGTGCTTATAATTTTCCTCGGAAATTTCCGCGCAGGCCTTATCGTAGCTTCTGCAATTCCATTATCGCTTTTATTTGCTCTGGGGATGATGAACGTCTTCGGAGTAAGTGCCAATCTCATGAGCCTCGGTGCAATTGATTTTGGCCTTATTGTCGATGGAGCAGTGATAATTGTCGAGGCCGTCATGCATCACCTAGGCCTACGGAAATCTACGGCGCGCTTAACTCAGGTGGAAATGGATGAAGAAGTTTTTCACTCTGCATCAAAAATCAGAAATAGCGCGGCATTTGGGGAGATAATTATCCTCATTGTTTATCTACCGATTTTATTTCTCGGCGGTATTGAAGGGAAAATGTTCCGTCCGATGGCATTGACGGTATGCTTTGCAATATTCGGGGCATTGATTTTATCACTTACATATATTCCGATGATGAGTGCTGCTTTCCTTCCTCGGAAAGTCTCCGGCAAAGCAACATTTTCAGAAAAGATGATGAAGCGATTCAATGCCCTGTATCATCCGATATTGGAAAAGGCAATTAAAGTTAAATATTGGGTTATTGCTTTCACGATCATCTTATTTGCGACAGCATTATACAGTTTCAGGAATCTCGGAGCGGAATTTATCCCACAATTACAGGAGGGCGACTTTGCCTTTCACTGTATTTTGCCGCAAGGCAGTTCATTGACACAGAGTATAGAGACATCACTTCATGCATCGCGGATTATCAAGAAATTTGATGAAGTGGAAATTGTCGTAGGTAAGACAGGTGCAGCAGAAGTTCCCACCGACCCTATGCCACCGGCAGCGACTGATTTAATCATCGTATTAAAGCCGCGTTCTGAATGGAAAGTGGAAAAATCCTATGAGGAGCTAGCACAAGAGATGCTGAAGGCATTGGAAGCGATACCGGGCGTGTACTTTGAAGCGAGTCAGCCTATTCAGATGCGTTTTAATGAGCTTATGACCGGAGTGCGGCAAGACGTTGCGGTGAAAATATTCGGAGAAAATCTCGATACGCTAGCTGTCTATGCGGAAGAGGTAAGCGATGTCATTGAAACGGTCGCGGGCACAAGCAATCCCAAGGTTGAGCGGGTCAAGGGGCTTCCGCAGATTAATGTGCATTACGATCGTACCCGACTGGCCAATTATGGCATAAGTGTCCATACGGTAAATGATGTCTTGAGCACGGCATTTGCCGGGAAAGTAGCCGGAAAAGTCTATGAAAATGAACGGAGATTTGATCTCGTGGTGCGTCTCGACAGCGCATTCAGGACCGGGATAGATGATGTGCAGCATCTTATGATTCCGACGCATTCCGGCACACAGATTCCACTTTCACAAGTTGCTGATATCTCCTATGAGCCAGGACCGGCACAGATAAGCCGGGAAAATGGGAAACGACGGATTGTTATCGGTTTTAACACCATAGACCGCGATGTAAAAAGTGTTGTCGAAGATATCCGGAGGGAGATAAGTGAAAACGTAGATCTGCCGACGGGCTATTATTTTACCTTCGGCGGTCAATTTGAAAATTTACAAGAAGCGACAGATCGGCTCTTAATTGCTGTACCGCTTTCCTTATTTCTCATTTTCATACTCTTATTTTTTACTTTTAATTCAATAAAAGAAGCCCTGCTTATTTTTACCGCAATCCCGATGAGTGCAATCGGAGGAGTATATGCCTTGTGGCTACGCGATATGCCGTTCAGTATCAGTGCAGGAGTGGGCTTCATTGCTTTATTCGGCGTATCGGTATTGAACGGAATTGTCTTGATAGGCACTTTCAATCAATTAAAAAAGGATGGAGTGAAAGACATCCTTCAGCGTGTATTCCAGGGTACGGAAGAGCGCTTGCGCCCGGTCCTTATGACGGCGACGGTTGCCTCTCTGGGCTTTCTCCCTATGGCAATCAGCACCAGTGCAGGAGCGGAAGTACAACGGCCACTCGCAACGGTCGTTATCGGCGGCTTGACGACCGCTACTTTTCTCACGCTCATCGTACTGCCCTTGCTTTACATAATATTTGAAACGAAAATTAAATTCAAGATGAAATCGAAGACAATGACTTTACTCCTGTGTTTTATTTCCTTGAGCCTTACGGCAAATGCGCAGTCCCCTCACCGACTACAATTGCACAGTCCGGAAGAAGCAATAGAAATAGCTCTGGCCGGCAATGCAAACTTAAAGGCGGCTGAAATGGAGATAAAATCGGCTGCAAGCTTAGAGAAAACGGCTTATGCTCTGCCTAAGATGGACTTCAATCTCCAACTCGGAAAGTACAGTAGCTATGAATTTGACAATGCAATTGAGATATCGCAGACTATTCCATTCCCGACGGTATTTAAAGCGCGGAAGGAAGTTTTTACATCTGAAGTGGCACATAAAAAAACAGAAAGATCACTTTCAGTGGTAGAATTAAAAAATCAAGTTCGCTCGGTTTATTATAGCATAAGATATTTACAAGAGAAAAGGAAACAACTCTTGAGATTGGATAGCCTATATGAAGACTTTGTTGCAATGGCAGAATTGCGATATAAAGCCGGTGATACAGGGAAAACAGATGTTAATTCTGCTCAGGTAAAACGCGGAGAAGTACATATAAAGCTGAAGGAAAATGAGCTTGAGTTATTTAATGCATACAGCAAGCTCCAGATATTGCTCAATGCCGATCAAGTCCCGGAAATAATCAATACAGAAGAATATAAGCCCCTGACTTTTATAGAGATTCCCGACAGCGTACAGGATCATCCGGCAATAGCACTTGTGCTTCAGGACGCTAAGCTTGCAGCTAAACAGGAGAAGCTCGAGAAGGCGCTGGCGCTACCCGATATCAGTATTGCCTATACCAATCAATCTTTAATAGGTTACCAGACGATTGATGGACGAGAAGTCTTTTTTGACGGCAACGATCGTTTCAGCTTCTTCAATATAGGATTAAGTATTCCACTCTTTACCGGCACGCAAGCAAAGGTGAAGTCACTTAGATATGAGCAGAAGGCAGCACAATACCAAGCAGTGCAACAAAGAAATATCTTGAATCGACGGCTCGCTATAGCAATCCAAACTTATAGACGTCATTTACAACAATTTCACTATTACCGTGATAGTGCCTTGCCTAGTGCGAGAGAAATTGTATCGGCAGCTCGACTTGGGTATCGCACCGGTGCTGATAGTTATGTAGAATATCTATACGCAGTAGAGACGGCTAGCGATATCAGGTTAAATTATCTGAAGAGTATCAGAAAGGTCAATCAGTCAGTGATAAACATTTACTCATTAAGTAATATAAAGTAAAATGAAAGACATAATTTTAAAATTCAATTACATCGTATTCTCTGTTTTTATCCTGTGCCTTATGAACAGTTGTGATACCTCGGGCGTAAACCAGGAAGAACATAGTGAACATGAGGCTGTCGGGCATACGGAAGAAGAACACCATCACGACGAGGAGGCTGTCATAGTCAGTCTTACAGAAAAACAAATTGAGACAGTTGATATCCAGTTTGGCCACATAGAAAACAAGGAGCTTACTGCCACCTTGAAAGCCAATGGCACCTTAACTGTCCCCAATAGCAAGAAGGCTTATGCCACTTCCTTGTATGAAGGTATCGTCAAGTCCTTGCAAGTGCGTGTAGGAGAAAAAGTAAAAAAAGGTGAGTTAATCGCTCGCATTGCCAATCTAGATTTCATTCAACTTCAAGAAGATTATCTTACGCTGCAGAGCCGTGTTGCTCTTGCTGAACAAGAATTGAAGCGTCAGAAAACCTTACATGAAGGAAATGCAGGTGTTTTAAAGAATCTACAATCTGCACAAGCCACCTTAAAGGCTTATAAAGCTCAAGAAGCTTCGCTTAGACGGCAATTGCGTTTAATGGGACTTAAGCCTACAAGCTTAAGCGCGGAAAATCTCCATTCTACAATTGCGATAAGAAGTCCGATAAGCGGCGTGATAAGTACCCTCTATGCACAACTCGGTAGTTATGTGGATGTATCGTCTCCCGTTGCGGAAGTAGTAGATAACAGTTCCCTGCATCTGGATCTACAGGTATATGAAAAGGATTTGCCGCTTGTTGAGGTCGGACAGAAAATTCATTTTACCTTGACCAATAATCCAGTACATGAATACGACGCGGAGATATTCAGTATCGGAGCGGCATTTGAGGATGAGAGTAAATCTATCCCGGTTCATGCCAAGGTGGAAGGCGATAAATCCGGCTTAATCGACGGAATGAGCGTAACTGCAATCGTGAGCTTAAATAATGCTACACTTCCTGCCGTGCCAAATAGTGCCATCGTAGAGGAAAGTCGTAAACACTACATCTTTGTCGTCGTAGATAAACCTGAAGATGCCCATATACATAATGAAAGCACCACAGGACATCAACATTCATCCGGGCATGAAGAAGGGCGTGATGAAAATGCAGATGGAGAGAAGATAAGCTTCAAGAAAATTGAGGTAATCACCGGTGTAAGCAATATGGGCTATACTTCAGTTACTTTTATCGATGAAGTTTCCCCCGATGCACAGATAGTTACTCACGGAGCCTTTTTTATTAATGCCAAGATGAGTGATACCGGTGAAGCGCATGCTCACTAGTATGCAATAATCGATGAATAATTAATTGCTGCGTGCATTAAACTGCTGTATAAGCCAAATCATGCAATAGAAATTGAAGATGACCGAATAAAATTTCATATAAGCGAAGCTTATATGAAACCATTGATACTAAATGTATCAATGATGAGGGATCCGCCTCCGGCGGACTAAAGACCGAGCTCCTGCGAGTGGGGTTTCACAAAATCCTTTGAATACAAGCACTTGCCCGGTGGAATACGACCTCCGGTCGTGCCGATTATCGGCATTCCACGGGGCTTGCTCGAATTTGGTTCTCACCATGACTGAATGAAGTCTCGGCTTGTCCGAGACCGAGTTGACTGAATGTCAAGTCGATGAAGGATCCTCCTACGGCGGACTAAAGACCGAGCTCCTGTCCGAGGCTCTTCTCTTACTACGATTCCGA
>CAYTBT010000003.1:0-144033 GCA_964436125.1 uncultured Saprospiraceae bacterium | reverse complement strand
TAGGACGCCAGGTTTTCATCCTGGAAACAGGAGTTCGATTCTCCTATGGGCTACTTTTTGTCTTTTCTTACCCGGAGCCTTTACGAAAATCATGAATTTTGTCGTTTTTGCCTATTTTCTGGACTGCACTCGAGTATGTCGGTAGCGGAAATGAAATCGCGTTCATAAAAGAATATAATTCCTGTCGGCGACATAGTGGTTTTTACCGAAGAATAAAATCCCAATACCTTTTAGTCCGGGTGGCGTAGGATTTTCCAAATAAGAGGACATGAACAAGCAAGTAGTAGAATTGAAAGATTTTTAATCGATTCTCCCAGCCAGCTTGTATTGGAAATATCGAATTGTATTCTTCATAGAAATTTGCCGGGAATCCACCGAATAACTTGCTCATTGCTATGTCCATTTCACGATGTCCATAAAAGATTGCGGGATCGATGAGATAAGCGAGGCCTGACTGATCAACGAGGTAGTTTCCGGCCCATAAATCACCGTGGATTAAACGCGGTTTATCCTCGGGCACTATGGAATGGATGGCCTTGACAAACCGATTTTCACATTTCAACATCCCAGAAGGGAGTAAATTTTGCTTGATGCAGACTTCAATCAGCGGCTGCACCCTGTAGAACCAATAGAATTCTGCCCAGTTTTCACATCGATGATTAAGTACCGGAATTGAGGCGATATATGCCGGGTAATGAAATCCGAATGTTTCTGCAGTGCTACTGTGAAGCTGTGCGACTTGCCATGCAATATCTGAATTATCATTGTTGTTGGCTATATACTCGAGTAAAATAGCCGGAATATCTTCTGAAAAATAATAGAGTGGATTTCTGATGTGCAGGTCCCTGAAAATGCTTAAAGCCATGGCTTCTTTTTTCAATTGATCCATTGAGACAGAGTTGTCGGACAAGGAGTATTTAAGAAAGAAGCGTTTTCCGGATGAAGCATTGAGTACAGAGCGATATAAACCGTGACTGCTTCCATGAAATACCTCGACAGAAAGCTGTAGGTCCGTGCGTTCATTGAGCGATGAAATGATATCTTCCAGCGTCATTCTTAAATCGTGTTTTTATCCACGAGTTCAAGAAGTGCGTCGCGATAGCTTTTGCCGACAGGCAGAGTAGTTGTTTTACCTTTTTCAATAATTTCCACCATATTTCCATTGACAGCTTCAATTCTATCGATAGCGATGATATACGAACGGTGAATCCTGATAAATTTGTCGGAAGGCAATGTTTTCTCTAGGAATTTCATTGTCTGCAAGGTTATGATGCGATCGGTATCGCGTTTAATGATGACGTAGTCCTTTAAACCTTCGATATACAAGATTTCATCATAAGAGATTTTAACAAGCTTTTTGTCGGCTTTTACATAGATATAATCTACGGATTCATTATCGGTATGTTTATTGGCATTAGAGAGCTCAATTTCTTCCGTTGCGCGGTTAATAGCCTTCAGAAAGCGCTCAAATGAAATGGGCTTCAGGAGGTAATCTGTCGCGTCGAGCTCAAATCCCTCAATCGCATAATCTGAATAAGCGGTTGTGAATATGATTTTGGGTGGAGTCTGAAGCATTTTGACAAATTCAATGCCGCTGAGTTGAGGCATTTCAATGTCCATAAGTGCAATATCAACCGATGATTTACGGATAATATCATTGGCTTCAATGGCATCCTCGCAACTTGCTACGAGATTCAGTTCCGGAATGCGTTTAATGTGTGCTTCCAGCACATCGCGCGCTAGAGGTTCATCATCTACGATTATAATATTCAAATTTTCTTTCATTGTAAATTATTTAAGCTGATTGAGAGATAAATGGCATAAGATGCCTCTGTTTCTTTAATGGTCAAGTTATGTGCGCCCGGGTAAAGGAGTTCTAGTCGTCGTCGGACGTTCTTTAAACCTATGCCGCCGGATATCCGGGTATCGTCATTCTTTTCTTCCTCAACATCACCAGGCGGTTTGCTGTTTTCAATATTGAAAGTTAAATCATTTCCATTGACGGTAAGGCGCACCTTAATATATCCTTCAGACATATGCTTGTTCAAGCCGTGTTTAAAAGCATTTTCAAGAAAAGGACTGAATAGGAGTGGAGCTATTTTCTGTCCTTCGACATTGCCTTTTATATCCAGGTCAATCCTTACTTGATTCTTATGTCTTAATCGTTCAAGGTCGAGGTAGTTCCGGATATAATCAATTTCTTTCTGTAATGCTACCTTCTTGTCATTGCATTCATAGAGCATATAGCGCATTATCTCAGAGAGTTTAATGACGATATTGGGAGCTCGGTCCGATTTTTTGAGAGTTAATGCGTATAAACTATTTAAGGTGTTGAAGAGGAAGTGGGGATTAATCTGAGCCCGGAGGAAGCGCAACTCTGACTGCATCGTTTCATTTTCCATAATGCGCAGTTCACGTTCTTTCTGAAACCAATCCAAAACTATTTTTCCTATCGTTGAGCCGATAGTTATTACAAGCATTGCCGTAAATATTGCCCAGTGAGAATCAATGATTTCTTGCTGAATCTGGTAATGTCCTGTATAAATATAGTAATTTAACAAGGTGCGGATGGGTGCGATTAATAGTGTAGCGAGAATGAGGAAAAGACCATATAAAATTATCCTTTTCTTACTGAGGAAGCGGGGTATTAAGAAGAGAATATTGAAATAAATCAGAACAGCAAGGCACAGGATTATCACAATAAAACTCACCGTGGAGCGGAATGGGTCGCCGCTGTCATAATAAAGGATGAGCAATACGCTTATGGCAATAAGCCAAAAGAGTATATGGGCAAATCCCCTGCTATAGAGTATGTTAAGGAGCTTTTCCTTCATAGATTATTGCATATCTGTTTGTGGCAGGACATCTGTCTACTGCTTTTACCCAAAACGTGCAATAGAAATGCAAAAGGAAGTGCAAAAGCCACAGGAGACAAGGGCTCGCGCAAGAATTTGGCTCGGAATCGTAGTAAGACTACGGTGAGAACCAAATTCGAGCAAGTGCTTGTATTCAAAGGCTTTTGTGCTTATCTTCAATTTCTATTGCATGATTTGGGTTTTATGTTTCTAGCGTAAATCAACCCTAATATAGCTGTCAAGTAAATATTCTTGGTTCTTTTTTAACAATTTATTCGATAGTAGGTCTTTTTTATCAGACCAATGGAGCGCATAATCGGGCTTGGAGGCGGTTATGGAAGATGGGTTATGACGGGTAATCGGTAACGGGTAATCGGTAATCGGTGATCGGTAATCGGTGATCGGTAATCGGTAACGGGTGATCGGTAATCGGTGATAGGTAATCGGCTCATTGTTCATTGCTCATTGTTCATTGCTCATTGTTCTGTCCATGCCTAAATAACGTTGACCGTTTTCAACCACTAGTTAACAATCATTTTTTATTCCTGAGTGATATTCGATCCGGAGGATAATTTTCTGCAGGCTCTAAAAAAAAAATCCCGATAGAACAAGTCTTCCATCGGGATTCCATCATTCTATCAAGGATATGTATAAGATTTAAGATTCACCTTCATTTAATGCATCGAATATTGCAGGATTAATTCCCATGCTGGAGAATCCACCATCGTGATAGATGTTCTGCATTGTGACCTTTCTAGTGAGATCGCTGAACATCGTAACACAGAAATTAGCACAATCGTCAGCGCTTGCATTTCCGAGGGGTGACATATCATCGGCATATTTAAAGAAGGCATCAAATCCCGACACACCTGAACCGGCGGTGGTCATTGTCGGTGATTGCGATACGGTATTTATCCGCACAGCATTTTTTACGCCATAATGATAACCGAAGCTCCTGGCAAAGCTCTCTAGCAATGCCTTGCTTTCTGCCATCTCTGAGTAAGAAGGGAAGGTCCGTTGCGAAGCAATGAAGGTCAATGCAACAACAGAAC
This sequence comes from uncultured Saprospiraceae bacterium, assembly GCA_964436125.1. Classification (GTDB taxonomy): domain Bacteria; phylum Bacteroidota; class Bacteroidia; order Chitinophagales; family Saprospiraceae; genus CAYRFF01. Next base: position 140,126 of record CAYTBT010000003.1, on the reverse strand, counting down.
CACCTTCATTTATCGCATCGAGATTATAGGCTGATTGCAACATTTTATGCATTGATACGGAAGAAACGTCGAGTGTTTTCATCATCCAGTCGTGATTTAAGTCCGTATAGGGATTACCTTTTCGGACATTTACCGACATTCCTATCGAATGCAGGATAAAATCAATCTTTCCTCCCAGTACTTCCATCGATTTCTCAAATAGCTCATTGAGATCATCCATCGAGGTAGCATCTGCAGGGATGAGCTCGCAATTGAGCTGTTCGCTGAGGTCCTTAATCTTCCCAAATCTGAGTGCAACAGGTGCATTGGTAAGGACAATTTCTGCTCCTTCTTCGTGACATCTTTCCGCCACTTTCCATGCAATTGATTGATTGTCAAGAGCTCCAAATATGATTCCTTTTTTCCCTTTAAGTAAGTTGTACGCCATTGTTTAAATAAATTTATAGTTTAATAGTTCTTCTGCATTTTTCCGAGCCGCCTCCGTCGGAGGTTTTTGGCTCAGCATTATAGCAATTTTATCTGTCCTTTCCGCATCTTTCAGCATATTGATTTCCGCATAGGTGCGATTTTCATCCACGCGTTTTGACACGTAGTAGTGGACATCACCTTGTGCAGCAATCTGCGGCGAATGTGTAATCACAATCACTTGATGTTCTTGGGAGAGTTCCTTTAAGATTTTGCCCATTTTTAATGCCACATCACCGGATACACCGCTGTCAATCTCGTCAAATATCAATGTAGGCAATGTCATTGACTTGGCTACGAGTGAGCTCAATACGAGGGCAAGGCGCGACATTTCCCCGCCTGAAGCAACCTGCTTTAACTCCTGTAACTCGCCACCTTTATTGGCATTGAATAGGAAGTGCGCCTTATCTTTCCCGGCTCTCCCGAGCTCATCCGACTGCTCAAGCTCAATCTTAAACTGCCCATACGGCATCGCAAGCAAGCTCAACTGTTCCTTGACCGCTTTTTCCAGCTCAGGCAGGAGTGCCTTCCTGTTTTTATGGAGCTCATCAGCCAGTAATTCCAGTGTTTTATCCAGCTTCCGCAAATGTCGTTCCGCTTCTTCCAGTCGTTCCGAGCTCTCTTCAATATCTGTAAGACTCGCTTCCAGCTCTTCCTTTAAGTCAAATATCTCTTCATAACTCTCGAGTTGATGCTTTTTTACCAGCCTCTGCAAGCCATCAATCTGTGCGCTGATGAGTTCTAGTTTCTCCGGTTCCCTTTCCACCGATTCCCCGATTTCTATGGCATATTGACCCAAGTCTTCCAGTTCAAGAATGCCGGCCTCCAGTCGCTTGATTATTTCGCTGCCTTCCGGCAAATATGTATCCAGTTTATCCAGATTGCTACGCAATCCTCGTATCCTGTCAAGAATAGAATAATCTCCTTCCGTGAGCTCACCGGTAAAGCTTGAGAGAATTTCTACAATATCATCAGCATGCTGAAGACGTTGATATTCTGCATCAATCGTGCTGACCTCAGCCCGATCGAGTTGGAGTTCTTCTATTTCTTGTAGCTGAAAGGCGATATAATCTTGTTCTTTCAGTGCATTATTCCTCTGTTCTTCAATGGCTTTAATCGATGAAAGAAGCTCTTCCCGTTCTCTATATTTTAAAGAATAGTCGTGGAGTAAATCCCCCTGTTCAGCCATCGCGTCCAATAACTTGAGTTGATAGGTCGATTCAGTAATCTCCATCGTGTCAAATTGCCTGTGCTGCTGAATAAGTTGCTTTCCGAGCAGCCTCAAGTCTTTAAGCAAGGCAGGTGTATCGTTGATGAAGGCACGTGATTTCCCTTTGGGGCTGATTTCTCTACGCAAGATGAGCTCATCATCGTAATCAAAGTCGTGTTCTGTGAAAAATCCTTGTAGATTGTATCGCCGGAGGTCATACTGTGCTTCTACGATACATTTTGATGCTTTATGATAGAGTTTATCGGAATCCGCTCTATCACCGAGGATAAGTCCCAGTGCGCCCAGCATAATCGACTTCCCCGACCCGGTTTCCCCCGTGATAATCGTTAGACCATCGGGAAACTGAAGTGTGATTTCCTCGATAATCGCATAATTTTTTATGTAGAGACTCTTCAGCATATTTTCTACAGGCAGTACCTTAAAATTTTAGTTCATATTTTGTCATCTTGCCTTCAGCGGGCTAATCCGTATTTTTATTAAGTCGTAAATCATCGAGCCATAATGCTGCTTGACATAATACTTATAAGAATGTCACCGCAGTCATTTAAGCACATTCTACCTCTATTATTTGTCCTGTACCCTAAAGATAGTTTATACCACAACTTAGCCTGGAAAGTACAGTATTTACTTTATATGACTTACGACTCCCGACGTATGACTCATTTATTGCCAAAGATAATATCTTTTACCTGAGAATTCACATCTGTGCCCATTCTTTCTGCGGTGCGTATAGCTTGTTTCGCCTCGGCTTTTCGATTGAGCTGATTTAAAATAACTGCTTGAATAACATAATATGTGCCGCTATTATTCATGGAGATAGCTTGTGTAATTTCATTCAGAGCTCGTTGATTCTGTCCCATGAGACGGGAGCATCGTGCCATCATTGAATAAAGTGCTGCTGATGGACCGGAATGTTCTAGGGAAAAGGCGAAGTCCTTGTAAGCTTTCTCGTAGTTTTTGAGCTTGAAGTAAGTGTAGGCGCGATTTGCGTAAGCGGAAAGATAAGTGGGATCTGCTTGAATACTTTTATTAAAATAATTGAGTGATTTATGAAACTGTTGCAAATAGCCAAGTGCGGCACCTTTATTGGAGAGATATTCGGCATTATGCGGTTCTACATCGAGCGCGATATTGTAGTCTTGGAGTGCTTGTTGATATTTCCCGAGGGTGAAGTAGAGCTTACCGCGGCTATTTCTCGTCATCGCACGACGTGGAGCAAGATTCATCGACTCGTTATAGTATTCCATCGCTTCTTCATAGCGTCCTTGATCGCGGAGATAATTGGCGAGATTACAAGCGGGTAAGGGAATGTTTTTATAGTATTTCAACTGATGCTTCCACAGAGTTTCAGAGTTGTGCCAGACTTGGCTCTGTTGAAATGTGAGAAAAGAGTAGAGGAGGAGAAGGACAATTGCGCTTATATTCCAGATATAGCTGTTGACTAGCAGCTTGTTTTTACGAGCCCTATCCCAGAAATAAGCGAATATGAAGAAGAGGCCAAAATATGGAATGTAGGTAAACCTATCGGCTGTCAGACCTTGGCCCGCACCGACAAATTGAAGGAGAAACATAATATTGACAAAGAAAAATGTCAAGCCAAAACGCAGGACTTTATGCTTACTGAACCAGAGATATATGATTCCTGCAAGGCTTGCTATGCCGAGGATTGAGAGTATGTAATGAATTGCCTTCAGTGGGGTAGGATATGGATAAATAGCGACCATTTCATAGGGAATCAAACTCTTAATGAGGTAAACAGACAGGCTGTAAAAGCCGAGGATAAAGCGCTCAAAGGAACTTATATGAATGCTTGCTTGATTTAAAGTGCCTTCTTGATGGAGAAAATAGATGCCGAGCAAGCCAAAACACAAGGCTAGGATGAAATATGGGATTTTCTCTTTTATCCATTGTTGCCAATTGGCTTTTTTATGCATATACATATCGATAAGCAAGAGCGATAGTGGGAGAGTGACGGCCTGAATCTTGCTCAGGCAGGCTAAAAGCATAAGAAGAATACTGAGGATATATAGCCCAATCTTGCGCTTCTGTTTATATGAAAGATACAAGTGAATTGAGGCAAAATAAAAAGCCGCAAATAAGACGTCTTTGCGTTCGGTTATCCAGGCGACTGATTCGACACGCATCGGTTGAATTGCATAGAGCGCTGTAAGAAAAAGAGCTGCATAAGTGCTTAATTTTAAGCGTCGTGCTAGTAAAAACACGAGGAAAACATTCAATATGTGCAAGATGACATTATCCAGGTGATATAGGAATGGGTTGTCAGCTGAAATCGCATATTCAAGGGCGAAGGTCAAAATTGTCAGTGGATTATAATTGCCGATGACGGTTTCAGTAAAGATTGCGCGGATATTTTCCATGCTCAGCGACCACACATTGCTGTTCTCTAAGATGTTCTTAGAATCGTCCCAGTTGACAAATCCCGCATTGAAGACCGGATAAAAACTGACAAGTGTTAAAACAGCAATCAAAGCCAAGCCGATATAGCCGGTTTTGGTCAGTAGTGGCCTTTTGCTCTGTATGCGCCTCTGCTTTTTCTTTCCCTGCTCCTTTTTCATGGAGAAAAGATAGGGAATTGTAAGATTTAATACAAGAAATGTGTCTTTGTCTGCATAAATGTCCGTGTTGTAAAGTCGGAAATTTACTACTCATCCATAATTTTGGAGTAAGAGGACCACCACAGGCATATTTATCGCTTCGTTCAGCTGTCCCTGTTCTGCAGACCTCGTAGAATGGGTAAGGGGAGGTATGCTTTCCTGATAGCTATCGGGAGATGAAATAAGGATAAAAATCCGGTTTTAAGACAGTCTATCCTCTTATTCCTCTTCACAAGCGGTATCTATTCCGCTTAAATCCCCAAAGGTACATATTGATAATTCCATAGGAGTCACCTTGTAGAGGTTCCGTCCAACAGGGCGTTTCATTGTTCACCCTGCGGGCGCAACGAAACGCTAGTTGTTGTGCTGGGCTTCTTCGTCAGTCTAAGCTTAATTTATTTCCACGCTGTTTTAAACATAGGAAGCCTGTACAAATTCCTTTACAGAACTTTGACAGGCTGCCATTTTAGAATAATTGTGGCATGTTTATTTAGCCGCTAAAACGTCCAATTTCTCAATAGATGGTGAAGTAGCCAACAATTCAGGTGCATTTTCCATTAACGCCTTTGCAATCTTACCACCAAGATGTGCTTCTCTGCCTTCTTCATCTGAAAAAGTGTCAAAAATGCCAAATGTAGAAGCGTCAATACGGAACGCATACCATGTAATAGTGCCCGCTTCTTCATTAGCAAGTGGTAATGCACTTGTAATAAACTCTTCAACATTTTTTTCTTTTCCAGCTTTTGCTTCTAGTCGAACTAATAATCCTAATTTTTTCATGTCTTTTTATTTTTTAATTAAACCAATTTTGTTTTAACAAATGTAGCTCATTTAAGCTTGTGAGGCTTTTTTATTTAGTTCAAAAACTTATGAAAAAAGGTCAAGTTTTCATAATGTTTTTTGGACTGTAACCAAATTCATTTTTAAAGGCTGTACTAAAATTTGATAAGCTATTATAACCAAAATCCATATAGATTTCTGATGGTGTCGCTTCATTATTAAGCAATAACTTTTGGGCTTTGTTGAGCCGTTTTAGTTGAAACCATTTTCCTGGAGACTCTTGATATAATTGTATGAATTTTCGCTTAAAAGTAGACAGGCTCATATTGCATAGAAAAGCGACCTCATCAATATTCAAACTCGTGTACAGATTTTTTTCAATAACCATTTTAAAAGATAATTCTCTTTCGTTGATTAACAAAGAATGTAGATAAACAAAAAATCTTTGCCCATACTTATCAGCCAGATACAGCATAATTTCTTCAAATTTCAATTCCAGAATCTTTTGAGAGATTGTTTGATTCAAGCCATAAATTTGTTGAATAGAATTAATAAAATGGATAATAAAATTGTCTTTTTCTATAAGGAAATAAGGACTACTGGTAGCTGCTTTATTAAAGTCATTTGGGTTAAAAAAATGCCCATATTTCAATAAAAAATCATTAATGTTTTTTTGAGAAAAGAAAAAGAGTAGGCAACTATAACTATTTGCTCCTACAATTTCTGTTGTTAAAAAATTTCCCGATGCAAGGAGTAAGGATTGTGTATCATCTATCGAAACGATGTCATTTGAAAAGTGAATGTTCTTTTGTCCGTCCAACAAAAAACTGAATACATTTTTGTTTAGGTTAATCTTATTTTTGGAAAAATGTTTATAAACTTCGTAGTTAGCAATTTGTAGGTCTGATGTCTCCGTGTAGTTATTTTCAAATAAATGTTCTGGAAAATTTGTAATGTCCATAATATTGTTGTCTTAAAAAATATTTTGGTATGGCAAACATATTAATTTTTATTTCAAAAATTGTTTGCTAAAGTTTGGATGAATAGGTCTTTAGCCTTGCACACAACGTTCCGGTGGCTTTACGATGTTTCCTCCGTTGTACCAAAGGTACAAAAAGGAAGGAATATTGTAAAACCGTTTGTTGGACTAAACCTACGGTAGCTTTTTAATAAATATTGCCTACATTAGAAGATTGTTTAACCAATAAATCTTTCAAGATGACAACTAAAAAAAAGATTCCGCAGATTTAAGACCCAACAAAATGGCACATCGTGCCTGCCGCGAAGTTAAAGGTTTTTCTGAACTTCTCTATCGGTACAAGCGCAACCTAAGTATACTAGGTCGTTCAGATAGGACTTATGAGAACTATTCAAGGCACATCGCTGCAATTACCTTACATTTTCAGTGTTTACCTACGGAATTAGACCCTGAGCAGGTACAGGAATATCTGTATGCACTTCAACAAAGATCAAAAACGCCATCACAGACCTATTTTAAGCATACTGTGTACGGACTACGCAGTTTATTAAATACAGAAGGATTACCGTATTCACATCTAAAGCTCCCCTCAGTGCCGAGAGCAAAACGATTACCCGTCGTGCTCAGCAGGGAAGAAATATGGCGGATGTTAAAGGGAGCAACATTACTGAAGCATCGATTACTGATAGGCTTACTCTATGGATGCGGCTTACGTTGTATGGAAGTACGGAATATAGAATTACGGCATCTGGATTTTGATCGACAGATGCTGCATGTAGAACAAGGGAAAGGGAAAAAAGACCGATATGTACCGCTTTCTAGGCACCTAATCAGAGGGATACAGACATATCTACAAGCAGCGAAGCCACAGAAATACCTCTTTGAAGGAAAGGGGAATCCGGAAGGAAAGGGATTTGATGGTCGTTATAGTCAACGTGGGGTGCAGTGGGCAGTGAAAAAGGTGGCAAAACAAGTAGGCATAGAAAAACAAGTGAACGTCCATCTCTTCAGACATACCTATGCAACTCATCTGCTCGAAGACGGAGTCAATATCTTGACAGTGCAAAAGTTATTGGGACACGCTAGTGTGCGTACAACGATGATCTATCTCCATGTCTGTAGACCACCGGAACAAACAGCACATAGCCCATTGGATAAGGTATTTGAACTATGCAGCCGCAGTGGGAAGTAAGTGATGTACTACGGCAAGTTGATATATCGGGATTGCATCTCAATATACATCAAGAAAAAACGCTACGTGCCTTAAAACATTGCCGGACAAAAGCACTGGGAGGGCATATTGATGCCTGTGATACATGCGGGAACATCCGAATAAGTTACAATAGCTGTCGCAATAGACATTGCCCAAAATGCCAAGGGCATAAACGGGTGGAATGGATAGAAAAGCGTGCGAGGGATTTATTGCCGTGTACGTATTATCACTTGGTATTCACTTTGCCCGGCGAACTAAATCAACTTGCGCTATTTCAGCCGAGGATAATCTACAGTAGCCTGTTCCAAGCTGCCTGGCAAACACTGAATCAATTTGGTCATACCGAAGGAGTACAACTGGGGATGGTAGCTTTATTGCATACATGGGCCACGTTAGAAATTTAATTGATTCTTTAAACGATTCTTTAAATACCTTCGTCCCATTCCACTTTTTAGATATTTCTCTCTTGCAATGGCATCATATTTATTGAAAGAAACTTCATAGTATAATAAATCCCAAGGTTTTTTACGTTTTGTATAATAGGATTCTCCGTGATTATGTTGATTAAGTCTCTCTTTAATATTTTGAGTATATCCGATATACCATGAACCATCTTTCTGCGAATTCAGTACATACACGAAATATTGTTTTAAATCCTTCATATAGTAAATGTATTACTTTTCAATCGATTGTTAAACTAACTTCTTGTTAAGGGGATGGGATATTATTTCATTGGTTTATTTCTAACGTGGTGGGCCACGTTAGAAATCTATGTGATTATTTCATTGGTTTATTTCTAACGTGGTGGGGACAGAACTTGAGTTTACATCCCCACTTACATTGCATTGTTCCGGGAGGAGGAATGAACAAGCATAATAGATGGGAAAGGCAAGTCAGAAGTAGCAAGTATTTATTTTCCGTGAAAGCAATGAGTAAAGTATTCCGAGCAAAATATGTCGCAGAGCTTCGGAAACACAAGATACAAGATCAGGCTTTATTGGATAGCTTGTTTACGAAGGAATGGGTAGTATATGCCAAGCGACCATTTGGAGGACCGGCTCAAGTAATCGAATACTTAGGCAGATATAGCCACAAAGTTGCCATCAGTAACCACCGAATAAGGGATGTGACAGCTGACCATGTCACTTTTACCTATAAGGATTATCGGCAAGGGTCACGGAAAAAGGAAATGCAGCTAAGCAATGAAGAATTTGTCCGTCGTTTTGCACAACATATCCTTCCATATCGATTCGTCCGTATAAGGCATTACGGCATATTGAGTAGTAGTTGGAAGCGAGGGAAACTCCAGAGACTTCAAAAATTACTCGGTGTAGAAAGACCCAGCCAAGAGATAAAGACTCGTCTCCATAAATGTCCGTGTTGTAAAGTCGGAAATTTAATACTCATCCACACTTTTGGAGTAAGAGGACCACCACAGGCATATTTATCGCTTCGTTCAGCTGTCCCTGTTCTGCAGACCTCGTAGAATGGGTAAGGGGAGGTATGCTTTCCTGATAGCTATCGGGAGATGAAATAAGGATAAAAATCCGGTTTTAAGACAGTCTATCCTCTTATTCCTCTTCACAAGCGGTATCTATTCCGCTTAAATCCCCAAAGGTACATATTGATAATTCCATAGGAGTCACCTTGTAGAGGTTCCGTCCAACAGGGCGTTTCATTGTTCACCCTGCGGGCGCAACGAAACGCTAGTTGTTGTGTTGCCGTTGCGGTTTCCTTTAGTTTCATTTTTGGTATATCTTATCCCTAACGTAACTTGCATTCAACCAAAAACAGTGTTTTGTATATTCAGTTGTTCCTGTTGTTTTATCCTTTATAGGTAATGGGTAAGTGTCTTTAGAATTTCTTGCGTGTGGTCGAACGTGGCTGACCTTATTTTCGGTTTTCTTAGGAAAATGAGTTATTCGTCTGCCATTTTCTGTAACTCGTTCAACTATTCTACCTTGTTCAATATTCCTTTTTGTTGTTACCCATACTTTTTTAGCAATTTTAATATCTGATTGAGGCATATTCCAAAAACGTACTTTTTTTAGAATAAGATTTTTATTCTCAAACTGGTAGAAAACAAAGAAAAATTTACTTTCTAAAATATTTTTAAAATCTGATTCTTCCCAATCTGTTTCAATTAAGTCCTTGTATTTGAATGTAGGGAACGAAATATCCTCTTTTGGCAAATCATTTTCTTTTAATCGAATTGTCTTGACGATTATATCGGCTTTCTCAAATTCTTCAATTCTTTTATCTAAGCCTATTCCTAAAATTGATTTAGTCAAATTGGCAAAATAACTTTTAGCTTTTTGATTCAAATTAAGTTTAAAATCTGTCTCTATTTGTTGTGCTGTCTTGCCGTAAAAAGGTCTGAATTTAGATAAGATAATATCTTCAATAGTTTCTGAGTCTAGAATTTCAGGTCTATCAACTATTTTACCATAAGTTCCGCTTTCTCCTTTAGCTATTTGAGCAATAATATGGTTAACATAACCTTGTTTAAGTGAATATGCTCTTTGTTTTGCTTTAGTGTCGCTGAAAGGTTGCTCTCTTAATGATTTCGCTGCTGTTGACCCTTTTGTACAAGCTCCAAGATAAAAAGTATCTCCTTCTGATATTTCGTGGGCTTTACCTGCTTTTATCTTTTGATTAATCGTTTCCCAATCGTGTTTGATGATTTTTAAATCTTCATTCGGGTACTTCCAATCGTCCACTAATTTTATGAGATAATCTACAGCATTTATTTCTTTCTTCCACAGGTAGAAAATAAGTAACAAATGTGCATTCTTTTTCCAAAAAGAGCTATCCTCAAAACTTTCTTTGTGTACTTCTAAATAGTTGATAATGTTAAGAACCAATCTTTCTTTAGAACGGAAATCACCATTTTTCAAGGTCTTTAATGGACTCGATTTAAGTTCCAAACCGGCTTCAGGGAAGTCAGCTTGAGCATCAGAATTTGGCTCGTAACCAAAATAGAATTTTTCCAATATTTGCCCAAAATGTCCTTTTCCCGTATAGCCGTGTTCTTCGATTTTGGCTCCACAAACGTCGTGAAGGGTTTTGTTTTTTAGTTTTTTAGCAAAATTAATTATCGATTCTGCTGAATTAATGTCATATTCAGGCATATTCAAAATTAAAAATTTGGTTATAAAGTTCTTTTCCTAGTTTCTCAATTACTCCAACAACTAAAGCATTCCCCATAAAGAAAGCTCTTTTGTTATCTGTGATTCCCTCTAATTTGGTGTGGTCGTCCGGAAACATATTTAACCGCTCCAATTCCACAGGCGTTAATCGGCGTAAACCACGATTTGTTTTTACAACGTGTTTAAATCGGGAAGGTGATTTACCGCCTTCTCCCGTAATAATGGTTCGAGAAGGTCTATCTAATGCATCAGGATATGTCATACTACCTTCCGAATACTTGTATTTGTGTCCGTTTTTTGATACACGTTCAAAAGATTTTGCTCCTTTCAAATATTCCCATTTTTCTTTGTCACTTTCTGGAATAAAAAATTCTTTGGTTACCTCACCATTTTGTAAAACATCTTTCAAAACGGTTTGTGAGCCGCCATATTTTGGTGTGGTTTTTAATGAAGAAACCACCTCGTTTATCATCAAGCCTGTATTTTCAAAGGGGGATTTCTTTCCGTTTTTATTGAAATTATTGGTGATTTCTACCAAATCTCCTTTCAATTTAAATTTTGGACAAAATAAAGCAGGTTCATTATGTACTTGGAAAGCATTAGCTATTGTTCCTTCTCTTAAAAGCCAATCTAACGCTTTTGTTTCTTGTATTCGCTTATATATTTCCGTTGATTTATGGTAACCAAGGATAAAAGTACGCCTTCTTCGTTGCGGCATTCCGTATTCAGCTGCGTTGACAACACGCCATTCTACCGCATAACCTAATTGATTTAGACTTTTTAGCATTATCGCAAAATCCCTACCTCGTTGGCTCGCAGGTGATTTTAATAAACGATCTACATTTTCTAGGAACAAATATTTTGGTTTGTTCTTTTTCTCACTAAGAATCCTATGTATAGACCACCATAAAACGCCTTTTTTTCCTTCTAAGCCCTTAGAATTATGTAATGTCGTGGCTACAGAATAATCTTGGCAAGGAAACCCTCCGCAAAGCAGATCGTGATCTGGTATTTCGCCCGTTGGAACTTTGGCAATGTCTACATTAGAATGATTTTCTTTGCCAAATCGTGCTTCATAAACCATTGAAGCGTGTTGCTTTTTCGTGGCTGGCTCCCATTGGTTACTCCAAATTACTTTATAGTTATGCTTTTCTAAACCAAGTCGAAAACCTCCAACTCCTGCAAATAGTTCCGCTACTCTTAATTCTTTATTTTCCATTTTCTCTTGCTTTAAAATATTGGATTTTTTCCTCTGCTACCTTTAATATTTCTGCTGTTGATTCAGCATATTTTAATTCATCTGCTATTTTATCTGAATACCAATTTATGGTTAATTCTTTTTCGGGGATATTATAAAATGTAGCAAGTCGTTTTAGTTGTTCTTCGGTGGGCTTTCGTTCGTCCTTTTCGAATTTACTAATCAAAGATTGGTCGATGTCCACTTCTGCTGCAACTTTCCTAAGGATTAGATTTCTTTCTTTCCTTGCTAATTTTAATATGGTTCCCAAAGTCTTCATTGGTCAAAAATGTTTTAGACTAAATATGTCCAAAATTATAAAAAAACTTTGGTTTACAAAAATGAAATGGAAATAAATCTTTTGAGAAAGTAGCTTTTAATTTGGTGAGTATTTTCTGTAGCAATGGCACACAACGTTCCGGTGGCTTTACGAAGTTCCGACCGGTGCTTGCACCGAGGCGGTATTTCGAAAAACCACCTGATGTGCGCCGTCCGCGGAGCGGACAAGTACGTCTGGTGGTGCAGCCACCGGAACGATGTAGCGCCATACGCGGAGCGTATGGTGCTACATCGTCCCGCGGCTATGCGCCGGGCGGGGCTTTTGCCCGGAATTGTTCTTTTGAAAACGAAACCGTTCTCGCTTCCGTAATCTATCAACCGAAGACTGTTTCCCGCCTGGCGCATAGCCGTTGTTACCTGCTGGCCATCATTCAGTTGTGGTTGTTCTATCAGATTTTTTATTTTTTAGCGTTGGCAATTTAAACAATTTTTCTTAGGAAGGGAAGGCACACTCTTTGCCAAGTTTTGGCGGTGCGCTGGCTGGTGCGACTTGGCAATGTGTGTGCCTTTTGTGTGGGCTTGTTCCTTTATCGTTTAGTAGGTAAATGTTATTCCTGCCCCAAATCCCATATCACTGTCATAATGAGTTGAAAGTGAAAAATATCGGGTTAAAATATACCTTCCACCAATCATCCATTCTTTGTCTGTGTTTACCATAAACATTGCTCTTGTCCTTGCCGTCAACGGAATATCATCACGTTCCAACTCTACCCTTACGTTTCCTGTGTGGTCTATACTTGCATCCAAAACGATTAGCCACGGTAAAGTATATTGAATACCCACGTGAAAAACTTTACGGTCGTCTTTTGTACTTGTTTGTCCAAAAAGGTTTTCTTCTTGTGCGGAATTTTTGCGATAACGCCAATCAATGCCTACATAAGGAAATATCCATTGCTTTTTGCCAAAGTACCTTCCAAAATGTGTTTCCACTTCATAGCCGTGGTGGTCGTTATATCCCAACCGCCATTCTGCCTGAAATGCCCAACGTGTATTGGCATACATCATCATACCGTCATTTCCGTTGGTGGCAAAATCATTTTGAAACATAAAATGATACATACTTGCTTCCCTTTGTAGTTTTTTGTACGCTTTTTGTGGGTTAGGGATTTCCGGGTTGTTTGGGCTGTTTTGGTAACTGAACACCCTGCCCATACCACTCATCATATGATATAAAATATGGCAATGGAAAAACCAATCTCCGCTTTCCGATGCGTGAAATTCCAATGTATCGGTTTCCATTGGCATAATATCCACCACGTTTTTCATTGGTGAATATTCGTCATATTGATTGACCAACCGAAAGTCGTGTCCGTGCAGGTGCATCGGGTGGCGCATCATCGTGTTGTTGTGTAAAATAATACGCAGGTTTTCGCCTTGTTTTATTTTGATTTTATCGGTTTCTGCAACGGTTTTTCCGTTAATAGACCAAACATAACGGTTCATATTGCCTGTCAATTCAAAATGTAAAGTTTTCCAAGGACCTTCGGGCAATGTGGTTTTGTGGGTAGCTTTAAGCATATTATAATTCAATGTCGTTATTTTGTCTGATGACATATCCATATTTTCCATATTTCCATCCGCATCTTTTTTAACCAACTTCATTCCACATTTCGGGCATTTACCGGGTTTGTCGGATGTTACTTCGGGGTGCATTGGACAAACATAAGTTTCAGTTGTTTCTTTGTTATGTTGATGAGAATTATTCATCCCTTCCATTCCGTCCATATTTTCCATATTATGCATACCACTATTATCCATTTCAGGGTACATAACAGAATTCATATCCATTTTCTGTAAGGTCATATCCATTCCCATCGGTTTCATATCGCCATTCATTTTCATCATCTGATTCATCATCTGCATTCCTTCAAATAATTTCAAAGGCGGCAGTTCCTTTGCAGGCATTTTCATACCGCTTCCCAACCAAAGGGAAGCCGAACCCGTACGGTCTTCGGGCGTTGCCAAAAATTCGTATTGCATATTCTCGGGAATGGTAACAACCACATCGTAGGTTTCCGATGGCCCCATAATTAATCGGTCAACCATTACCGGAACGACATCATTGCCGTCATTGGCTACCACCATCATCTCGCCACCGCTGTAGGTTAGCCAAAAATAGGACGATGCGCCACCGTTCACAACCCGCAATCGTACTTTTTCGCCCGCTTTAAATTGAGAGAATGTTTGTGAAGTTTTTCCGTTCAAAAGAAAACGGTCATAGTACACATCGCTCACATCCATTGCTTCCATTCTTTTCCACTCGTTGACGAACTTTACGCCTAATTTTCCTGCTTTAATCGCTTCCCAATAGCTTTGAGTGCTTCCTTTTTTTATGCCAAACCAATCGTTGCCTGTGTGCAACATTCGGTTGATTTGTTTGGGTTTTATATCGCTCCATTCGCTCAAAACTATGGGAATAGTAGGGATATCCGGTTCATTTCTTTTGTTGAATATAAGCGCACCATAAAGGCCAAGTTGTTCTCGCAGTTTAAAATGGCTGTGATACCAATACGTGCCTGACTGCACTACGACAAATTTGTAAATATGGGTAGTATGTGGCGGTATAGGTTGTTGGGTGAGGTAAGGAACACCGTCAAAACGGTTTTGCAACTGTACACCGTGCCAATGAATAGAACTTGGTTTGTCGGAACGGTTATGCACGTAAATAACCGCTGTGTCGCCAACAGTAAATACCAAGGTTGGCGCAGGAATAGTGCCATTGACGGCAATCCCGTGCCTTTCTTTGCCTGTGTAATTTACGATAGTATCTGTTACATATAAATCATAACGTACCGTTTTCACGCCTTTTGTTCCTTTCGGAAAGTGGATTCCCGCATTGGCTGCCTTTATGGTTTTGGTCGCAACGTTTTCTTCCAAATTGGAAATTGGGCATTTTACAGGGGCGTTCAATGGGGTTGGTTCGGCAACAGGTGCCGCAAAATTTGTGAAGGGTTCGTATGTTTTATTGTTCCCGTGATTAAATTGCTCGGGAACATATTCTTGCGCAAAAGCCGAATAGCCTATGAACAAAATTAGAATTGACGTCGATATAATTTTTATATATTTCATTTTAAGTATTTTAAATATTTGTTTCGCTGTATTGTTTTAAGGCTGTCTATCGTTGTATTCAGCCAATCGACTAACAACGATTTTTCTGTTTCGGATAATTTGGCTTCTTCGTGCATCAGGGTATAAGACCACAATGGCATTTCGCCGTCCTTTACCTGGTCTCTTATTGACCGTAATTTGTTGATGCGTTTCCTTTCAGAATATTCCGCAAATTCATCTAAGTTTAACTGCTCTTTTGCATTTCGGATATGGTAGTTCAGGAACCAACCAACAGGTTGCACCTTGGCATACCAAGGGTATTCCGTATTGTTGGAATGGCAATTCACGCAGGACTGCTGTAATATGAGATTGACGTTATCCGGAATGGGGTAGAGTTGCGTTATAGCTTTTTCATAAACCTGACCGGAATTGTTCCGGTCAGGTCTGAAAAACTGTATAACGATAAAAGCAACCACCACTATCAGGATAATGGTTTTACGTTTGTTCATTTTCCCGGTATTATTCCTTGCTGATGGTTTCTTTTACCGTTCCGCAAGAGAGCATACTTTGGCCATAGTAAGGATTTTTTATATCCTTAGTCTTGCTTAACCAAATGGATTCTTTCATCGGGCAATAATCTTTGTACAGCGTTTGTGAAGTTCCAAAGACTTTGACAAGGATATATATGCCTTCGCTCAAACTCTGAAAGTGCTCACGCTGATGGTCAATTTTTCCACCGTTTTCTGAAATATGCTCTGCATTTTCTTCCGCTGCTTCTGCAATGTCGTCATAAGCTTTTTGTTGCTTTTTGGTCATTTCTTGATTCCCAAGATTGACCAAGGCAGTTTTTAGCTTACCGCCTGCTTTCGCAGCTTTTTCTGAATTATCGGATGTCAATGCATTTTTTAAACTCAGATAATAAGTGATTACTTCCTCTATTCCTGCATTTTGATATTGTGTTTCTGTTGAAACTTGCTCCACAACATTCGCTGTTTCGTTTGATTTTTGATTGTTGCCACAAGCAACAAATGTGGTAGCGGTAAAAGCTACCATTAAAATATATGACTTCATTTTTTTTAAATTTTAAATTCCTGTAAATTTTGATAATAGAAAGTGCAAGCAAAACATATTTTGCTCACAAAAGGACGTACCTATGGCTGTCCGTATAGGAATTTAACTTATTTTTGGGGGTATCCAAATGGAATAAAAGCCCGAAGAAATATAGGCTTCTTTATCAGAAAAGTTTTGCTTCAAAGCAAAATGTATGTGCTTATTGGATATTGTGGGAATCACAACAGCGCAGTGAAAACCCGGACATTGGCAAAAAGAGTGGGTGCAATTTCCATCGCAATCGTGTCCATTGCCGTTGTTTTGCAAATGTCCTGTTTTGCAACAGTCCTTTTTTTGGTCTGACGGATTTTCCTTTTCGCAACAGGTTTTTTCCGTTTTTTCTGTAGGGTTGCTACAAGCAAAAGACAGTGTTGGTGTCAAAAAGAAACCCAACAATACAATGAATAATATGTAATACTGTCTTTTCATTCTTGTGTAAAAGTACTATTTTTTCTTATACGGTTTAAACGCTTTCCTGTTTTATTTGTTTTGTGAGTCTGATGGTATTTTGTCAAATTGATGGTCGAAGCGTTGGAAAAAAATGGCTCTTTTGGTTTTTTAAGCATAGGCTTGAGCGTTGGGAAAAACCAAATGTGCCATTTGTGCGGTGGGCAAAAATTGTTTTAAATGTGTGTTGGCAAAAATAAAAATTCATTCATTCCCGTTATTTCAATATTGTCTGCTCGTTCTTTTGGCTTGCAGGTAACTCTCAAATATACGCAATCCTACAATATTTCCTCTTATTGGCCAAATTATTTCTAAAATCTTTCTACTGTATAGCTTATACAGAATCACATTATTGCGCATATCGTATATGTTTACATTACAATATTGCGTATTCTGGATATATTTATTGGTAATTTTATCATTGTAAATACAAGATGCGCAATCCTGTACAGCTTTTATCAGGTGTATCTTTGAGCTGCCGGTATAAGGAAAGCTCTTCATCTTTCCTCAATGAAATAACGACCTAATCAGTATCCTGACTTAATTCATCAGCCGAAAAGCTCCTTTCCAATAAATTTTCCTATCTTCTGCGCCTGTTTTAATCCGTGATAGTCTATTATGAAACTCATTGTTGCTTGCTCACCCAGTACGGGCA
Source organism: uncultured Saprospiraceae bacterium (assembly GCA_964436125.1). Lineage (GTDB taxonomy): Bacteria > Bacteroidota > Bacteroidia > Chitinophagales > Saprospiraceae > CAYRFF01. Next base: position 122,858 of record CAYTBT010000003.1, on the reverse strand, counting down.
GTTCTTTATTGTGCCAGATTCTTAACCGGCATCCGGATATCTATTGTGGACCGGAGAGCAATCTTTTTATTTATCCCGAATTGTATTACGACTGGGAAAGGAAAAAGCGCAAAATTAATTCCGACTTGCCGGCTATTATCAGCGGTTTTAAAGATATGCGCTTCTACGTTCAACCGAAGTTAAGTCTTGATTTTGCGGCACTAAATCTGGATAAACGAATTTTAGCTGAATATCACAGCCTGGAAACATTCGCGGAGATGTATTTTAACACAATGGCTGCGATGAAGGGGAAAATACATTGGGTGGAGAAGACTCCGGCCAATGCTTTCTGCTTTCCGCTGATGAAGAAATATTTTAAGGCACCTCAACTGGCCGGCATTGTAAGGAATCCCTACGATACGATTTATTCCATGCTGAGACGTGGTATGAGCCTGTATTGGGCTACAGCATCTTATTTGCTGGCGAATGCACATATTTTGTCCCTTGATAATGTTAATATCATCAGCTATGAAGAACTTGTTCAGTCTCCTGTAGAAGTTATGACCGATTTCCTTGCAGTGTATGAGCTTGATTACATCGAGGATATGGTAAATGTTGATGCCGATAATTCTGAGGAAATTCAGATGGAAGGCTGGACATATGCCGAAAATAGTTCCATTGGGCAAGCTGCGGTCAATAAATTCTATGAAGCTCCACCGGAAATCCAAGCACAGATTATTGCTGCGATACATTCATTTGCAATAGCTGAAGAATATCGGATAGAGAATACATTGAAATATTCCACCATCCCCGAAATCATGAAAGCTCTTCAATATCCACCCACGGAAATTCAAGCCGATGTCAATAAAGCAGAATTCAGATCCCGCATAAGAAAAGAACAAAGGCAATACCTTTTCAGCAGGATGAAGGCCGGCATATTTTCATACAATACGCGATACCCGGTAAGAATTGAAGGTATATCGTAACTCGTAACTGGTGGCGGCTACGCCGCAGGAATAAGTAAAAAGTCGTAAGGCGTAAGTCGTAAGTCAGGGCTGCCTTTAGCCCTTGGCTGAGTACCTTAAATATTTTGTTGGGTACTCTTATGGCAAAGTTGCTAAGTCGTGAAGTTGTAAAGTCGTAAAGTTGAAGAGTTGAAGGGTTGAAGAGTTGAGAATTACTGTCTCCCGACCACTCGCCAAGAAGGGCTGAAAGCCCGACAGAACAAAGCCCAGGGTGAGCATTGAGCTTGCGAAATGTGGAACCCTGGGTATAGATGCACCAAAACAACACTTGGCGGGATTTTTGACCAAAAATCGTGACAAGTGGAACACGGGAAAGGAATCGGTAAGCTGCCGAGCCACGCGCGTGGGCAAAGGATTGCTGAGTCCAACAAGAGATAAGACGACAGCAAGGGCTGAAAGCCCGACACAGCATGCAAATTATTGCAAATTTATGGCAAATTTAATGCGAATTTCACACAGATCTTACGCCCAAAAATTCCCCTCCATTGGAGGGGTGTCCGCCTCTGGCGGACGGGGTGGTTTGTTTTCAGAAAACCGGGCTCACCAATCTTTCAATGCTTCGCATTTCAAGTTTAGCGATCCCTTGAACCGGTAGAAAAGAATCGGTAAGCCTGCATTGGCCTCGTGGGTGAGCCGATTATACTAAGCACAGGCATAAAGGGATGAAATGACCTTAGCGAGGCCACATTATTCTCATACATCGTTAAGGAAAGAAGATAAATGCGACCTCTCCGAGGTAGGTAATGTACTTAATCCCGAAGCTAACCTAATGTGATTGCGCTGCATTCACGATTGGATAATACCAAAAAGTAAAAGCTTGCTATAAGGACGATAGATGGATTTAACTTTATCATACCATTCCCTGATAATAAAGGTATAGGCCAAAAAGACCTCAGCGAGGTCGAAATTAGGTTAGCACAGGCAAAAGTGGATGGAATGACCTCGGCGAGGTCACATTATTCTCGGATATCAAAAAAATCTAAAAGGTATTGAGAATTGTAGTCGATTTCGAAATCTCGAAGAAATTCTAAGTATTCTTCTTTAAATGTTATTTTTCTGTGGTGTTCCTCTTGATTCCTTATATAGTTAATAATCCTCCCTTTCTCAGCATTACTATGAGAAAAAATGCCATAACCATTCTGCCAATTGAATTTATAACGTGTAAACCTTTTTTTACGGATAAAATTGGAGGATGACTTTTTAATTTCCCTTACTAAATCCGGAACTAATTCATTCACATTATAGTCAAAGAAAATGTGAATATGGTCATTATATCCGTTGATAGCTAAAGAATAGTGCCCCTTATTATTGAGTATTCCTGCGATATATTTAAATACTTCATTTCTCCATTGCAATCCAAGGAGCGCCCTTCTATTCGCTACTGCAAAGACAAGATGTAGATAAATTCTTCTATAAGCATCTGCCATAATAAAATGTTTTCGTTAAACTAATGTATGAAAAATAATAGAAACTTATGACTATGCGACCTCTCCGAGGTCGGCAATCTACATAAACCTGAGGCTAACCTAATGTGATTGCGCTGCAATCATGATCGATTCTGACCAAAGAGATAACATTGAAGAAATCACAACGATGAGAATCGAATATTTAAAATTATCTCTGATAATTAAGGTTGCGAACCGAAAAGACCTCAGCGAGGTCGAAATTAGGTTAGCACAGGCAAAAGAGGATGGAATGACCTCGGCGAGGTCACATTATCCGTTCAGAATTGAAAAAATCTGATTTTATTGAAATGTGGAAATGATTTCAATGTCGTCCTTACTCGTAAAAAGCGTTTTATATTCCTTCCTTATATCAAGTTTTTTCTGCGGTATATAAACAAGCTTCTGATACGCATACGAAAATAAACCGTCACTGTTTTTGATGGCGACCACCTTAGACACTTTTCCATCAAGGAAGCTGACATTTAAGTTTCTGAGGATAAGTTTATCGTTATTGGCAGTATAATTAATGTGAAGCGTATCTTTCACATAAGAAGAATCAATAGAATAACTTCCGATAAGATTAGGCTTATGAATATTACAATCCTCCAATGGTTCGAGGAGCTTCCCGTAATCCACCGAATCAACAGAAATCGTATCTTTTTTGCCATTGAGAATGATAATTTTCTTCAAAACAGGCCGCTTGTCCTTATAAAAAGCAATCTCTTGCTTTACAAAGCTGTCCAATGCAAAATACGGATTAGCAAGACCGGAGCCGCCTTGCTGCTCAGACATACAAGAAGACAAAAATGCAACAACAAAAATCAGCAAAATTAATCTCATCGGTTTATCAGACTTTTTCCGGTCATTTCATCGGCTTTTTTCAATCCCAATATCTCACATAGGGTAGGGGCTACATCCGCAAGAATACCATCAGACATACTGCTTGAAACACCATCATTCGATACATAAATGCAGGGAACGAGATTCTTGGTGTGGGCGGTATTGGGACTGCCATCTTCATTAATCATATAATCGGCATTGCCATGATCGGCAATGATAATGATACCGTAATCCTTATTCAATGCCGCACGGACAACCTGTCCCATACATCGATCGATGACCATACAGGCATACTTTGCTGCCTCCAATACGCCCGTGTGACCGACCATATCGGGATTGGCAAAGTTGAGGCAGATAAAATCCGGTGCCTCATCCTCAATCGTCGCTACGCAGGCATCCGTCACCTTGTAAGCCGACATTTCCGGCTGCAGATCGTAAGTAGCGACCTTCGGCGATGGGATGAGAATGCGTTTTTCCCCTTCGTATTCCTTTTCGCGACCGCCCGAAAAGAAATAGGTCACATGAGGGAATTTTTCCGTTTCCGCAATGCGTAGCTGAGTCAAGCCGGCATTGGAAACAAGCTCACCGAGCGAGTTTTTAATCACATCCTTGGAATACAAGGTCTTGATGCCCTTAAAATCTTTCTCATATTGCGTCATCGTAATCATATCGATGTCCAGCGCCTTCGTTCCCTGTTCAGGATAATTCATTTGCGTAAGCATACTCGTTAATTGTCGCGGCCGGTCCGTCCTGAAATTATAGAAAATGACAAGATCGCCATCGGCAATAAGCCCTTCCTTGCCATTCAGACAACGCAGAGCCGGCAGGAATTCATCCGTAACATCATTTGCGTAAGCTACCCGGATACAGTCGAGAATATCCTTGCAATACTTGCCCTCGCCCTTGACGAGCAGGTTGTAAGCAAGCGCCGCCCGATTCATACGATTGTCGCGATCCATCGCATAATACCGGCCTATAACGCTTGCCAACCGGGCATCGTGCTCCTTGAACACCGGCAACATCTCCTTGAAATAATCAATACCACCGGTAGGGCTCGTGTCGCGCCCGTCGGTGAAGGCATGGACGTATTTTTCCTTGATTTTGTACTTGTCGGAGGCTTTCAGCAAGGCTTCAAGGTGCCTGATGTGGCCGTGTACGCCGCCATCGCTGAAAATGCCCATGAAGTGCACCGTTTTATTTTCCTTTTCAGCTTCCGCAAATGCTTGATTGAGGGTTTCATTCTCGTAAAATTCTCCCGATTCGATGTCATTGTTGATGCGGAGCAAATCCTGAAATACGATTCTCCCGGCTCCGATATTCAGGTGGCCGACCTCGGAATTTCCCATTTGTCCTTCCGGCAATCCGACATAATTGCCGAATGTTTTCAGGGTAGAATGCGGATATTTTTCCATCAAATAATCAAAGAATGGTGTGTGGGTGAGTTGAATGGCATCAGCGGACTTTTTTGTCCCGAGTCCCCATCCATCCAATATCATTAACAGTGCTTTACTCATAACATAAAAATTCTAAGTATAGAAGAATATTCAGCGGGGAAAGTTTAAAATCTGGTGACTGGTGACTCGTAACTCGTGACTCGAAGCGGCTTCGCCGCAGGCGTAAGTAAAAGAGTCGTGAGTCGTAAGTCTAATCTTGTGACTGGTTACTTGAGACTGGTAACTGGTGCCGGCTTCGTCGGAGTAGCTAGGCGTAAGTCGTAAGTAGGGCAGCGATTCGCTGATTATGTAAATTGATTTTGTTTTGTGCACTTACTGTGAAGTCGCAAAGTCGTAAAGGAGCTCTTGGCCATTGGCTCTTGGCCATTGGCTGATTGAAGTAATTGAGAAAGATGATTCTTATTTTGTTGAAAGTTGAAGAGTTGAAGAGTTTAAAGGTTGAAGAGTTTAAAGGTTGAAGAGTTGTGAAGTTGAAGAGTTGAGAGGTTGAAGAGTTGAAAATTAACGTTCTGTTCTCGCCTGACGCCTGAACCCTGATTCCTCGTAGGCTTCATAGAGATGGACGGCCGTTCGTCTATCATAATCGATAAGGAACATCTTGAAGACAGAGGTGCAGAATCGCAATTTAGCTATTAGCTATTAGCCATTAGCCATTGGCTGATTTGAGGTTGGGTTGAAAAATGGTTTAAGTGTTTCAATTTTGATGGAGAAGATAGTTGTATTCCAATGAGCAATGAGCAATGAGCCGATTACCTGTTACCGATTACCGGCTGCGCCTACGGCGAGCTCTTAGCCATTGGCTGTTGGCCATTAGCTGATTGAGGTACTTGATAAGAGCTGCGCTTTTCTCGTTCAATGTTGTAGGTTGCAAATTTGTGAAGTCGTAAAGTTGAAGAGTTGAAAGGTTGAAGAGTTGAAAGGTTGGGCTTGTCAATAATTTTGTGTATTTGCTCAAAATTGAATCGCAAATTCGCGCATTCGCGCATTCGCAAATTCGCCATTTACTGTTTGCCTTTTACTGATTGCCGCTTACTAAGGTTAATTGCTTAATGGTTTACACCCAGACTGAATAGGGCATAATCGTATTTTACCGGATCATTTTTGTCGAGCTTGCGAAGGTTTTCTGTTAATTCTTCTACAGCTTTCCAGTCAGATTGCTTTCTCTGTAACAGGTTGAGTTTCCTTGCTACGCGACCTACGTGTACATCGAGAGGAATCAGGAGATCTTTCATATTGAAGGTATGCCATAAACCGAAATCAACATTTGTTTCATCTTGCCTTACCATCCACCGTAGAAACATATTTAAACGTTTACAGCTTGATTTTCTAGCGGGGCTAGAGACGTGTTTTCTTGTGCGTTGAGGAGCGTGCTCGAGGCTAAAGAAATATTCATGGAAATGGATGAGTCTGTTGTGTATGCTGTGGTTTTCTCCGGGACCAAATGCTGATTCCATGCTCTTGTGTCTCGTATAATGAAACTTGAGAAATGAGAGAAAGTAGAGTGCATCAATAGGCTGAAAAGTACGATGTTTAAACTGGTTTAATCGTTTGAGATCAGCTTCCGTATGATGGAGCACGAATTCATAAGGTGCGCCATGCATAATTTCAATAAGCTCATTACCTTTATTCAAGATCGTTTTTCTCCTTCCCCAGGAAAGCATAGCTATCCAGAAGCCGATGATTTCAATATCTTGCTTAAGAGAGAATTTATGAGGGATAGATATCGGATCATTCTGTATAAACTCTGCGGTATAATATCTGTCAAGTTGTTTATCGAGAAAACTCTTCAACTCAGTCAAAGTCATAGAATAGGCACTTATAGAGCAAGGCGGTAAGCCGATGAAAAAGGTGGAAAGAATGACTTAAAGAAGGAAATTACAGGGTTTGTTCCACCTCAATAATTTCGTATGCTTCAATGATGTCATCTACTTTCAAGTCATTATAATTTTCTACGGATATACCGCACTCCATGCCGCTAGTAACCTTTTTAACGTCATCTTTAAAGCGTTTCAGAGATCGTATTTCACCGATTACCCCTTCTTTCTTGGGATAGATGACGATTCCTTCACGGATAACTCTTATAAAGGTATTTCTAGAAACATAACCTTCCTGGACATAGCAACCTGCGACGGTACCGACCTTGGAGATTTTATAGACTTCACGCACTTTCACTTCTCCGACTATTTTCTCTTCTTCCTTGGGTTCAAGCATACCTTCCATTGCGGCTCTCACTTCTTCGATAGCTTCATAGATTACAGAGTAAGTTTTAATCTGAATACCTTCTTTTTCTGCGAGTTTTCTCGCGCCTAGTGAAGGTCTTACCTGGAATCCGATAATAATCGCATCTGAAGCGGAGGCGAGGAGGACATCTGATTCAATAATCTGTCCTACGCCTTTATGGATGACATTGACTTGAATATTTTCTACAGATTGTTTAATCAGTGAATCGGAGAGGGCCTCGACGGTTCCATCGACATCACCTTTAACAATGAGGTTAAGTTCTTTAAAGTCACCGAGCGCAAGCCTTCTGCCGATTTCATCGAGGGAAATACGTTTGGTAGCGCGATTGGTCTGTTCTCTGATGATCTGTTCACGTGAATTGGCAAGGCTACGCGCAGCTTGTTCACTTTCCATAACCTTAAACTTCTCACCGGCTTGTGGTGCCCCGGATAGGCCGAGAATTAAGGTAGGTTGTGAAGGACCAACTTCTTCAACGCGTTGTCCCACTTCATTGAACATTGCTTTTACTTTTCCTGCATGTTGACCGGCAACAATAGGATCGCCGATTCTCAAAGTTCCTTCTTGCACGAGCAATTTGGCTACGTAACCGCGTCCTTTATCGAGTGAAGCCTCGAGGACCGCACCTATGGCCGGTCGATTGGGATTGGCTTCTAGTTCCAGCATTTCAGCTTCGAGGGTAATTTTTTCCAGGAGTTCATCAATGCCTTCTCCGGTCTTGGCTGAGATGCGTTGTGATTGATATTTACCTCCCCATTCTTCAACGAGGTAGTTCATTTGCGCAAGCTCATTGATAATTCTATCGGGATCAGCATTGGCCTTATCGATTTTATTAATGGCAAAAACGATTGGGACACCGGCAGCCTCTGCGTGGGAGATAGCTTCCTTGGTCTGCGGCATTATCTGGTCATCGGCAGCGATAATAATAACAACGACATCGGTAATCTTGGCTCCTCTAGCACGCATCGCCGTAAAGGCCTCGTGTCCCGGTGTATCGAGGAAGGTGATTGTTTTAAATTCATTGTCGTTACCTACAGCGACCTCGTAAGCTCCGATATGCTGCGTGATGCCACCTGCTTCACCGGTAGCAACACTTGCCTCACGGATAAAGTCAAGGAGGGAGGTTTTACCGTGGTCAACGTGCCCCATGACTGTAATTATAGGAGCACGAGGTTCAAGATCTTCCGGATCATCTACCCAATTATCTTCTTCTGTCTGTTCTTCTGCTGAGATGAACTCTACATCATAATCATATTCTGAGGCAACCAATTCAATAATTTCTGCATCAAGCCGCTGATTGATAGATACGATTGTACCTAAATCCATGCATTTCATGATGACATCGGTCGGTTGCACATCCATAAGGCTGGCAAGTTCCGATACGGATACAAATTCAGTAACTTCCAGTACCTTGGTTTCCTGAATCTGTTCTTGCTCTTGTCTTAGTTGTTTTTCTTTAAGCTCTTCTTTCTTGCGCTGTTTTCTCGATTTGCGTTTACTCTTTTTATTACTCGTTCCGGCAATCCTTGCCTTGGTAGCGCGTATTTTTTCTTCAATTTCTTTCTGAGTAACTTCTTGTTGTTCCTGACCACGACGACGTCCTTTTTTTCTGTGGACTTTTTTCTTGGTCCTGATTGTTTTCCTCTTTCTCTTTCGTTTCTTTTTATCCTTGGAAGATTTCTTCTTCTTGAGCCGTGATTTTAATTTATCTTTATCAATCTTGCCCATGATTTTCAGCCCTTTAAGCTTGGGCTTACTTACGCGTTTAATCGTATCGTCTTCAGCACTTTCTTTCTTTTCTTCTTTCTCGGCTGCAGGTTTTTCTTTCTTGCTTTCAGCCTCTACTTGTTTCTCAGTTTTACGTTCTTCTTCCTTAGGTTTTTCAGGTTCTGTTGTGCTAGACGATTCCTCGGTAGGAGAGGTTTTCTCCTCCGATTGTTTAGCTTCTTGAGTATCTGATTCTTTCTTCTTGCCCTTCTTTTCCTTCTTCTTTTCCAGATCGATTTTGCCCACGACTTTCAGCCCTCGTCTCTCTTTCTTATCTTCTGTGTCAGAAGCTTTTTCCTTGTTTTTATCAGTGACAGAAGACTTCTGTTCTTCAGTAGACTTTTCTTCACTCGGTTCTTGGGTTGAAGAAGTATCAGTTTTTTCCTTGGCGAGGTCTTCCTCTTTCTTGGGCGGCAGTTTATCTTCCTTAGCTTGTTTTGTGCTTGAATCCTCTTTATTATCAGAGCTTTTCTCGGTACTTTCTACATCCTTAGGCTTACTTTTATCCTTGGGCATAGAGCTTGAAGCATCTTTGGAAGATTTATTTCTGGATTCTTTATTGGATTTTTTCTCCTGAGTTTTTTTGTTACGCGCAGCACCGATATCAATTTCATCAGCACGGCGTTTCACGGAAATAGCATCCTCAAACTCACGGAGGAGTTCTTGGTACATTTCATCTGTAATCTTAGCGGTCGGACGATCTTTAATCTCGAAGCCACTATCGTGTAGGTGCTCGACAATCGTTTTGGTGCCGACATTAAGTTCTTTCGCTATTTTTACAAGTCTTCTCGCCATGCAGTGTTCTTACTTTTTACTCAATGTAATTGTAATATCGCTAGAATAAAAACTTTGAGCCAATAAATGGATCAAGAGGGAAAAAATATACGATATTGCTTATTCTTCTTCCTTTTGGGCAACAGCATTGCCAAAGTCATCCTCTTCCTCAAATTCTTCTTCGAGGAGGATAATAACAGCCATCACTGTTTCTTCTTCAAGGTCTGTTCTTCTTACAAGTTCATCGACTGGATGTTCCAGAACAGACTTGGCCGTATCACAACCGATACGTTTAAACTCATCGATAATCCAGTCATCAATTTCATCTCTGAATTCATCGAGATCGACATCTTCGATTTCAATCTCGATAAGTTCGCGTTTTACGTCGATATCGTAGCCCGTAATTGCACTTGCCAGCCGGATATTGGATCCACCTTTTCCTATAGCAAGGGAAACTTGATCGGGCTGGAGATAGACCAGCGCTTTTTTCTTTTCAAGATCGATTTCCATGCTTGTTATCTTAGCAGGAGTAAGTGATCGTTGAATAAATAACTGGATATTCTCCGTATAATTGATGATATCGATATTTTCATTCTTTAATTCTCGCACAATACCGTGAATACGAGAGCCTTTCATCCCTACACAAGCTCCTACGGGATCAATACGATCATCGTATGATTCCACAGCTACCTTGGCCCTGTCGCCTGGAATTCTTTCAATCTTGCGTATAGTGATTAAGCCATCCTCAATCTCCGGTACTTCCTGTGCGAGCAGATTCTTCAGGAACCTGGTATCTGTCCTGCTGAGGACAACAACAGGGTTGTTATTTATCATTGCGACTTCCTTAATGACAGCTTTTACCATGTCGCCTTTTCGATAAAAGTCTCCGCGGATCATCTCTTTTCTAGGAAGGAGAAGCTCATGTCCTGTGGCATCATCAAGTATGATGAGATCACTTTTGATTATCTGTGCAACTTCACCGAATATCATATCTCCTACACGCTGATCGTATTTCTTGATTTTCTCATCCTTTTCCAGATCCATTATCCGGGAAAGTAGGGTCTGGCGAGCCGCAAGAATAGCACGCCTTCCAAATGACTCCAAGGTGAGAAGCTCATAACATTCTTCACCTACTTCATAATCGTCTTCTATCTTCAGCGCTTCACTGAGTGAAATCTGACTCTGGTCATCGGTTACTTCCCCATCAGCTACGATTTCTCGTACTCGCCATAGCTCCAGGTCACCTTCATCTGTGTTGACAATAACATTAAAATTGTCTTCTGATCCATACTTTTTCCTTAAAAGAGTATTAAAAACATCCTCTAGGATACGGACCATCGTAGGCCTATCTATATTCTTGCCTGTCTTAAATTCTGCAAATGTATCTACGAGACTCATGAATTCTTACTTAAATGTTATTTTTACTAATGCTTCTTTGATTGTATCAAAGTCGATTGTCCTTTCTTCAATTATTTCTTTGCGGCTCTTTCCTTGCTTCTTTTTCTTCTTTTCAAGTACTACGATTGAATCACCTTCCACAGCCATTAACTCTCCATGCACCTTGGCACCGGATTTTAAGCTTATTTTAAAATCCCTGCCGATATGTTGAGGAAATTGCCTCAATTTTATAAGCGGCCTTTTTACGCCGGGAGAGGAAACTTCCAGTATATATTTTTCAGGAACCCAGTTTGCTTCGTCTAGTATTTTTTCTAGTTCTCGTGAGATTGCTTTACATATCGAAGAGTTTATCCCTTCATCTCCGTCCAGAAATACTTGAATCTTATGACTTTGGTCCGGAGCTTTCAGGTCAACTAAAAAGTAGTCATCGTACTCTTCTCTTGTGAATATTTCTGTCAGTATCTCCCGTATTTTCTCCTCCTTCACGTTCCTTGAATAAGTAATTCTAACAAAAAGAGGGAACGTATGGTTCCCCCTATGCCGTTTCAACAGCGCAAAGGTATGAATTTTTCTTTGGTTTAGCAAGATTAAATGAATAATCCTTTCCGATTGAATGCACTCCTTCCGGGCACTTCTATAAGTAGGTATGCCTACCGAGAGAATCTATGCTCTCTGCACCGGAGAATACCAATGAGCTTTTCAGTTGATTTTCAAGATCTTTCTGTTATATCCGGTGCATAGGAGAGTCTATATATTTTGTCCGTTGGGTGCCTTTATATGGTGCATAACAGATAGGCAGAATTTTTGCCGGTAATCGTTTTAAATGTCAATCATCGAAATATTATCGAGAATTTATAGTTAAAATGGATGCACATTATTTCCTATAAATCAGCTTAGTCAAAGAAGCATATCGGACAACATTTGCTCCGTTCTCCTGTGGAGCTTATTACCCAAACCATGCAATAGAAATGCAAAAGGAAGTGCAAAAGCCACAGAAGACAAGGGCTCGCGCAAGAATTTGGCTCGGAATCGTAGTAAGACTACGGTGAGAACCAAATTCGAGCAAGTGCTTGTATTCACAGGCTTTTGTGCTTATCTTCAATTTCTATTGCATGATTTGGGTATTATTCTTACAAAAGTAATTTTGCTTAAATATTTTGTGAAAACTATTAGACACAAAAGGTCTTCACCTAAAGTGTGGAGCATAGATCATAGCCAGGCTTTCTACGTATTGCCCTGATGCATAAATTCCGAGATAGGATTTCTCCTAGAAGCAAAAGGAGAGTGAAGCAATTATATTTACAGACATAGATACACTGTGTTTCCACAAATAAGACCATGAAAATATTAAAATATACCGCGTTTCACAGGACTATTTATTTCCAACCTCCGCCTAGTGCTTCATAAAGTGACACAATACTGCGCAATTGTGCAAGCCTTGCATTAATAACATCGAGACTCGCCCCCAATGCACTCTGTTGTGCGCGCAATACTTCGAGGTAACTGAAGTTGTTAAATCCACTTTCCAGAAGCGCTTGAGAATCTTCAATAGCTTGCTCAAGCAAAAGATGTTCCTGTCTTTTTAAAATCAATTTATCGCTTGCAGAACTATATGCGTATAAAGCATCAGAGACCTCTTTGCTAGCTCGTAGAAGAGTTCCTTTGAAATGCAATCTAGCCTGTTCTTGTTGAATCCGCGCAACAGCATATTGTGTCTTGAGCATATAACGGTTAAATAAAGGTGCGGTTAGGCCACCGAGAACATTGGCAAATAGCGAGTTCAAGCTGAGCCAGTTAGATAATTGTAGAGATTGTAAACCTGCACTAGCACCGATTGTCAAGGACGGGTAGAAATGCGTATAAGCAACATTCCTCATCTCAAATGCATATCGATAATTTTGCTCAGCTGCCATGACATCCGGCCTATTGCGCAATAATTGAACAGGTACACCTATTTTTAAATCCGTAGTGATGTTCTGCGCATCGAGATCAGTACGTTGAATAGCATTAGGCGGATCTCCCATAAGGAGGCATAGAGTATTTTCAAGAAGGCGTTCTTGCTTCCGCAAATCAATAATTATTGACTGGGCAGCAAGATATTGAGCTCTCGTCTGTTCTACCGCTACGGAGGTAATAAAACCTACGCCAGCTTCTTTTAAAGCCTCGGTAGTTTCAAGACTTCGTTTCCTGGTTTCTATTGTTCTCTGAGTTACCTCTATCTGCTCATCAATCGCGAGAAGCTGGTAGTATGTGGTAGCGATAGCAGCGATAAGATTGGTTTTTATGGCCTTATGTGCTGCGACAGACTGCAGATATGAAGCCTCAGTTGCTTCAACCTGGCTTCTTATCTTCCCCCAGATGTCTGCTTCCCAGGAGAGATTTGCCGAAAGGTCAAAATTATCAAAAAATCGATTTCCTGTAGCCTGGACTATTGATCCCTGAGAGCCATTTTTTGAAAGAATGCTTCCAGTATAGTTAAGTCCTGCAGATACTGAAGGGTGATAAGCATATTTACTCTGCCTGAGATAGGCTTCAGCTGCTTTAATCTGTTCCATTGCTACACGGATATCAATATTATTTACCAATGCTTTATTGATATATTCCTGAAGTAATGAATCAGTGAACATTTCCGTCCAGGAAATATCAGCTATCGTTAAGCTATCTCCGGATAAGCTATCTTTTGCGAGGCTATCTGTACGGAAATAATCTTGCTGGATTAACTCCGGCGACTGGTATTCTTGTGTTACCGAGCAGGAATGCAAGAGAAATAATACTACCGGAATCCATAAATATCTAAAAATACTACGCATAGCTTAATTTTCTTCAGTTTTTATAGTGCCTTCAACTTGTATCGGCGGTTTAGGTGGCCCCGATATTTTTTCCTGTAACCACTGGAAGAATATATAGAGCATCGGAATGACAAATACAGCGGTAATTGTTCCGATAAACATGCCACCTACTGCACTAGTTCCTATTGATCTATTTCCTACAGCACCTACGCCGGATGCAAGAGCAAGAGGCATAAGGCCAAAAATAAAGGCAAATGATGTCATGAGAATCGGGCGCAATCTAGCCTTGGCGCCATCAATGGCAGATTGAAATATTGTTTCGCCATTTCTACGTCGTTGTATAGCAAATTCTACAATAAGTATCGCATTCTTGGCAAGGAGCCCGATTAACATTATCAGCGATATCTCAAAGTAAATATTGGCATCAAGCCCTCTCAGCATTGTTATGTAATAGGCACCGAAAATCCCGAATGGTACAGACAATAATATCGAAAATGGGAGTAGATAACTTTCATATTGAGCTGCAAGTAAGAAATAAACAAAGACAACTACAAGTAGAAATATGAGGAAAGTCTGGCCTGAAGCTTTGACCTCTTCACGTGTCAATCCCGAGTATCCCACATCAAAGTTTGGTGGCATCTCTTCGATTACTTCTTCAATAGCGGCGATAGCGTCCCCCGTTGTATAACCTTCAGCCGGAGCTCCGGTGACAGAGGTAGAGTTGTACATGTTGAATCTAGTTACGGATTGTGGTCCATAGGTCCGTGTTAAGGTTACAAATTGTGTAATAGGAGCCATCTCTCCGGTATTGGTACGGACATACATATTGTCGAGATCCGATACTTCAGCGCGATCTTCCGGCAAGGCTTGCAGATAAATTCTATACTGTTTACCGAAGCGTGAAAAATCGCCGGTATAAATCCCTCCAATGTAGCCCTGTAAAACCCTGAAAATAGAATTAATACTCACTCCTGCTTCCTTGGCTAGTGGAACATTAATGTCGAGTTGATATTGTGGATAATCGGTGTTGAATCCCGTCTGAGCATATTGAATTTCCGGTCTTTCAGTGAGCTTACGGATAAAGGTCTTACTCTGTTCACTTAATTCATCAAATGTTCCTCCTGCTTTATCCAATAGACTTACAGAGAATCCACCGGATGCCCCGTAACCGGGAACGCTAGGAGGCGCAAAAAAGAGTATAGTTGCTCCGGGTATAGAGCTCACTGCACCGTATAATCTACCGGTTATCGCTTCAAGTGATTTGGATGCATCTTTTCTGTATTGCCAGTCTTCTAGCATGACAAATCCTAGTCCGTGATTACTTCCTTGACCATTGAGCATACTGAAGCCGGCAACAAGTGAAACGTCTTGTACGCCCGGAATAGGGGTAACCTTTTCTCTGATGAGTTGATTGACCTGATAAGTTCTATCCAGTGAAGCTCCGGCAGGCAATTCAACGTTGACAAAGACAATTCCGCGATCTTCCTTGGGGACGAATCCCGATGAAATATTACTAGCCGACCACCAAATCCCTATTCCGGCTAGAATAATGACAACCGGGGTTATCCACTTGTGCTTATAAAGGAAATGTAATGCGGCAGCATATTTATTTACAGTTGCTTTAAAGCCACGGTTAAAGCCCTCATGAAACCGTTTTAAGAAACCTTTTTCTTTCTCTTCCTCTGATTTTGGTTTTAAGAATACTGCACAGAGAGCTGGACTTAAAGTCAGGGCGTTTAAGGCGGAAATAAGGATGGCAATCATCAATGTAATCCCAAATTGTTCAAAGAACACTCCGGTAGGTCCACTCAGGAAGGTTACCGGTAAGAAAACAGCAGCCATCACAAGTGTAATTGAGATAATTGCCGTTGCAATCTCGTTCATTGCTGTATTGGTAGCACGTCGGATATGCTTGGCTCCCTCGTCAAGCTTGGCATGCACGGCTTCGACAACCACTATGGCATCATCGACAACAATACCTATGGCAAGCAGAAGGGCAAAGAGGGTTAAGAGGTTTAATGAATAACCGAGCACATTGAGGAAGAAGAACGTTCCTATAATAGAAACCGGCACTGCAATCGCTGGTATTAAAGTTGACCTTAAATCTTGCAAGAAGATAAAAACCACAATAAAGACAAGGATAAATGCCTCGATGAGTGTGCGTATCACCTTGTCAATTGATGCATTTAAAAATTTATTGGAGTCATAAGGGATGAAAATTTCTATACCATCCGGTAAATTTTCCTTCACATCATCCAGACGTAGTTTGATATTGTTAATAATTTCTCGCGCATTGGATCCCTTGGTCTGATAAACCGCCATGGATATACTCGGGTGGCCTTTGGTGGTTGATGTGACTCCGTAGTTCTGTACTCCGAGTTCTATATCAGCTACATCTTTCAAGCGGAGATATTTTCCATTCCCGAGAGCTTTAAGAATAATATTCTTGTATTGCTCAGTTGTTTCTAGTCGTCCCGAATAGATAATGGTATAAGTAAAGCTTTCGCCGTGATTTTCTCCGAGAGTACCGGCCGCTGCTTCCTGGCTCTGCTCATTAATTGCGGCAGCCACATCGGTCGGTACAAGACCGTATGCAGCGAGTTTGTCCGGCTTAAGCCATATCCGCATAGCGTATGTACGAGAGCTGAAAACCCTTACGTCACCTACACCATTGACACGCTGCATCTCCGGAACGACATTTATGTTGAGATAATTGGCGATAAATTGATCGCCGAAGTCGGGATTGGTGCTATAGAAATCGACATACATTAATGCTCCGGACTGTCTTTTCTTTGTCGTGACACCTATCTGTTTTACTTCTTGTGGAAGCTTCGGAGTTGCAAGTGCTACGCGATTCTGGACAAAGACCGCTGCCATGTCCGGGTCATAACTCTGCTCAAAGTACACCGAAATTGATGCGCGACCACTATTGGTTGCTGTTGAGGTCATATAGGTCATTCCTTCAACCCCATTAATCTGTTCTTCAATAGGGATAATGACACTTTTCATGACCGTTTCGGCATTGGCCCCCGGATAAACGGTGCTTACCTGAATTGTAGGCGGAGCAATGTCGGGATATTGAGAGACGGGCAAGCTGAGTAAGCCTAGTATTCCCAAGATGACAATGATGATGGAAATAACGGTGGATAATACCGGCCTTTCTATAAATGTTTTAAGCATTTCTTTTTCCTTCGATGATAAATTATTTGAATACTTGTGGCAGTGGCTTGGCAATACTGTCAAAAGGTTGTAAAACCGGCTTAATCAGCGTGCCTGAACGTACAGTGCCTACACCTTCAGCGACGATTTCATCACCTTCCTTTATTCCATCGCCGACAATAAATAAATTGCCCTTCTCGCCGAGAATTTGAATAGTTTTGGTTACGGCAATTGTTGCAGTATCTGATTTTTCAACCTTCACGACAAATGTATGGTCTTGCAATTCATAGGTAGATTTCTGTGGAACGACGAGAACATCTTTATGCACCTTCGGAATCTTAATCTGTCCGGTACTTCCATTGGTAAGAAGGAGTTCCGGATTGTCAAAGATTGCCCTGAAAGTAATCGTTCCTGTCTGTGGATCAATCTGTGAATTTATGGTCTGGATTGTTCCCTTATGCTCGTATTCCTGTCGATTGGCAAGGATTAAGGTAACTTTAGGCATATTTTTTATCTTTTCCTGTCGTGTTTCACCTTCGGCATTGAGGAGGAAATTGAGGTAATCTTTCTCATTCATAGAAAAATAGGCATAAACTTCACTGATATCGGTTACAGTGGTCAGTGGCTGCGGATCATTGGGACTCACAAGATTACCTTTTCTTTTTCTGATTTTACCCACATAACCATTTACAGGGCTACGCACAGTTGCGTATGCAATATTTGCTTGAATACTGTGGTAATTACTCTTTGCCTGTTGAAGATTGGCCTTGGCAGTAGCAAGCTGATTTTCGCTGACAATACCTTGGGCTACGAGAGGTTTAAGTTGATCGACTTTAACCTGAGCAACATTGATACTCGCCTTTGCTGCTTGAGCTTGTTGTGTTAATGCTGAGGTTTCTAGCCTGAACAATACTTGACCTTTTCTTACGCGTTGTCCTTCGTCCACGAGTACATCGGTGATGTAACCGGCAATCTTTGGCCTCGCTTGGCTATTTATGATTCCTTGAATGTCCGTAGGGTATGTCTTGAATGTGGTTACGTCGCGCCTTGGTACTTCAATCGACAACACTTGTTTGACTTCTGGTGTTGTCGTGCTTCCTGCCTGTGCCTTTGCGCTTTGGTCACTTTTACTCGAGCATGCGGCAAGTATCCCTAGAGTTAAAAATACTACCGCCGTGTAAATATATCTTTTCATGTGACTATTTAATCTTGTTTTCAATGAGTTCTTGCACACATTCTTGTCCATGTATGCCACGATTATTGACTGATTTTAACTTCTTTAAAATCGGGTGATTATTGCTCGGTACTTTTAAAGCCCTGATATCAACCTTTTAAAGGACTCAATTCATAACATATTTTGGACCGAGATGTTTTATTCCCCATTCAATATATCTCCCGATATTAAAATTATGTGCAAAGGTAAGGAAGCATGCTTGAATACATACCCGTATTATGAGCTTTTTGTTAATGACTTATTAAAGCCTGAGACTCGCGCTATAGTAGGAATATGAGCTTCTGATTACAAAAATAATAGGACTAAATTGTCTTGTATTGTGCTTGTCTTAATCGAAAGAGACGATGCATAAAATTGCGAGGTGTATGTCGCTTTGGTTTTGGATATATTTAAAGCTTGAATTTTTGTATTATTTAATGAAATTCGAGGATCATCAGATGTTTATTATACACTGGGAAGGGGCAATTACAGATAAGGAAGAGCAGATTATGCAGAAATTTTACTTGTTCCATTTCTGGTGGAGCTTAAAGTCAGAGCCGGGGTTGAATTTATATTTCATAAAGCATTCCTTATCTTTGCGCGATTATTGGGTAAATTACTTGCAGAACAGTAGCGTAAAGAAAGCAACATGATTCAAGTGCAGGATATTGAGTTACATTTTGGGGACCGGACAATCCTTGACGGGATAAACTTCAGCCTCGGGAAAGGGGAGAAAGTGGGATTAACCGGAAAAAATGGAGCCGGAAAAACGAGTCTATTTAAGGTGATAAATGGGGACATCTTACCGGATGGTGGAGATGTCATACTCCCCAAAGGCTATGAAATAGGTTTCCTCAGCCAGCATCTTGAAGAAATGGAAGACATTCCGGTGAAACAAGAAGCAGGGAAGGCGCTTTCTTCCCTCCATGCTATTGAAGAACAGCTCAACAAATTGCAGACCCAGCTTGCAGAGCGGACCGATTATACCTCCGCAGCATATATGGAAATTGTGCATAAACTAGATGAATTGAGTAATCAATACGCCATGCGAGGTGGACACAAGGCAGAGAGTAATATAGAGAAGATTCTCAAAGGGCTCGGGTTTACCGATGAAACAATGGAACATAAGGTATCGACGTTTTCCGGTGGCTGGAAGATGCGTATTCTCCTTGCCAAGATTCTTCTCCGCGAGCCCGACTTGCTCTTGCTTGATGAGCCGACCAATCATCTCGACTTAAACTCAATCCTTTGGCTGGAAGACTGGTTAAAACAATCTTCGGCTATGCTTATCCTTATTTCACACGATGTGCAGTTTCTCGATAATGTTACTTCACGCACCCTGGAGGTTGAAAACGGAAAATTATATGATTATCCGGTATCTTATACGCAGTATAAGATACAACGTGCAGAACGAAGGGCACAGCTCCTCGCTGCTTATAAGAATCAGCAGAAAAAGATTGAGCACAAGGAAAAGCTAATCGATAGATTCCGTGCCAAGGCCACTAAAGCAAGCATGGCGCAATCCCTGATTAAACAACTTGACAAAATAGATCGGATTGAGCTGGATGAGGAGGATTCTTCATCTATGAAACTCCGCTTTCAGGATGCTCCGCGGACCGGAAGAATCGTAGCGGAAGTGAAAGCACTCTCCAAGAGTTATGGTGATAATCACGTGTTACAGAATGTCGATTTACGTATTGAAAGAGGCGAGAAAATTGCATTTGTAGGGCAGAACGGTCAAGGGAAAACAACGCTAGCCAAGCTTATTCTCGGTCAATTGCAAGCAGATAATGGCTCGGTCCAGCTCGGCCATAATGTCTCTGTCGGTTATTATGCTCAAGATCAATCTGCCCATTTCAATCCCGACCATACAGTCCTGGAAACCATCGAAAATATCGCACCTCGTGAATGGTATCCCAAGTTGCGTAGTCTCCTGGGCACTCTTCTATTCTCAGGTGAAGAAGTCGATAAGAAAGTATCTGTGCTTTCAGGTGGAGAAAAAGCCAGGCTTGCAATTGCTGAACTACTTATGTTCCCCTATAATTTCCTCCTTCTCGATGAGCCGACCAATCACCTCGATGTCCAATCCAAAGAAATTCTGAAAGAAGCACTCGATTCCTACGATGGTACCTTGCTCGTCTTGTCTCACGACAGGGAGTTCCTTGATGGACTTGTGGATAGAACCGTGGAATTCCGCAATCATAAATTACTGAACCATATAGGTAGCTTCAGTGATTTTATGAAAAAGAGAAAGACTGAGAATATGCGGGATATTGAATTTTCTTCAGCTTCCGCAAATGCCGTTAAATCACCTCAATCTCCCAGATTATCCAGTAAAGAGCTCTATCATAAAAGAAAAGATGTACAGCGTAAAATCAATAAGGTGGAAAAGCGCATCGATAATTATGAAACGGAAGTCGGACAGCTTGAAATCGAAATGGGTGATCCTGATTTCTTCAAGCGTGATGATGCCGATAAACTTGCACAGAAACACGGTAAATTGAAGGCGGATATTGCCAAAGCAACTGAGGAATGGGAAAGATATGTGGAAGAACTAGAAAACATTGAAAATTAAATAACTCTATGAAGAACTCAAGACAGCAGATAAAGGTGATTTATGAAGATAATCACGTCCTCGGAATTGTAAAACCATCCGGCTGGTTATCCCAAAGAGATAGAACAGGAGATGATAGCGTTATAGACTGGACCAAGGCTTATATAAAGGAGAAATATAATAAACCGGGAAAGGTATTTATGGGCTGTGTGCATCGACTGGATAGACCGACTTCCGGAGTAATGGTTTACGCTAGAACTTCCAAAGCATTGAAGAGACTCAATCGAGAATTTGCCGAAAGGCGAACGGAAAAGAAATATATCGCTCTCGTGCAAGGTGCTGTGCCGCGATTTAATGATAAACTTGTGCATTATCTGAAGAAGAATAGAAAAAAGAATATTGTAAAGGCATCGACACAGCAATATTCCGGTAGCAAAAAAGCTGTTCTGGATTATACGATGATAGGTCAACTGGGCGATATGTTCTTGCTCGATATTACACTAGAGACCGGACGGCCACATCAGATAAGAGCTCAACTCGCCAAGGCAGGTTTTCCCATCGTCGGCGATAGAAAATATAAATCAAAGGAAAATCTTCCCAATGCAAGTATAGCGCTACATTGTTATTCCCTTGTTGTGAAACATCCTACGACAGATGAACCCTTACGCTTACACAGCGAGCCGTATAATGTTTCGCCATGGGATAGGTTCAAAGATCTTATAAATCAACAACTGTAGCACTCTCATCGGTGTGGTCTTTATGTTATGGAAAGCTCCTCTTAGGAAGAGAGGTTGCATCGTTTATTGGTGATATGAACAATGTTGTTTCTGAAGTGAATATTTGTGCAGATTGTTTATAATCTTTTTATGGGTTTTCAGTTACATGTTCTTTCAATCAAATAATCCTTATGCCTTTCCTATTTATACATAACCCAGATAGCAGAGCTATTTAATAGATTTTCTCTCTGTCATATTTTGGCTGTGCAAGTTTATATCGCACTGTGCTAGATTCATGAGGATTCACGCAGGTTTTATATCTTCTCTAGAGTGTTATATCCAGAAATAAGGTGAATTAATTGTAAATCCGGTCGATTCCCGGGAGTATCTCTTGTGCTATCATTGTAGAAAAGCAGAGTAGAGATTTTTGCGAAAGCATGAAAAACACATCAAAAAGCATAAATATTTTTCTAAAAAGTTTCATATTACAAAAATATGTTATATAATTGTAGAAGAAAAGCAGACGTTTACATAGAAATAAGAAGAATTAAGTATGACTAAGGTTTTAATAGTTGATGATGAGGCTAGCATAAGAAAGACATTGACAGAAATCCTCGAGTTTCAGAAATATGAGGTCGAGAGTGCGTCGGATGGTCTAGAAGCGCTTGCCAAGATAAAGAAGAATAAATATGATGTTGTGATTCTCGACATAAAAATGCCGAAGATGAATGGCATAGAGACACTGGAACGCATACAAGATATTAATCCGGACATTCCGGTAATTATGATAAGCGGGCACGGGAATATTGATACGGCGGTAGAAGCGGTGAAGAAGGGAGCCTTTGACTTTGTCAGTAAGCCACCTGATCTTAATCGGATATTAATTACCATTAAAAATGCCCTAGACAAGTCAAGTCTTATTACTGAGACGAAGACATTAAAGAAGAAGAGTAAGAATACCAAGGTTGATGATTTAATCGGGGAATCGGCGGAGATTGAAGAGATTAAAGAAACAATCCAACGGATTGCGCCGACAGATGCCCGTGTTTTAATCACAGGGGAGAATGGTACAGGTAAAGAAGTTGTTGCTAAGTGGATTCACGCCTATTCATCGAGGTCAGACAAGCCATGGGTTGAGGTGAATTGTGCAGCGATACCATCTGAACTTATAGAGAGCGAATTGTTTGGGCATGAGAAAGGTTCTTTCACCAGCGCGGTGAAACAACGCATAGGAAAATTTGAGCTAGCCAATGAAGGAACGATATTTCTCGATGAAATAGGGGATATGAGCTTATCGGCACAAGCGAAGGTGCTCCGTGCACTACAAGAAAATAGGATTTCACGCGTCGGTGGAGATAAAGACATCAAGGTGGATGTCCGTGTCATAGCTGCTACAAATAAAAATCTTGAGCAAGAAATTAAGAAGGGGAATTTCAGGGAAGACTTGTATTTTCGCTTGGCAGTAATTCTTTTAAATGTTCCGAGGCTGGAGGAGCGTAAAGAGGATATTCCCTTGTTGATTGAACATTTCAGTAAAAAAATATGTAAAGAACAAGGTGTTTCGGTGAAAAGGTTTGAGAAGAAGGCTGTGAAGATTCTGCAAGAAATGCCATGGTCGGGGAATGTACGTGAATTGCGTAATGTCGTGGAGCGATTAATCATTTTAAGTGATAAGAAAGTGACTGCAAGTAATGTGAATGATTATGTGTCCCCCAAGCTTATGAGCAAGAGTAGATTTGCAGATCTTTTTCATGAATTTGATGATATTAAGGCTGTACACCGATATATCGAAAAGGAATATTCAGAGTATAAAGAAAGCTCTGATGCATAAGAATTGAAAAGAATACTGTATATTTATTGTAGAAAAGCAATAAAGGAAGAAGCCTGTTCTACTTGAACGGGCTTTTTATTGTAGGAGAATAAAGAAAGAATTTAATATGGCAGAGAAAATCAAATCAAGGAGCTGGGCACAGTTGAAGGGAGAGAATTCATGGACATTGTTTAAGGTGTTGTCGGAATTTGTGGAAGGTTTTGAAACCTTAAATAAAATAGGACCATGCATATCGATATTCGGTTCAGCCAGGACACAAGAAGGCAGTTATTACTATGAAAAAGCAGTAGAAATTGCAGCTAGATTAACCGATGAAGGATTCGGAGTGATAACAGGTGGTGGACCGGGAATTATGGAAGCGGGCAATCGCGGCGCCTATGAAAATGATGGCGTATCTGTGGGACTTAATATAGCCTTGCCATTTGAGCAATTTAACAACCAGTGGGTTGATATTGATAAAATCTTGTACCACCGCTATTTCTTTGTTCGCAAGGTGATGTTTGTCAAGTATGCGCAGGGATTTGTGGTAATGCCTGGAGGATTTGGCACTATGGATGAAGTATTTGAGGTGCTTACCTTAATACAGACCAAGAGCATAACCAAAGTGCCGGTAGTTTTATTTGGAACGGATTTCTGGGGTGGTCTTATTGACTGGATCAAGGGGACTATGCTAGGAAAGTTCCAGAATATCTCTGCAGAAGATTTGAATCTATTTACGCTTACCGATGATATTGAGGAAGCCGTGAGTTGTATCAGTGATTATTATGGCGAAGATGCTCAGAATACTTTGAAGCCCAATTACGAGCTATAAACGCAATTATATTGGCCAGGTTACATTATTCATGTGAATGATGGATACATGTGGGCCGTGCCAGGCAAGTATCAACAATTTTTTTGATTCTTTTCAGAATAAGGATTTCAGCAGCCTTGAATAGACCTTTTCCACTTATATCTACAAGTGCGACTTTTTCTTCATTGTAAAGCCATTGCTGTAAGGCCTGGCGTGACAGTTAATCTTCAGGACCCATATCAAATGGAAGCATTGCGGTATATAAAGCAACAATAGTAAATCTTATGGACACCTTGCGTCAAGGACGGAGTAAATTATAAAACAAGTCACACTTCTCCGTTCCGATGGACAAAAGAAAGTAGATCACAAGAAAATATAGCTTAAAAGTAGATTAAAAACCGACCTCTACAGCCCATAGCAAGATATAGCCACCGAGAAAGCCGAGTGCCGCAAGCCAGGAGATTTTTTTTAAGTACCAGATAAAGTCTATTTTTTCTAGCCCCATAGCAGCGACGCCTGCGGCAGATCCGATAATGAGCATACTTCCACCCGTACCACAGGCAAATGCTATAAGGTGCCATATCTCATGGTCGGTAGGTACGGTGTATATCCCCATTGTAGCTGCGACAAGTGGGACATTATCGATAATTGCTGACATAAAACCGAGTAACATTATAACAATTTCCTCTGCCGGAATAACTTCTCTAAGGTATTCTGCAAAGTGATGAAGAACACCGGTAGCTTCTAGCGCTCCTACAGCCATAAGAATACCGAGGAAAAAGAGGATAGATGCCATATCAATTCTACTTAATGCGTGGTGTGCAGAGAAATGTTCAGATTCACTGGCCTCAAATATTTCTTCCGGATGCAGGTACTCTGATACTGTCCACACAAGGCCTAGCGATAGCATCATGCCAAGGTATGGAGGTAGGTGTAGGAAAACCTTAAAAATCGGCACAAGGACTATTGCAGTGATGCCGAGGAAAAACATAAGACGGCTTGTGCTCAGGAGATTGGCGTCATCACCGGTAGTAGAACTTTTAATTTCTCCTTTCATAATCGGTAAAAAACTTGCGATTGAAACCGGGATAAGGATGCACACGAGCGACGGAATGAATAATTTATCAATAAGATGTATAGTGGTTACTTTATCGCCGATCCACAGCATTGTGGTTGTGACATCTCCTATGGGAGTCCATGCACCACCGGCATTGGCAGCGATGACAATAATTGACGCATACCATATACGCTCCTCGCGTTCAGGGATAAGTTTACGTAGGATATTAACAAGGACTATCGTAGCCGTTAAGTTGTCAATGACTGCGGAAAGAAAAAAGCCGAGAAAGGCTGTTATCCATAAGAGTTTTGTCTTGTCCTTGGTCGTTACCCACTTCTTAATTAATCCAAATCCATTGTGCAGGTCAACTATTTCAACTATTGTCATTGCTCCTATAAGAAAAACAAGAATTTCTGCAGTCTTCCCCAAGTGGTGTAATATTACTGAATCAAATGTCCCTTGCTCATTCACCCCTATGTATACATCGAGATGTCCGAGGGATATTATTGCCCAGCACGCTCCTGCCATAAGGAGAGCAGGTACGGTTTTATTTAATTTCAAAGGATGTTCAAATACTATAAGTAAGTACCCTATGATGAAGGTTATTATTACACTTGTTATCATCAGACCTATTTTTTGAATCGGAATATTTGGATTGAAAAACAGGCCGAAGGTAAGAAAAGTCAAGAAAAAGCGTTTAGATTAAGCTTTTTTTAATACCTTATTTATTCAAGAAGTGGAGGACGACCGAGCCTGTTGATGTCTATTATATGCCTGTTGATTGCATGATTTAATAAAATCTTGATCGGCTATGCACCATCACATTTCTTTATCGGTCGGATGTTGTCAATAAGAATATTCCCTTCGGTATAGTGTTCACCATCGGGATAATAAGCTTCAATAATAATGTAATTGTAATCCTCCGGCAGATAAATTTTCCAGGAATAAGTTTTCCAGTAATTGTGTGTGATTAAAGGCGTTTCTACAACGAGCTTTTCTTTGATGCATTGGTGGTTGCTTAACCATATCTTACACTTGGACGGATGATTATAGCCGGCATAAGTCCTGGCATAGGCGAGGTCCATGGTAATGGTATAACAAGAATTGCCCTTTAAAGTCTGCGGGAGTCGTTGACCGATAGTTTCAACAGAACCATCCTTTCTTGTTATTAATCCTACGTATGTCTTGCCGTGTGATGGTTCGAGATAGACGCCCCAGACGCCGGGGAATATATCCGGAGTTGTAGTTTCATTGCATGGATTCCATCCGGCAGGAGTTACAGCGTCCATAGGCTCGCCTTCAAAGGAAGGATTGTTCAGGAACTGAGCCTCAATAGCTGTACACGATAAAGTGAAAAGGAAGAAATATAGTGCTTTCATAATATACAGATTTCTAGCGGATATTGTAGATGAAAATCTACTGCAATGTTAAGAATTATCCGTGATTATCCAAGGTGATTTTATAGTTTTAGAATACCAGCCTGTTTTTCATAGTCTTAAACTGCGATAAGCTAGTATGAGCTCTTTTTTCTTACCCTTCTTACTTGAGATGACGATTAGATAGGACCTAGGCTTTACTTTTTTACGGAGGGAGTACATCTGTTTAAATCTAGGAAAAAATTTCAAACTAGGCAGAATACTTATATATTTGTCCTTCGTTTAATATATATGAAGTTTAGACCTCAGAATATCCTTGCTATTATCAGTGTCTCGGTGATGTTGTATTTTACCGGCTTGTATGCCATTGTGAGCTTACAATCAGAGTATTTTATTGATATCATCAAGGAAAAGATGGACTTGCTCATTGAGTTAGATGACGATACAGAAGAAGCGACGATAGAGGACTTTATTGCTGTCTTGGATACGATGGAGGCAGTGAAGCAGGGGAGTGTAGAATTTATTTCGCGAGAAGAAGCTCTAGCGGAGATGGAGAATGAATTTGGAGAAGACTTTTTTCTGGAGGGGATGGAAAATCCCTTTAATGATGCGATTGTATTCCGTTTAAATGCAGAATTTTACACAGACACTTCCCTCTCAATGCTAGAGAAGAAGCTTGAGGAGCGGACTTTCGTCAAATCTGTATCCTTCCGGAAGAACATATTTGGACCGATGCGGAAGAATATGAACCGTTTATCACGGCTTGTTCTCATCCTGGGCGTACTACTGATTTTAGGTGTTCTTGTTCTCATTCACAACACCTTAAAGCTCTCATTGAATGCACAACGGAAAGTTATAAAGACAATGGAGCTCGTCGGTGCCAAGCGCGGTTTTATCCTACGACCATTTTTATGGAATGCATTCTTAAAAGGGTTTTTAAGCGGTCTTCTAGCAACTATAGGTATCTATGGGAGCTTATATGTCCTGGGGCATTGGTTGCCGGTATTTCAAGCTTTTTATACTACGGATCGGACATTTATTATCCTGGCAGCACTTGTTCTTGCGGGAGTATTGATCTATTTAATCGTAACTTATTTTACGGTAAAGCGTTATCTTAAAATACAGATGGAAGATATTTTTTAAGCTTTGGGAGTTTTTGTTAATTTTGCTCTCAATAATTCAAGTGTAAAATATGGCCAAGCGAAAAGAAAACAGAAGAACTTCATCGAGGGCGCATTCCTCTTCAACGGAGCCACTCTTGTGGAATAAACAGAACTATATCTGGATTGCAATAGGTGCCTTATGTATATTGGTAGGACTTTTATTGATGATGGGCGGCAGCATGGACTCACCAGATGTATGGAATGCGGATAAGATATATAGCTTCAGGCGGGTTACATTGGCACCTATAGTGATATTGGCGGGATTAATTATTGAAATCTATGCGATTTTTAAGAAGTCCTGAATGGTATAATCTAAGTTACTAGGTTGAGATGTAGTATGTCGTGTTTCGCATTTGCGGAAGCAAAAATATATTGTGGAAGCCAAGTCATGTGACATGGAAAAGAAAATTCAGCAGTAGATAATCCTATAAACCTCAATTGTATTCCATCTACCTATGCATAAAAGTAAAGCGCCGATATTAACAAGCAATCATACCGATGAATTTTATCCGGAGGAATGGGATATCCGCACAGGAGCAATAGCATTAATAGATAAAGAGCTTGGCTGGACATCATTTGATGTTGTGAAGAAAGTGCGTGGTTCCTTGAGTCGAGCATATCAAAAGAAGCGTTTTAAAGTAGGACATGCCGGTACTCTGGATCCACTTGCAACGGGATTATTGATTCTGTTAATGGGAAAAGCTACCAAGGAACAAGATAATTTTATGCGGCAGGATAAGGTGTATGAAGGTGCAATGGAGCTCGGTTACACAACAGCTTCATACGATGCTGAACAGGAGAAAATAAGCTCCGGAGATCCGTCTGAGATTGACCTGGAAGGCCTTCGATCGGTGAGTAAAAAATTTCTCGGTGACATCGTTCAGATACCACCGATGTACTCTGCAATAAAACACAAGGGGAAACCCTTATATAAATATGCACGGAAAGGGCAGTCATTGAAAGTGAAGAAGCGTGTGGTAACTATCCATAATCTTGAAATTTTATCCTTTTCAGATAATATTGCAAAATTTAGGGTGAATTGTAGTTCAGGTACGTATATTCGCTCGCTCGCTCATGATATGGGACAATTACTGGGTTGTGGAGCTTATCTCACACAATTAAGGCGAATTTCTATCGGGGATTTACACATAAATGATGCAATGAGCGTTAATGAACTGGTAGGATTAATCGATGAACGTTATGTCAGTACATAGCAATCTGAAAGAATTGAAAATATTATGTCGGTAGAAGTACAAGAATTAAGCAAGGTTTACGGACCGCAGAAAGCGGTTGATGATGTAAGCTTTAAGCTTCAGACAGGTGAAATTGTGGGTTTTCTGGGCCCCAATGGTGCAGGGAAGACAACCACGATGAAGATTATTACATCCTATATTTCACCGACTTCAGGTGCAGCCTTTATTAATGGCAAAAATGTCGCAGAGCACCCGATTCAGACACGGAGAGATATCGGCTATCTGCCGGAGAATAATCCACAGTACGATGCTATGTATGTGCGTGAATACTTGCGCTTTATTGCATCCTTGCACAACTTAAAAAATGTCAATGATAAAGTCGATAGGGTAATAGGCTTGACCGGATTGAGAAAGGAGCAGCACAAGATTGTGCGAGCATTGTCCAAAGGCTATA
Source organism: uncultured Saprospiraceae bacterium (assembly GCA_964436125.1). GTDB lineage: Bacteria > Bacteroidota > Bacteroidia > Chitinophagales > Saprospiraceae > CAYRFF01. The sequence goes on along the minus strand of CAYTBT010000003.1, from coordinate 93,643 downwards.
GGCAGCGACTAGGACTTGCCCAAGCCTTAATTCACGATCCTCAGGTGCTTATTCTCGATGAACCTACATCGGGACTAGACCCCAATCAACTCGTAGAAATCAGGGATTTGATACGGGAAATAGGGAAGAATAAGACTATCCTTTTTTCCTCCCATATTATGCAAGAAGTTGAGGCGCTCTGTGAAAGGGTGATTATTATCAACAACGGACACATCGTTGCCGATGCGCCGCTGGATGAGATTGATCCGGGCACCGGGAAAACGCATACGATTGTCCATATACAGCTTGATCAACAGGTGGATAAGTCATTTTTTAATGGCATTTCATTTATAGATAAGGTGATTATTAAACCTAATAATCGATTTCATATCCATGCTGTCGGGAGAGAGGATATAAGAGCAAGACTATATGACCATGTTAAACGGACCAATGTGCGTATCCTGGAAATGCAACGGATGAAACAGCATGTCGAAGACGTCTTCCAGGCCTTAACTAAATCGAGAAAGGGAGAACAATGAGAGGAATTTACATCAAAGAAATATCGCATTATTTCAGCTCCTTAATAGGCTACATTGTCATAGGGATATTTTTAACCCTACTGGGCTTGATGCTGTGGGTTTTTCCTGATTCAAGCATCTTGAACTATCGATACGCAAGTTTAAATCAACTATTTGCCGTGGTGCCTTTTTTACTACTGTTTATTATTCCGGCAATTACGATGAGCTCTTATGCGGAGGAAAGAGGGAGCGGAACGATAGAAATACTGATGACAAAGCCGATCAGCGACACACAGATTGTCCTGGGGAAATTTCTGGCCAATCTTACATTGGTCCTCTTGATGCTCTTGCCGACGATAATTTATTACTATTCTGTCTATCAACTCGGAATGCCTAAGGGAAATCTCGATTCAGGAGCAATCGTAGGTTCTTATATCGGATTGTTTTTACTCGCAGCGATATTTGTTTCAATCGGATTATTTGCAAGTAGCATGGTGAGGAATCAGATTGTTGCCTTTGTGCTTGCTACTTTCTTGTGTTTCTTTTTTTACCTGGCATTTTACTATCTGAGCACATTACCGATTTTCCTGGGCACATGGGATATGTTTATTCAGAAAATGGGAATAGAATTCCACTATCAGAACATCTCCAAGGGGCTTATCGATTCACGTGATGTGGTTTATTTTTTATCGGTTACAGGCTTCTTTGTCTTTTTGAACATTCTCTCACTTAGGATTTTAAAGCAGTAATAGAATGAAGAAACAGTATATCATACAAGCAATACTAGCTCTTGTACTTGTTTTCCTGGTGAATATAATAGCATCGTACTGGTTTGGGAAGATCGACATGACAGAAGAGAAACGGTTTACACTTACGGAACCTACCAAGAAGGTCTTGCGTAACCTCGACAAGAATGTTTATGTCCGCATCTATTTAAAAGGAGAAATGCCGGCGAGCTTCAAGCGATTGCAACAAGCTACTGAAGAGATGATGGCGCAGATGGCATCGATTAACCCATCGGCGATTGAATATGAATTTGTCGATCCCAGTAAAGGTACGCAGAAAGAAATTAATGCCTTCCGTAGGGTTATGTCCAAGAAGGATGTACTTCCTGTAACCGTGAATATTGTAAGAAACGATGAACGCACACAGCGACTACTGTATCCTTATGCAGAGTTCAATGTTGCCGATAGAACTAGTTATGTGAACTTGCTTCAGGCACAAGGCGGTGGAATAGGACAAGAAAAAGCGCTGAATAACTCGGTTAATCTTCTCGAATATAAACTCGCCAAGGCCTTCCAGAATACGAGCTTCGCTATAAAGCCCATAGTGATGTTTACCCAAGGTCAAGGGGAATTGTCAGAATACCAGATCGAATCCGTGAGGAATAGCCTGGAAAAATATTATCGTACCGGTGTGATTAATCTAGATTCTACCTATTATATCGATGATAAAGTAGCAGTCCTCATCATAGCCAAGCCGAGAAAAGCATTTACAGAGAAAAAGAAGTTCATGATTGATCAATACATCATGAACGGGGGAAAAGTTATCTGGCTTGTTGATAAACTCAATATTACACTCGATAGCATGAAGCAGGAAGGAGCTTTCTATCCTCAGGTAATCAACCTCAATCTTGAGGATATGTTTTTTAACTATGGTTTCCGTTTAAATGAGGATGTTATCCTCGATCTGAATTGCTCCCAGATACCACTTACCACCGGTATGCAGGGGAATAAGCCACAGATTAAGCTTTTTGACTGGTATTATCATCCTGTTATAGTGCCTTCCGGCAAAACAGAAATCACTAAATCACTCAATCTGATAAATCTAAAGTGTCCGAGCACATTTGATACCGTGAAGACACAATATAATGTGAAGAAAACACCCTTCTTGTTCAGTTCCAGATACAGCAGGTTGCAGAGAGTGCCATTTGCTATGACATTTGAAATGTTGCGGTATAAGCCGGATCCGGCACTTTTTGATAAAGGTCCGTATCCCACGGCTTTATTGCTAGAGGGAGAGTTTCCATCCTTGTATCAGAATCGCGTGTCCAAGTCAATGGCAGAAGGATTAAGGGAGCTAGACATGCAGTTTAAACCCAAGAGTAGTCCGACGCGGATGCTTCTTGTCACAGACGGCGATATCATCAAAAATGAAGTTAATCCGGCTACTAAGGAGTATCGCGAAGCCGGTTATAATAAATATAATGGAATCTTATATGCCAATAAACAGTTTCTCCTCAACGCCGTCGAGTATCTGATTAATCCCAATGGTATTTTCAAGGCGCGGAATCGCGATGTTGAAATCCGTTTATTGAATGTGATTAAAGCACAGAAGGAAGAAACATACTGGCAAGTACTTAATATCGGGCTACCTCTTGTAGTCTTGCTTTTATTTGGGCTCGTTTACCGGTATTTGCGTAAGCGAAAATATGCAGTAAATAAAGAAATATGAAACGAAATACCTTAATTTTAATCCTACTCGTCCTCGCTATAGGAGGTGTTACCTATTATCTCATGAATAAAGATGAAGTGGTGAACGAGAAGTTTAAGCTTCACGATGAGCGAGATTTTTCAATAAGGAATGCCGGCGATGTCTATCATATCATGGTCGCAAATCGGGAAGGCGATGTCATTAAGATAGACAGAAAGGACGGAAACTGGATCTTGAATGGGAAATATATCGCTCGAGACTGGTCAATAAGCAATCTCTTGAATTCAATAAGAAATATTCAGATACGTTCTATTCCTACAGAAGGCGAACTCCCATATCTCATCGAGGCATTTAAAATAAGTGCGATTAAAGTTGTGCTCAGAGATAAGAACAATAAGATTGTAAATGCATTTCTCATCGGTCCCAATTCAACCGATCAGACCTCTTCTTATTTTAAGAAAGAAGATGGGCGTGTTTATCTCTGTGAAATTAAAAACTTTGTAGGTTCACCGCGGAAAGTATTTCAGTTCAGCGTACCTGAATATCGATCTCTGGACCTTATATTGAATAAAAAGAATAAGATTCATAAGATTATCGTGAATTATCCCCAGTTTAAAAGCGAGTCCTTTACGATGACTAAAAATGGTAGTAGTTTCACTGTGGAGCGCTTGTACGATTTCCCCAAAGCATCGACTAAACTGGATCAGAAGCTTTCCGAAAGCTATTACGAGCAATATGACAGAATATTTGGGGAGACATATTTTAACAATCTTGAACGACTTGATACCTTATTGCAGAAAGAGCCATTTGCTACCTTTACTGTGGTAAAAGGGGAAAATGACACGATAAGTTTAAGCTTGTGGCCGACACAGAGCATAGTGAATATTAAAGCTATTGATCGTATAGAAGGCAATCCTACCAATGATTCCAATATACCGCGCTTCTGGGTGCATACTTCACGGGGAGATTGGTTGAAGATGCAGATGCGGCCCAATGTCGGCATCTTGCGCGGATATAGTTATTTCTTTAAATAATGCGCTGCTTACGGAATATAGCGATACTCATTGCAGCGGCTTGCATGTTTTCATTTACGCTAGCATTCCCGCTTCATGTTGATGAAGATTGGGGTTTTTATGCGCATCGACTCATTAATCGTATGGCGGTATTTACCTTACCGCCGGAACTCATAGTGTTTTTTAAGAAAAATATCAATTTTATCAGTGAGCATGCAGTCGATCCCGATAAACGACGATATTCCAATTCATTTGAAGCAATCCGCCACTATATCGATATCGATCACTGGGGAGAGCCGCCATTTGATAACCTGCCGCGCGACTGGAGAACAGCACTCGCCAAGTTTACCGTCTTGAAGGCCGTCAGTGATGAAGGCGATACCGTTGAGATGTTTAATTTTCCGGTGAAGGAATCATTTGTGGTGGATTCAGTGAAAATCAACCTCCCGGACGGCAAGGAGCTAGTTATTTCCAAAGGGAATTACCTGCATGCTTTTAATCATCTTTTTTATCCGCAATATTATGCAGAGGAATGGGAAGTGGATGCAAGCATTTTCCTTGCAGAAATAGGGGAGAAAGACAGTAGCGCTCACTACACAATTGTCGGTGTGGATCGATTATCTCCATTCGGTGTGGTGCCTTATTTTCTGCCACGTATGCAACACAGACTCACCGATGCTTTTAAGAAAAAAGATGTGCCACGCATCTTAAATTATGCTGCTGAGCTCGGCCATTATATTGCCGATGCACATGTGCCTCTACATACAACGGTCAACTATGATGGCGACCTTACCGGACAGGATGGAATTCATGCATTTTGGGAGAGTAGAATACCGGAACTCTTTGCTGAGCGTCAGTTTGATTTTTTTGTAGGAAAAGCTGTTTATATTGAGAATAAAGAGAAATATTTCTGGGACATTGTGTTGAAAAGCCATTCCTATGTTGATTCCGTTCTATTGATTGAAAAACGTCTGAGAGAAAGCTGGGATAAATCAGCTATTTATTGCTACGACGAGAGATTGGGAAGGATTGTCCGCACAGAATGTGCAGCTTATGCTGCAGCCTATAATGAGGCGATGAATGATATGGTAGAGAAACGCTTCCGCCATGCAATTAAGGCAGTAGGGTCAGCCTGGTACACCGCGTGGATTGATGCAGGTCAGCCACAACTCGGCGCAATCAGTGATACTGTCTATCATTATATTGATCCCTTTTATCCGCAGATAGGGAACTATGAACATAAATTTCAGATAAGAAAGCACTGAGTGTTTTAGTCAATATTGAGTGGTTTTTTAAAACTGATATGAAACCGGGGCACAATACAATTGGGCTGTACCTTATTAAATTCCTTGATTTCGTCCCTACGACTTAACAATTTTGCGATTTTGTGATTTCACAACCTTGCAAGTTCACAATAAGCTCCACAGAATTCATAACATCAATATTTCTTATTTGAATTACACTGATAGAAATAGAAGTACATATTATAAAAAATTTGTATATGTTTAATAAAAGAACTATCTTTGTATAAATGAGATGTCTAGTCGGCGGACCGGCAGCTCGATTTCAAGGTCAAAAAAAGGAAATGAGATGAAGAAATCAATTTTATTCTTGGTATGTATAATGACATTTGCGCAAGCTATAATAGCGCAGAAAGGGAATGTAGAACTGGCAGAAGTATATTCTGATATGGGGGAATATTCCGATGCAATTGCTGTATATCAGGCATCGTATGAAATGCTTGATGAATTTCAGTTATACAAGCTCGCGCGTTTATACACGACAACAGCACAAGATGGGAAAGCGATTAAAGTGTATAAAGATATCGTGAAGAATTATCCGGATTTTCAGAAAGCGTATTTGCCACTTGCTGAGGCATTGAGAAAGCAAGGAGAGTATGCTGAAGCGATGAAGTATTATGAAGTTTATGGGAATTTTGATCCGTATGTTAGCCAGCATTTTGTGGAAGCTATGCGCTGGGCTGAAAATACTGCCAAAACACAGAAGGTAGCTGTAGTGCGGAAAGAAATGAGCTGGAACACAACGGCATTTGATGGCTTTCCTGCGGCGTATGAGGAGAATATAGTGTATGCCTCAGACCGTCGAGACATGGTGCGGCCGAGTTTTAATTCCGCTGCCGAGACGACGCAGCTATTTTCTACGCACAGAACGGAAGGAGGTTCATTTTCACAACCGACATTTCTGTTAAAAGATTTACAGGCATGGAAAGCTATGCCATTGATCGCGATGAATCCGACGAGCAATGAGGTTATTTTTACACGGATTACGCAAGCTGGGTTCCTTACAGAATTGAGAAGTGAGGTAAATGGCATGAGTTTATATACAGCACAATTAATTGACGGAGAGTTGATTGATATAAAGGCGATGCCCTTTAATGGCGTTGATTATAACACTGCAGCGGCTTGTTACACAGCGGATGGCAACACTATTTACTTCATGAGTAATAAGAAGGGTGGCTATGGCGGTTATGACATCTACCGCTCGACTCGGACCTTGAATGGGAAGTGGACAAAAGCTGAAAACTTGGGAAGTACTATAAATACAGCGGGGGACGAAACATTTCCTCAAAGCATAAAGGAAAAGCTTGTTTATGCGAGTAATTGGATGAAGGGATTTGGTGGATACGATCTTTTCCAGACTCAATTCAATGCCGAGACAGCAGAGTGGACCAAACCGATGAATCTTGGGTATGGCGTGAATACGCAACGCGATGAATATGCATTGACGCATATCGGCAATCAATATTACCTTACTGCGATGAATGAAGAAGGAAATGTGGATGTGTACAGTTTTAATTCTCTGCCTACGATGGATAAGGCAGCGGAGATAGTGAATACATCTTATACGGAAAAGCATATTGATATGAGCAATGAATTTCAATCAGCTTTCGCAAATGTGAGCCAAGGCAAGACGCACACAAGTGGAGAAGCTGATGCCCGGAGAGCCAGCGTTCCTGTTATGGTGCAACTAACTGACCGGCTAGAAAAAGGCGAATTAGCTGCAATAAAGCAGAATCCAGCCGGCGATATTGAAACTATCTATACTGTTCAAGTTGCTATCGTAGGATTGAACAATACTGAGCAACTTCAATACTATGGCGAGCAATTAAGCGACGTAGATGCAGTATATAAGGTGTATTTCCCCGAAGTAATCAAAATACGAGTGGGAAGTTATGATAGCTATGAACGTGCAAAGAAAACACTGAATGTCATCCGGAGCCGTGGATATGGAGATGCATTTATCGTTGAAGAGCAAGTAATATATAGCTCAAGTTCTGCTGATTTAAGGCCTACAGTGGCAGAACAAGCGGCTGAAACGCAACAATCTGCATCTACTGAGCGCCAGGATGACGATTTTGCTGCGGAATCAACTCCGGTCGGAAAATATAAAGTCAGAATTGCCACCTATTCACAACCCAAATGGTTTAGCCCGGAGAAGGTTGATGAACTTGGAAATATTCAGAGGATGAAACATGGAAACTTCACTATCTTTCTCCTAGGAGATTATTCTGATGTCGATACCGCAAGAGCAATACAGCAGAAGGTAATCAGTCGTGGTTATAAAGGCGCACAAGTAGTGACGATTACCGATGGAGAGATTCATAGAATTGATTGAAATATATCGCAGATTTCTATATTGAAAATATGCAATGCGTCTCAGTAAGACCACATACTTTGGGTATAAAAGCGAGTAAGACACAAGGGTTGTATAGAAGAGGGCAATTTCATCTTAAAGTGATGGGATAGTCCTTTTCTATGAAATACACTACACAGGATTTTGATTAATAAACGAGTGAATCATAGGCTATAAAAGCCGTTCTTCAACAGCGGAAAGGTCAGCTCCGTTTTAAATTGAGATAGACGAGTATAACAAGGTTATAGGCGACCGGTCCATTCAAATGTTAATTTTCTATGAATGAAGTGAAGAAGTCGGATTTTTCTGATTGATTCAGTAAGTTTGCCAGGCTAAAATTACTAGAAAGAGTCATTTTGGCCTTTATGCTTGAGCATATTACTCTTTATATAAGTTTAATGTGCACTAGAATAGGACGGATGAAAGGAAAAGCAAGTAAAATAAAGGTCCACAAATGGATAATTATACTTGAGATCGGAAGAAGGACTCAACATTAAAACAAGGCGAATGCGATATATTTACATTTTAACAGCATTATTATATACTTCTTTGGCAATGGGGCAAGGCTCTATTATCCGTGGTACTGTTCTCGATGAAGAGAGTGGAAACCCGATTATGTACGCTGATGTTTTTATCATAGGAACAGACTATAGTGTATCAGCCGATGAAGAAGGATTTTTTAATATGACCAATGTCGAGGCAGGCAGCTATGATGTGGTCGCCTCTTTTATTGGTTATAAACCTGATACAATTCATGTTGAGCTCGGTGAACGAGAGATTAAGAATCTATCATTTATCCTTCCCAAAGGGAATATCAGTCTTTCCAGGGTAAATATTTCTGCGCAAGAAAAGCAAAGGAAAGAAGAAGTGCGTATTTCCAGTGTTACTTTAAGCCAGAAGCAGATTAAACTTCTTCCTTCAACAGGAGGCGCACCGGATATCGCACAATATCTCTCCGTTATTCCCGGGATTATTTTTACCGGAGATCAAGGCGGGCGTTTGTACATCCGTGGTGGAGCCCCTGTACAGAATAAAATACTACTAGATGGAATGACGATATACAATGCCTTTCATAGCATTGGTTTTTATTCGGTATTTGAAACGGCAGCAATTAATAATGTGGAAGTCTTGACAGGAGGATTTGATGCTAGGTATGGCGGACGTATTTCAGCAGTCGTGGATATTTCTATGCGCAGTGGAAATAGGAAACGATTTTCAGGACTCGTATCTGCATCACCATTTCAGGCCAAGGCATTGCTGGAGGGGCCTATAATTCCATTGAGTGAAGATAACAAGACAAGCCTTTCATACCTCATTACAGCAAAGAAGTCACTTCTACCATACACCTCGCGGTCATTATATGATTATGCAGCAAGAGATAAAGAAAATGGATTGCCATTTGATTATACAGATATTTATGGAAAGGTTTCATTGCTATCTAGCCTTGGGACCAATTGGGAGTTATTTGGTTTCAACTTCTCCGATATGGTAAATTACGTCGATCTTGCTAGCTTAAAATGGAATTCATGGGGAGCAGGGACCAATTTTAAGGTAATACCACCGAGTAGTAATGTGATTGTCAATGGTGGCGTGTCAATATCAGAATATGCGATTAACCTTGATAAGTTTGATGGGAAACCAAGGAATAATAAGATATTGAATTATGCATTGCACCTCGATCTTACCAATGTCTATGGAGATAACAAGCTAGAATACGGTATCAGAATGGAGGGATTTAATACGGAATTTGACTTTGTCAATAATCTCAACCATCATTATGACGATGACCAGAACACGATAGAATTAAGTGCTTATGCCAAGTATAAATTCATCCTCGGAGACCTGATTCTCGATCCATCAGTGCGATTCCAGTATTATGCGACATTTGGTGAACCTAGCTTTGAGCCGCGACTAGGCCTGAAGTATAATATAACCGATAAATTTAGATTGAAAGCGGCAACTGGATACTATACGCAGAACCTTATTTCTACGGTCAATGAAAATGAAATTGTGAATCTCTTTTATGGTTTCCTCTCCGGCCCTGAGGCAGCCTTGTACAGCCCGGTTACCGGTCAGAAATTGAATACGCAATTGCAACGAGCTATACATTATGTCGCCGGTGTTGAGTATGATCCATCACATAGATTACAATTGAATCTTGAAGCCTATTATAAAGATTTTCTAAACTTGATAAATATCAACAACAATAAGCGCGATTTAAATGATCCGGACTATATCAGTGTCGTAGGGGAGGCTTATGGAGCAGAATTCTCAGCCAAGTATAGCTCAGGACCGTGGTACTTGTGGCTTGCTTATTCCTATGGATTTGTCAATAGAAAAGATGGCGAGCAAGTCTATCCTACGGTATTTGATAGACGGCACAATTTAAATGTCTTAGGTAATTTTTCCTTTGGGAAAGATGATTCATGGACAGTCAGCGCCAGATGGAACTTCGGGACCGGGTTCCCTTTTACCAAGACTAAAGGTTTTTATACTTTTTATTCATTCCTCGATGGGGATTTTCCCGATTATAAGACCAATAATCCGAAAGAAATCGGCATTATCTATGACACCAAGAGATTCGGCGGTCGATTACCTAGTTATCACCGACTTGACATTTCAATTAAAAAGCGCATTGAGCTCAGTGAAAATACTGGTCTCGAACTTACAGCAAGTGTCACCAATGTTTATGACCGCAAAAATATATTTTACTTTAATCGTATCGAGTATGAACGCATAAACCAGCTTCCGATTTTGCCTAGCATCGGTGCTAAGTTTTTCTTCTAAACATCTGATTTATTGCGTCCTCTGACCTTGATAAAAGTTGTTTGATCTAGAATGCTGAACTTAATTCCTTATGCATAGCTTGATGATTTAATCTCTCTATTCTGCCTTTCGGCAAATGCAAAATTAAAGACAGAAAGGTCTTTAAATGTGAATATATGTCCCCGGTATGGCCGCAGGTCGCATTCTGTCGGGTATGTGCTTGCTCGAATTTGGTTTTTATCATAAATGAGAGTAGTACTGATGAGGCATAAGAATGTCAAGTTGTCGCTGGATCTGTCCTGGGCGGAATAAAGACGAGTTTCTGTGAGCGGCTAGTAAGTATAAAAGCTTCTGATAGTCTAGGATGGGAGATCTTGATTTCCTCATTAATGGTTGTTTAAGGGCCAAAGGTCTCGTCGAATCAAAGACTACATTCAGGCACATTTCTATCGTGTGCGACCCTGGCGCATTACATAATTTGGGAAATAAGGGATATGCACAGATGTGAAAGGAAAAGAGAGATAAAAGGAGAATAACTTATCCGATTAAGTAGTCAGGCTTTCCGTGGCACTGATATAAACGACAATAGCCCGGATTTATAACCTGGATTAATAAGTTATTCTACCTTCTTTCTTCAGTAATATAATACTATGCTTGTTCTAGCTTAAAAGGCTGGCATAAAGTGATATATCAGGGAAATTATAGATAAAAACTATTCACGAGAAAATATCCACTCAGAAGCCCCATGTAAACTGAGAAACAAAGTGTATTAATGCCACTTAGCATTAGGATTAACTGTATAAGCATAGCCGCGACCCTCGTACTTATGCTTTTTAAGAACTTTCCGCTTATTGGCAAGTTTATGGATAGAACGAGAGATTTTTCCACTTAAATTGGATTCTGACTCATTCTTATACTTTTCCTTTGCAACAGCGAGAATCTCTTTATTAATCATGGGGCTACTACTTTGTTGAATTGTATGAATAAGGAACTTATCCCAATCACTCAGCTTATAACCACCACCTTTCACTACGCGTTTCTTTCTACCTGTAGAAGAGCTTTTAGTGCCGGTTGAAGCACTTTTAGCCTTTGGTGGTCTTCCCGGTCCACGTTTCTTCGGTGGTCTTCCCGGTCCACGTTTCTTCGGTGGTCTTCCCGGACCACGCTTGGCCTTCGGTGGTCTTCCCGGACCACGCTTGGCCTTAGGCGGTCTTCCCGGTCCACGTTTGGCCTTAGGCGGTCTTCCCGGTCCACGCTTCTTCGGTGGTCTTCCCGGACCGCGTTTTACCGGTGTTTCCGGTTCTTCTACAGTACTTATATCTCCTGGGACTTGTTGACCTATTTCAACTCCTTCAAGAGAGTCTTGTAGCTCCTTAATAGTATTCTGAGTTTTGCTGTATTGAAAATGCAGCTTTCTCAATTCAGAATTGTACAGATTGATGAGATTTTGGATCTCCAACTGTGTTAAACTTGAATTGTCCATAACATAAATGTTTAAAATGATGCTTGATAATTAATAAATACACCGCAATAATTTTATTTCTGTCATTATAATGTTATTACTATGTTAATTCATTAAAACAACAACAATATAAGATTATTGCAATTAATTCCATTTACTCTATCACTTCACTTAAACGAGCAATATTTAGGGATTATCTGTCCTGTGAATTGCATTATACCAGCGTTGTCGCTGATTAAATGGCTATAGATTATCTTTCTTGCATTGTCGTCAGTAAAGCAAATTAAGTAACAAGGTTCGAATATAAAATAAAATGTAGAATAAAAAGAATTGTTGAAGAAAATAGTAATTATTTTGATTTTGACTCACGATTAGATCGATATACTACAGTGCTTATTACTTATCTTCTTTTCTGTATTCTTATATTGCTTAGTATAATATATGAAAAGTAAAATTAAGACCTTTTGAATTGATTGAAATGATGTAGTTATGGCTTGAGAATAGAAGAATATCCTTTTGTTTTAAAGAAAAGTCGATGGTGAAAAGCTGTGAATTGCTCTGCAATGGATATCTTTGCGGAGAGGAATATGGATAAGGGTTGACGGATAAGAATATTTGCGTAAGCAAATAAATGGAGTCTCATGAAATTACTTGTGTTAAATGAATTCACCTCTTCAACAATGTAAAACTGAATGAATGAAGTTACTGGATGGTAAAAAGTTGTCAAAGAAATTAAAGAAAAGGATTGCTGTAGAAGTCCAAGACTTGGAGAGTGTACACGGTCGATCTCCGCACCTTGTTGTAGTACTTGTGGGCAATAATCCTGCATCGGCTTCCTATGTTAAAAGCAAAGTCAAAAGTTGTAAAAAGGTAGGCATGGAATCAAGTTTGATTCATCTTGATGAGAGTGTACGTGAAGAGGAATTACTGGAACTTATTGATAAACTGAATAAGGATGATCTTGTCGATGGTTTTATGGTTCAATTACCACTTCCCGAGCATATAGATAAAGATAAAATTAATCTTGCTATTGCGCCTGATAAAGACGTCGATGGCTTTCATCCTGCCAATCTCGGAAGAATGATGCTTAATCTTCCGTCTTATTTGCCAGCGACGCCTTATGGTATTCTTCAATTATTGGATAATTACGAGATTGATACAGAAGGTAAACATTGTGTCGTTATAGGTCGCTCTGCAATCGTAGGAAGGCCGATCAGTATTCTGCTTTCCTCTCGTCGAGAACCTGGCAATTGTACTGTTACGGTTGTTCATAGTAGGACTGAAAATCCCGGGGCGATAATCAAACAAGGTGACATTATTATTGTTGCCATAGGGAAAGCCCATTATCTGAAAAAAGAGATGGTGAAAGAAGGGGCGGTCGTTATTGATGTGGGAATAAATCGGATAAATGATTCCAGTCGTGCAAAAGGTTACAGGATTGTCGGTGATGCGGACTTTGATGGTTTAAAGGAACATTGTAGTGCAATAACACCTGTTCCCGGTGGTGTAGGACCTTTGACAGTTACCTCGCTCCTGTTGAATACGCTTGATGCTGCAAAGCATTCTTTTTATTGATTTTTATTAAATTCCTGTGGCTTGTGTGTTGAGAAGAGGGATTGCTGGACGATACATGATGTGGGAAGTGTAGATTGATTTTTCCATACGATAGACTAGATGTTATAGGAGATCTTTAATTCTATTTTTTGAGATGAATGATAATGTAAAAAGAATAGGGGGCGTGCTTGTGAGTATATACATATTTGTAGTTTTAGCTTGTGTAAATCCGGGCTCTGCTGAAAGTGAGAAAGATCTGTATACGCAAGAGAATCTAGTGCATGATTCGATTCCTGAGCACCCGATAAACCATACTTTATTTACCGATTTGCTTCAGGAATATGTAAACGATGAAGGGCTTGTGAATTATAGGGGATTTGCGGAAGCTCAAGATGAGTTGGAAAAGTATCTTACTGTGCTTTCAAAGAATCCACCGACACTTGAGTGGTCGCGAGAGGAAAGACTTGCATATTGGATTAACGCATACAATGCCTTTACAATTGAGCTCATTTTAAATCATTATCCTGTAGAAAGTATTAAGGAGATAAAAAGTGATAATCCTGCCGTGAAGACACCATGGGATATTAAGTTTATTCATATCGGTGATAAGACTTATTGCCTCGATGATATCGAAAATAAGATTTTGCGAGAGAAATTTAATGAACCGCGGATTCATTTTGCCATTGTCTGTGCGTCCAATTCATGCCCACCTTTAAGCAATCAAGCTTATACGGCGGATAAACTTGATGTTCAGCTCGATCAGGCAGGAGCTAAATTCATCAAAGGTTCTAAGTGGAATGAACTTGTGAATGGTGACACGGCTTACGTCTCAAAGATTTTTAAGTGGTATGCCGGTGATTTTATTTCTTCGCAAGGGGATAGTGGTGATTTATATAAACCACTAGGCATCGACTCGACTACCAAAATTATTTTTAAAGATTACGATTGGGGGCTAAATGCTCAGAAGGAACAATAATATTGAGGTGTAGGGGAGATCGTTTATGATAGGTAGAGTTGCTCTGAAGTATTTAGTAAAGAAATTATGGATTTCTTTGTTATGAAATAGAGAAGTTATATATTTGCAGTCCGCTAGGGAAAACGAAAAATATATCGCGGGGTGGAGCAGTTGGTAGCTCGTCGGGCTCATAACCCGAAGGTCGCAGGTTCAAGTCCTGCCCCCGCTACAAAGAGAAGGCTTTCAGGAGACTGAGAGCCTTTCTACTTGAAAGCCCTTACGATGTAGCTTGTCGGCTCTTTTACTTGGAAGTAAGCAAAGGGGAAAGAAGCATCATCAGTAAAAATTTATCCTTCCTCACTGATATCTTTTAATTCCTTTAATTTCATCATGCATTCAATAGGAGTGAGGCTATTGATGTCGATATCCTCGAGAAAAGATTTAATCTTGTCCGCTTTTTCATTGCTGGGTTGAAAGAGTTGCAACTGGAATTCTTGGACGGGAATTTCCAGATCTTTTACTTTTTCGCCCTTATCGAGTTTTTGTTCAAGTTGTTTTAATATTTGGTCCGCTCTCTTCAATAAAGAATTTGGCATGCCTGCCATCTTGGCCACATGGATACCAAAACTATGTTGCGACCCGCCCTTTTTTAATTTGCGGAGAAAAACTACCTTCTGGCCTGTTTCATGGGTTGCAACATGGTAGTTTTTAATTCTGTCATAGGTCTTTTCGAGCTCATTTAACTCGTGATAATGTGTTGCAAATAGGGTTTTAGGTTTATAGGGTGATTCATGGAGAAATTCGGCAATCGACCAAGCTATAGAAATACCGTCGTATGTGCTAGTTCCACGACCGATTTCATCGAGTAGAATAAGACTCCTTTCAGAGATATTGTTGAGAATACTTGCCGTCTCATTCATTTCCACCATAAAGGTAGATTCTCCACTGGAGATATTGTCGGATGCGCCCACACGGGAGAAAATTTTATCTACTATACCGAGTCGAGCTTGTGAAGCAGGGACGAAGCTGCCCATCTGTGCCATGAGGGAAATCAGTGCTGTCTGGCGTAAAAGAGCGGACTTTCCACTCATATTCGGTCCCGTAATCATGAGGATCTGTTGTTCATCATTACTGAGGAAAATATCATTGGGTACATAATCTTCACCGAGTTCCAAAAATTGTTCAATAACCGGATGCCGTCCATCAATAATATCAATTTCCTTGCTTTGATCGATCGTAGGACGGGTATATTTATTGATAACTGCAGCTTCCGCAAATGCTGCAAGGCAGTCGAATTGGGCGAGATAGGAGGCATTTTCCTGGATGTCTTTTACATATTTATTTACTGCATTGACGAGATCCTCGTAAACCTCCTCTTCGAGTTCCTTGGATTTTTCCTCAGCATGCAGGATTTTTTCTTCAATTTTCTTTAAATCATCAGTGATGTATCGCTCTGAATTTTTTAAAGTCTGCTTCCTGACCCAATGCTCGGGAACGAGCCCTTTGTTCTTATATTTATTAGTTACTTCCAGATAATAGCCAAATACCTTGTTAAATCCGACCTTGAGATTGTCGATGCCGGTTGCTTCTGATTCCTTAGCTTGTAACTCTGCTAGAATATCCTTACTGTGAGAAATCGTGTATCTTAAATCGTCAATTTCGGGGACTGCACCATCGGCAATAACCTTACCTTTGTTAAAATTTGCAGGTGGCTCATCCACAATGGTCCTGTCGATTTTTTCTTGAATAGGATTACAATCCTTGAACATGGCGGTAATGGCGAGAAAATCTTTATTTTCTGTTTGCTCTAGTAAGTCTTTTACTTGAGGGATAAGGGAAAGTGAATAGCAGAGTTGTCGCATTGCTTTGGGATGAATCTTTCCCATGGGGACGCGGGAGATTAAACGCTCCAGGTCTCCGAATCGCGCGAGGAAGTCCCGGAGATTTTGTCGCAGGTCTTCATGCTTGACAAAATAATCTGTAATATTATGCCTTTGATTGATTTTTTCAATATCAGTCAATGGCAGGATGATCCATTTTTTTAAGAGCCTTCCACCCATCGGTGTTAGTGTAAAGTCGAGGACGTCGAGCAAGGGCTTGCCGGTATTAAAAGGAGAATGAAGTAGCTCCAGATTCCTTATCGTAAACTTATCAAGCCATACGTATCCGTCCTTTTCCAGCCTTTGGATTTTATTGATATGATCGACGTGTCTATTTTCAGTCGATGTAAGGTAGTGAAGAATTGATCCTGCTGCTACTTGGGCTTCCTGCATGTTTTCAATCCCAAATCCCTTCAAAGAGCTGACCTTAAAATGTTCTTTTAATTTCTCTTGTCCGTAATCCAGCGTATAAACCCATTCATCGATGCCATACGTGTAAAAAGTATTCCCAAATCTCTGAAAGAAATCCTTTTCCTTCTTCCGTGAAAGAATTATTTCATTGGGTGTAAAGGATTGAAGTAATTTATCGATATCAATTGCATTCCCTTCACTGACATAGAACTCACCGGTTGAGATATCGAGAAAAGCAGCTCCATACCTATCTTTCCCTGCATAGTGGATAGAGGCAAGGTAATTATTGCTTTTATTGTCGAGTAGTTCATCATCAGTTGTCAATCCGGGAGTTACAATATCTGTAACACCGCGTTTAACGACCTTTTTGCCTTTCTGTGGCTTCTCAAGTTGTTCACATATTGCTACTCGGAGGCCTGCCTTGACGAGTCTGGGCAGATACACATTCAGTGAGTGATAGGGGAAGCCGGCAAGAGCAATATCATTCCCTCCGTTATTACGGCTGGTAAGCACAATTCCTAGAATATCAGCAATTCTCTGTGCATCCTCTGCGAATGTCTCATAGAAATCGCCGACCCGATATAAAAGCACTGCATCGGGATATTGTGCTTTTAATTTGAAGTATTGCTGCATCAAAGGGGTTATTTTTCCCTTTTTCTCAGAAGAACTTGTCTTTTTGCCTGTTTTTGCCACGGATGTCTTTTTCTTGGTTATACCTAATCATTATACAGAAGAAATACAATATGCACAAAATATCTCTTTGTAATGTGGTTTATTTTTCTGTAAATTCGAGTTAGTTGTGCAAGCTCCGATATTTGCGTAAGCTTACATTAAGTTAAAATAAAATCGAGGAATAAAGGTAATTATTTTGCCTGAAGGTGCAAGAATAATCCTAGGAACTATTATCTTTGCGGCAAATTCAATTAGCTCATAAAAATCCAAAAAAATATGCTAGCTAAAGCTCTGGAAAAATTAACTGATAAAGAGAAAGCATTGGTCTTTGACAGCATTCCATATATAACCTTATTGATCGGTGGCAGTGAAGGCTTATTGCTCGATAAAGAGGTACATGAATCCGAGCGGATAGCCAAGGTGCGTTCCTATACTTATCATGATGATATGAGCGCATTTTATAAAAAAGTAGGGGAGAATTTTAATAAGCGTTTAAAAGAACTTATTAATGAATTGCCGCGTGATCCGGAGCAAGCGAATGAAATTATAGCGGAGCGCTTGTCGGGCTTGACAGAAATTTTACCCAAAATGGATATGGATTTTGCCGACCTTTATTATACGAGCCTAAAATCATTTGCGCGGCACGTTGCTCGCTCTACCGGTGGGTTTTTAAATTATGTAAGTATTTCTTACAAAGAGTCCAAAGTCGTCGATCTCCCGATGATTGAATACGATTTTCAAGGGAAGTAAAAGGCTGATAATTACAAGGTGAATATAAATTATGGGGTATCTGCTTACGCAAATATTTTACTTGCGCTAGCATGTGCTATTTTCTGAGAGCTTAGGAAAAGTGTCGATACTACTTGAGTATAAAGGTTTCAGGATTTTAAAAGCTTCCGCGTTGCACTAGTCATATTTACCAACCGCCTCCGGCGCCACCACCACCAAATGAACCGCCGCCAAATCCACCGAAGCCGCCTCCGCCGAAGCCGCCTCCTCCACCGAAGCCACCTCCGAATGAACCTCCACCGAAGCCACCTCCCGGGAAAATAATCGGGCCTCTCCAGCCGCCGCCACTGATTGAACCTCCGTCACCACGGGAATTATTGCCAAATATGGAGATGAAGATAAACAGTGCCACAATACCGAATATAATGTAGTTTATCGGTATTCCTTGAGATGGTTGATTATTATCGTCCAGCGCAGCTACATATTCGCCGGCCATAAGTCGTATAAGTGCATCGGTTGCTCCATCTAAGCCTGCGTAAAAGTTTCCTTTTCTGAAGGCAGGCAACATAATGTTCTGTGTTATCCTGTGTGCGTGTATGTCAGTAACCGCGCCTTGTGAACCGCGTCCGGTAGCAATAAAAGTTTTCCGCTGTTTCTCCGCAACTGTGATAATAATCCCATTATCAGCTTTTTCTTGTCCTACTCCCCATTTATCTCCGAGTTGAAAGCTGAACATATCGATAGGCCAATTTCCGAGATCTTCCATAAGCACAATGGCAATCTGTGTTGAAGTCGTGTCCTCGTAATTAACGAGCTTCGTCTCAAGTGCTTGTTCTTGTGCAGGAGTTAATAAATCAGCAAAGTCATTGACCAATCGCGGCGGCGTAGGTCGATCCGGGAGGGGAATATTTTGTGCAGATGAAAGGCTGAAGCAACCTATCATGAAAAAAATAAGGGAAATATAAAATAGCCTTTTACTCTTCTTCATTATCTTGATTTTCACCGAATACTATTTCATCCGGCAACTCATTGATATCATCTGCTTGAATAGGGAAGTAGGTTTTCAATCGTTCACCGACCTCCCGTATTCCGGCACTTAGTCCTTCAATAAATTCTTCCTTTTTAAAATGCGCTTTCATCGCTTCTGATATGCGTAGCCAGAATTCATCTTTAACTTTTTCATGAATCCCCTTGTCTCCGATAACAGCATATTTCTTGTCATCAAATGCGATATAGAAGAGCACGCCATTCTGTAACTCGGTATGATCCATCTTTAATTTATGGAAAATCTGCAATGCCCTTTCTTCAGGTGCGAGTTTCTTGGTGTGGCGTTCAAAATATACGCGTATTTCACCGCTGGTCTTGTTTTCCGCTTCCCAGATGACATCCGATATACGCGCTTTATCCTCTTCTGAAAAGTAATGTTCTAGGAGTTTCATCAGAAATTAATTTCCGGAGCTTTTTCAGTGCCTTCGGCGGCCTCAAAATAAGGTCTTTCATTAAATCCAAAAAGCCCTGCAACGATATTCCTCGGGAATTTCTTGATGTAGGTATTGTATTCTCTGGCTATTGCATTAAAGTCATTACGCGCTTTATTGATCCTGTTTTCTGTGCCCTCTATCTGTACTTGGAATTCTCTGAAAGCTCCCGTCGTTTTTAATTCGGGATAACGCTCAACAGTAACTAGTAATCTGCTGAATGCAGAGCTCAATTGACTCTGTGCTTTCTGAAAGCGTGCCAGATTTTCCGGTGTAAGGTCATCGGCGTCAAGTTTAATATCAGATACTTGCTTTCTCGCCTTAATAACATCTGTAAGTGTGCCTCGCTCAAATTCTGCAGAACCTTTTATCGTCTCAACCACACTATTGTATAAATCAGTTCTCCGTTGATATTGAGTCTCTACATTGGACCAGGCTTCATTGATTTTCTCTTGCTTGCTTATCATCGTATTGTACGATCCACCAAATAACCACCAAGCTAGGAGCCCGACGATGACGATAATAATTGCAGGTACTAAAAACTTTTTCATAGATAAGTAAATTTTATTCTCCTCAAATGTAAGGATTTTCATCGGTTTTAATACATCCAAGACTCACTGAGTTCAGTTTTTTGGGTATATGGAGGAAATTAATCGATGAATATACCATGAATTTCTATTATTCGTTATATATTTGGATTGTGTGGATAGAATCGTGAGATTGGTATTGTTTTTGTTATATTATGCATAGTTTTAATATAATAGATTTATGAAATTATTTGGCATCAGTTTATTACTTTGTTTTACTCTCTTTGCTTGCTCCAAAGAGAATCTTCAAGTTCCACCGGAATCAATGGGTAACGGTGGAGGTGACTCTATTAATGCCTTTGAGAAATGGACCAAAGATCTAGCAATTGATACCGCAATATCAACAGCGACAGGTAAGAAGTTATTGGAACACCTGGAAGGTCTTTCTGCTTATCTAGAAAATGTAACCGAGCAAGTGAGAACAAGGGAAGATGTTGATGTCGTACAACCACTCCCGGCAATCAATCCTGAGAATCTCCGGACCAACGATATGGAATTCTATCAGATGTATGTGAAAAAACAACAGATTACCGGCTGGAATAATGCATTGCTAGGGAATTCCTTCTTGCCTTTCCAGAAGTTGTCTTCAATTGCAATTCAGATTCAGCTTACGCAGATGAAGCTCGATACTTCTGAACGTGAGAATAAGGGACAGCCATCCACCTAGCCAGTATTATATTTATATTTTATCCTTGTAAACTTTATTGAATTGATTTTCAATAGGGATTCTATTAGTTTAGGTAAAGTTTATAGCTCATATTAAGTACCGGCTTATCGTTAGATAGTTATATATACGAGATGAATATATATAAATCTAGTGTGACTTTGCTTCTTCCTCTGAGAAAGGGACGTATTCTTGTTTATTATAAATCCCCTGAAGGAAAATATGAGGAAGTCTTCCATATCTTAAAGAAAGTGATTACTTTTGCTTCCGCAAATTAAAATGGCTCCGTAGTTCAATTGGATAGAACATCAGATTTCGGCTCTGAGGGTTGAGGGTTCGAGTCCTTCCGGGGTCACATATATAGAATAGCTCATCGGAGATGAGCTATTCTTATTTCTACCGCTGTGGGGCTCTTATCTATTATGGAAACTACCAATTTCTAGTAATTCAAACTTTTTTATCCACTCCAATTGATATAATACAGAATCTTGGAGAGATATTCCCTGATGCGTTGTATATTGGACACGTATTAAGCCGTGAAAGATGAATATTGACGACATACGTAATTATTGTTTAAATCTACCTGGAGTTTATGAAGATATGCCATTCGGCATAGATAATCTCGTGTTTAAAGTAGGGAGTAGAATGTTTTTACTCATGGAACTTGACAATGATCCGTTGACGATAAATGTGAAATGTGACCCGATTAAGGCGCTTGATCTCCGAGAGCGTTTCCCGATGAATGTAAAACCCGGTTATCACATGAATAAAAAGCATTGGAACACGATAATTATTAATAGTCACTTGAAGCAGCAGCAAATACAAGAATGGATAGATCATTCATATATATTAGTGTTTCAAAAATTGAAGAAATCTGAGCAGAAAGAAATTCATGAATCCGAGTAATCACAAGGATGTACTTATCGTGGGGCAAGGCCTGGCCGGAACACTCTTTTCCTACATTTGCTTAAAGCATCATAAATCGGTTGATGTCGTAGATAATGCCTATAAAAGCTCTGCTTCTTATATTTCATCCGGTTTAATTAATCCTATTACCGGACGGCGGTATGTGAAATCATGGAAATATGAAGAGTTAAAATCCTATTTTGTTCCCTTTTATCGTGAAATGGGTGAGTTGCTTCAATCAGAATTTATCAGGGAAGTTGAGATACTCCGTGTTCTACAATCAGCTGAAGCAAAGAATGCGTGGGATTCCAGATTACTGGATGAAGCTTATAGTCCTTATATGTCTTGTGAGCAAGATAAAAAGCCGTATGAGAAATTACTAGCTGATGAAACTATAGCAAAAATATGTGGTTGCTATCAAGTTGATATACAGAAGCTCTTGGAATTATGGAGGCAGTACCTGTGGGAAAAGCATTCACTTATTGAAATGGAAGTCGATTCACTGGATATACATAAACATGAATTGATTCAATTGAAGGGAAGAACCTATGATAAAATTATCTATTGCACGGGGGCAGATGCCAGGAAGGATAAATTATGGGATTTTATTCCCTTTAATCCTGCAAAAGGGGAGGTTATTATCGATAATTCCGGAAATTTTCAAGGCAATAAGGTCTTAAAATATGGTGTTTCCTTTATTCCACTTGCCGATGGAAATATGTGGATAGGATCCAACTACATCTGGGACTTTGACGATGATAAACGCGCTACAGAAGAAGGATTAAATGATATCCTGTCCAAATTAAAAGAAAACTCAGCCTACGATCCTAAAATTATGAATCATCTGGCCGCCGTACGTCCGACAATCAAGGACAGGAGACCGGTTATAGGAAAACACCCACAGCTGAAGGATACGTATATATTAAATGGATTGGGCACCAAAGGCATGTCTCTCGGACCGTATTGTGCATCAAAATTGTATAATTTTATCTTCTACGGTGAGAAATTGCCTAAAGAAATTGATGTGATGCGATTTTAAATAGCGACCCAGTTTGTGTTTAACGAATGATGATAAAATCCGTCTAATCTAGAAAAATCAAGGTCAAAATCTTAAGAAAAGTTGTCAGCTTCTTGTGTGAAATGCCTTGCTTCATCTTATTTTATAATTAATCTTTTCTGCTCTTTATATTGAGGCAAATCTTCATTGCCGGCTTAACATTTGCTTAATCCGGAACTATTTACGCACTTTCTTCAATATATAAAGTATAGCCAGCAAAAAGCATTTTCATGTATGCCGGACGTGAACTTTAAAATAATGTTGTTAACATAATGTTAAACACACACACACACACACTCTCTCTCTCTCTACCTACCTTTATATTCGAGCCATTGTTAACTAAAATTAATAATTATGATGTATTCTATTTTAATTACTTTGTCACTTTGCTTAAACTATGGAGTTGCAAGCAATATTGATAATAATCAGAAGCAAGTGGACGAAAAGAATTGTTACGTTTATGCACAAACTGAAGGTGGTGAGCCTTTCTGTGAGCATGAAGCAGAAACTTGTAAAGAAGCAACGGCTCAGACTTATGATTGTCTTTGTGAAAAAGGATATGAAGCCTATTGCGACAGAAAACAAGTGTAATTAATCAATAAATACAAATGATGCCGGCTTTCTGCCTATGGTATCATTTGTATTTTTTTAAAATGTGAAAGAATGATGAAGTATTGTGTCAAATTATTTATTGTGTTTATAATAAGTTGCATGATAAATACTAGCGGTAATGCCCAAGAAGCATTATATAAGGCTACATATAATTTTAAACAATCACACGAGGTAGCAAGAAGATATCAAGGTATTTCTGAATTATATTTTAATGATTCATTGTCCTTAAGCGTCTTTATAGATGATAAAGATAAAAGTAAAATGAGAACACCCGGGGTTATCATAGTTGCTAGCCCTGACAAAGAAGGTTATCCAATATTAACCAATCTGAATAAACAAAAGCAGATATTAAAACTGACAAAATTTCGTAATCAATTTGTGGTAACAGATACAATACTTCCATTGAAGTGGGAGTTGAAAACAGCGAAAAGAACTATAAATGGATTTAACTGCTATAAGGCGACAAGCCGTTTTGGAGGAAGAGATTATGTAGCATGGTATTCACCGGAGATTCCATTTCCATTCGGCCCTATTAGGTTTCATGGACTTCCCGGGTTAATAATTCATTTAAAATCCAAGGATGGTGTGATTGATATATCACTTATAGAATTTGGGAAAGTAAAGGATAATTATACTATAAAACCACCCAAAGATGGAGCAAAGGTCAGCTGGGAAGAATATGTAGATGCTGCATTTAGGATTTATGACAAAATGTATTCGACCTCGGGGTTGAATATGAATCTACGAACTTATCCTATTGCAAAGGATGGGAAATATGATTTACTGGGAAGATATTATGAAACTGTTTACAAGCACTAGCATTGAGGCCTCTCCCAGAGTACTACCTATTCCTTTTTATTGATTATGGTGTTAAAATACTCGTGAGGGGCCGGGATTGTTATTTTATTGAATTAATGAGGTGATGAAAGCAGAATTTTACCTTAGTTATGTGAAAACCGGATGATTTTGGTAATAATTAGCGGTATTTTGAACGTTGCTATTGTAATTTATGGAAGGTATAAGGAAGATTGTAATCTTTTAACAAGTTATTTTGATCATTAAGGGTAAAATTAATCACAAGATAAGGGTTTTTCTGACAGTACTTACTGTATTCATATACTCAAATTTACTTATTGCACAAGATGTTAAATTTTCTGATGGGGTTGAGGATGATAAAGTGGGAATAGTAATTGATTCGGTTTCGGGGAAGCCATTAGGTGGATTACTTATTATTATTGAGAGTATAGTTGATAATAAGGTATTGGCTGTGGAAAAGACAAGTAAAAAGGGACTTTTTAAGATCCCAATGCAGGATTCACCAATAGCAATTAATATCAATAGCATAGGTCAAAAAGTACAACGATATGAATTTGATAGTATTATCAGTGATACTTTGAAAATCTTCTACATAAGCTCTCCTATAGTGTTGTCAGATGTTGAATTAACTCCAAGTGAGGTTCCAGTTTACCATAAGGGGGATACAATAACATTTAAAGCAGCATATTATAGAGATTCGACAGAGAGATCAGTGAAAGAATTAATTGAGAATATTCCGGGAATCAATATTCATGAGAATGGTATAATATGGTTTCGTGGACGGCCGGTGCAACGAGTTTTAGTCGGAGGTGATGACCTTTTTGGCCGGCAGTATTCCAAGCCTATAGAAGTACTAGATAATAGACTGTTTGAAGCAATTGAAATTATTGATAATTATAGTGATAATCCTGTGATGGGGGAGTTTTATCATTCTAATGTTCAAGTAATGAATCTCAAACTTGAAGAAAGCGCAAGGGTATCATTTTCAGGCTTTGGTAAGTTAAAGTATGGGTATGGTACTAAGCATTATAGTACGCTTAATGGAGCTGTGTTTCAACTTCATCCGGACTATAAGACAATGCTTGTCGGAGATATTGGCAATCATTCAACAATTTCTAACCCGGTATTGAATACTCGAGTTCCGGAATTTAAAACTTACAAAAAGTTTAATGAAGAGAAAATATTTCCACGGAGGAAACCGATTCTCAGTAATCCTGTAATCGGTTCATCCTTAATAGATAACAGTAGGAAATATAATGTACAATTGAGCAATATAACATCTATAAAAGATAATATCCAGCTTAAAACACGGATTAATAATTATCAATATTTGTATAAGCATAAATTTCATTCATTTAAGGAATATCTATACGATGACAAGCTATTAGATCAAAAATTCAATGAACTCCAAAAAGTACATCATAAATTTATAGGTGTTACAACGGAATTGCAGTTTTATGATGATGCATTAAAAAACAATGTCTTTCTATATGCCAATGCTTCATTTAATCCAATTCAGTCTTCAATTGCGATGAGGCGATCGTCAATCAATGATTCTAGTACTGAACAATTAAATAATTCTCCATTTAAGCAATTTAGTATTGCCGGTGAACATACGCTACGATTGAGTAGTAGGTGGCTTATTAAAAGCATGGCATCTCTCCGTAGCTTGAATTCCTCAAGCCATTATTCAGTGTTAAGTGATATAAACTTTATTTATTTCCCATTAAATAATTTTAATAGACTTGTTCGGTCATTGAACCAAGTTGATCGAACTCAAGCTACGAAATTAAGATTTAGCACCACCTTCATCAGAGTCAACGAAAAGTCTAACCTTGATTTTACACTATATGCCACCGATAATCGGTATAAGTACAGTCTATCTGCAGAAGGTATTAAGGACAGTGCCACATTGAATTATGGAAGAATGGGATTACTCCATGAGTCTTATATCGGTATTTTGATAGAAAGTCAATTCGATATTGCACCGGAACACGAGATGACTTTGTCATTAAGTCAAAGTGTACACCGTTTCAACAACTTTAATCCTCCTGAATATTGGTTTCCTACACAAGCCTCAATAGCATACGATGTTTATTTTAATTACCAGTGGAAAATGGTAAATCGTCTTTCTTATAGCTCATATTTACCTAGTCCATCACATATGCTGAATCTTGGATACTATAGTAAGTATAATGTGCTTAAGAGATTTGGTGGATTTGAAAACCCTTTAAGAGATGTTATACTGTTTACAGGAATAAATTATATGAATGTATTGAATCAATTAGAAGCTTATTTGTCTATCAGATTTAAGCCTTATTCAACTACCCTGAACAATTCATATGATATTATCCATGATTTAATTATTCTTCAACCTTATCAATCATCAAATAGTAATTTTGCCACTAGCTTACGTCTGAAAAAGTTTGTAAGTTCATTGAAAACCACTTTGAGCATAAGCCCTTCGTATCAGGTTAACAACTATATTTATAGCATGAATAAAACGACATACCTTAATCATTTAGAAAAATTTCAGGTTTCTACTGAAATGGAATTTAAAACATGGGGATTTTTAATTCATAGCATAAATTTTAATTATTCATACTCTATTAATGATAATGAGATAAGTAGGGTAGCTTCAAACTCTATAGAATGTAATGCATCAATGCGCGCAGAAATTAACAAGCTTAGATTTGAAATAAATTTTAAAGGAGCTTATTATGATGTGTATAAATACCTGGAATTTATCCCGGATTTGAATTGCAATATACGATATCAGTTGCATTTTAAGAATAATACTGATGTGAACCTTTATTTAAACGCGTATAATTTATTGAATA
Source organism: uncultured Saprospiraceae bacterium (assembly GCA_964436125.1). Classification (GTDB taxonomy): domain Bacteria; phylum Bacteroidota; class Bacteroidia; order Chitinophagales; family Saprospiraceae; genus CAYRFF01. Next base: position 66,657 of record CAYTBT010000003.1, on the reverse strand, counting down.
GGAAGTCTGTGGTATTTGAGGCTATATCAGATCAACTAGTGACAGGAAGTTCATTTGAACTGATTCCATTTCATGTTATGGGGGGAGTAGAGTTTTACTTCTGACGCCACCAGCTGTGTTCCGCGCCCTTAGGTCATTGAGGGCCCCGAAATGTAGGTTACAGCAAGTACATCACCATTCTATTTGTGTTGGAATCCCGGAGACATGCGAATTTAACTGCGAATTGAAAGCGAATTCCATGGGAATTAAGTTGTGGAATTCAAGCTGCCGCTGCAAGTCGGTATAAGCCATTTCCGATACCACCCGTTCACTAACATGATTCATTCCGCTGGAGTGAATTTTACGACGGAATTCCTACGTGGTTCAGGCTAGCCAGAACTACTCTCAATTGATTACTGAACATATTTATAGGGCGAGAATTGGGTAATATCAAGTAATTGTTGTAATATAGCATATTCTTTAACTTAACTATGTTGCCATGAAAAACACAATTTTTAAATTTTTTTAAAAATTGGCTTTAAAAACAAATTTTTCCTAATATTAAACTATGCTCTATTAGTTTATCCGAATATAATATTGGCACAATCATGCGACCCATGGGGAGTTATTGCTAGTGTACAATGGAATGAAACATTCAGTTGTGAAAATGATCCGGATGCTATATATATTACCCAAGATGATTACATTTCAAATTATTTCACTTTTGGGTCATTCTTGAGTAATGAATGCATTGTGGTAGAAGGAGTAAGGCTATATATAGATGAATATTCTATCATCAATAATTGTACCTTTGTTATGAAAGGGGGAGAAGCTAAAATAGTAGTCTTGGAAGGTGTTGATGCTTATATAATGAATAGCCAAATAAGTAGTGGCGATCTATCTATGTGGGATGGTATAGAAGTAAGAAAAGCCGCAAATCTTTCCTTTTTAAATAACAAAATGAATGACGCACGAAACGGAATATATAATACTGGTTCAGATTGTTCGATGATCGTAAGCGGTAATTATTTCAATAGGAATTTATACAGCTTAAAGGTAGGCTTAAGCGAGAACTCACAAGATAACGTAGTGCTAGGATTGAAAGGTAATATGTTTAACTCTACTTCAAGTTTAAAATACACAGTTTATGAAGGAGATATGGTAGCTTCATTGTCCCAACCAAGAGCTGCAATAGTAATCAATGGCGTTGACTTAATAAGTGAACATACCGGATGTGAATTTTCCTATATAAATAATCATTCCAATGGAATCATAGCCTACAACAGTAATATTTCATTGCGGAATTACATTTTTCAAAACATAAATAGAGAACCGCAAGATGCTGTATTTAATACAGTAAATGAAGGCAATGCAATAGCATTAAATCAACACCGATTAATGCCGGAAATAGGTTTTACAGGTACGGGAAAGGAAGCAAAGATTGTCGGTTTTAATGCTCAAGGGATGGATCCCCCATCATTCGCTACAATGGAGAATGTCGATAGAGGAATTAACTATGCACTAATCAATTTAACCGCTACAAAACTATCTATCAATGGATGTAACCTGGGCATTTCAGGGCGTACAAGAATATCGGACACAGAGATTATAAATAACGAAATCGAAGGAGTTAAGGAAAAGGGAATTGAATTATTTGGAATCCAAATAGGGGGAATAAAGGTAAAGGATAATGAGATTGTTACGCACTCGACGGAGGGAGATAATTCAATAGGCATTGACTTGAATTATGTTTTACATTCTGCACTAGTAGAGGGAAATAGCATATATGAATCAGGGAAACTATGGGCTATCAGTCAGAAGGTGCAATCGCTCACAAATAAGATTGAATGAAATATATTTTCAAGACCCATCAGAAGCTTATAAGGCGGGAATATTGATCACCGGGCTCGCCCCGGTTGAAGGCTATGAGCACATTCTCTTTAACAATAAGGTGTATGGAATTTCTACAACAACATATACATATCCCGGTATTAAGATGGTAGGTTGTCCCGAAGCTTCATATATCTGTAATGAAGTCACAACAACTCCGAGAGGAATAGAAATCAAAGGAGGATGTCTTAATTCAAGTATTGCCTTAACGGAGTTCAATAATCACCAAGTCGGAATATTCTATAACCCCAATAGCCAAACAGGAAATCAAGAGTATAAAAGTAATTTCTGGAAGGGAAGTTATGGTAGCGGATATAAAATTATTAATCTTAATCGAGATCGAAGAAAAATAGATGAATATAAAGTCTATCGTGGAGACTACAATACAATACGAGACCCATATCCATGTGATCCGGTTATTATAGCTGTTTATCAGGGATATGGAGAGTATCTGAAATGTGAAAGCTCGCCATTACCCAGATTAACAGATACAACTTTTTCTATATTGGATAGTTTGATAGCGATTGACAGTGTACTCATTACTGATTTTCCGGTAGCTGAACAATGGTATCAAGATTATTATCTGTATTCCAAGATTAACCGATTCCAGATTCCTATTGTCCAGGGCTCAGTATATGATAGCTTTTATATGGATTGTCAGCAAAACGGTATTGCAGAGTATGTTGACATAAAGGAAATGATATCGACTTCAGTTGTTATGCCCGATTCTGTTCACAATGTCTTAATGGAGTATAAAGCAACTTCTCGAGAACTTATCAGCAGTATTGCAGGGCTAGATTCAATATATTTTAATGGTGGAATGGTCGATTCAGTTTATCGAATTGAAAGGAGAGGATTGCAGGATAGTATAGAGATAAATAATATGCTGGCTTTTCAACTTATTTCAGAATTTGCAATAGGTCGAAATACAACCCTAGATAATACAGTTATTCCCTTGATTAATAATCTGTCAGCAACAAACAATGCATCATCAATATATAAGAAGTTTTTTAGATTGGAATCAAAATATATTACCGAAAGCTTAACTGATATTGATAGTGCAGAAATTCTCAATTACGCAACAGCCTGTCTTGAACGGTATCAGAACGGAGTATTGGGATTACAGGCATTGGCTGTTTTATTAGACGAGACAGTCAGTACAATAACGGATTGCTCTCCATATAATTTTCGTAAAAAAAGTGTTAAACGCATGGAATGGAAATTATATCCTAATCCGCTTGAAAAGTCAATAATTCACCTTACTACAGATGAATTATGCTCGGGTATAGTGAGGATTTACACTATTGAAGGGAATAAAATGTATTCGGAAGAATTTACCTCAGGCAATCAATTACATATTAATATTGAAGAAAAACTCTCGCCGGGAATATACATACTCGTCATAAATAGCGATAATGGTGTATGGACAACGAAATTCATCAAGCATTAAACATTTTTTATAATGAAAACTCAAGTGATAATAGCTTTTCTTTTTAGTACTTATTTTTCTATCAATTGCATCGCTCAGAAGTCAAATAATATTTGGTTGGTCGGAAGAAATACCTATACAGGAAATAATGTTAACCAAATTACCTTTTCTAAAAATGGGATAGTAAATATAGACACGGTACCACATCATGGATTACTTTTTGAAGCAAACAGTTCATATTGCGATCCCGTGACGGGGGAATTACTGCTTTATACAGACGGATTTCATTTATTTGACGGTGACTATCAACTGGTAGAAGGCGGTGACTCTCTTAGCCCTTCAGAAAATAGGAATAATTACTATGCACTTGAGGAAAAGCTGGGTTATTATTGGGGTAATAATATTCCGAATTCAGTCGTTATTTTACCTCTTGGAAAAGGTAAGCTGGGTATCGTTCATGAAAATGGAAGATCTTATGGAATTACGGATTCATTGTTTTATTCTGAAGTAAAAGTGGTAAGTAAAAGCGAAATCACAGAAGGACTCAGCAATGAAATAAAGGTTCTTAAAAAGAATATCGTCATCAGAGATGATGAGGATGGGTACAGTGGTGAAGCAGGTTCAATGGTGGCTATTCGGCACGCAAATGGCAGGGACTGGTGGATAATAATAGGTCATGCACGTTTTCCGCCGACAGCAACCAGTGAATATAAATATTATGTGTTTTATCTCGATACCACGGGCATGTATTTTCATCATGAAGAGCTTATTGCCCGGTCATCAAGCTATGCTAATAATGTGTGGAGTCTGATGCCGAGTAAAGATGGGACCATGCTGGCATCTGGAGTATCGAGTTATAATCCATCGGAAAATATGTTTGATAGAGATAGCACATTTATGCATGTGTATAATTTTGATCGGTGTACAGGTCAAATACAACGTAGAGAAGGGGAAGTGTTACTATATTCGGATGGATTTGTAAATGCACCTGTTTTTTCACCAAACGGAGAGTATTTATATGCAATAACATTTACGAAAATTATTCAATTTCCGGTACAAGAAGATAATTGGTATCTTAAAGGCGATACGGTAGGGAGATGGAGTCAGGCAATAGACGATGAGGATGGTGTGCCTCGATTTTCACTTTTTGGCAATTCACGGATCGGACCTGACGGGAAGATATATATCAGTGCATCACATGATTTAACAAAATATATGCATGTGATACATTATCCCGATAAGCAAGGGGCAGCATGTGAATTTGAACAGAACGGTATTCCATTACCACTGGTCAATAAAGGATCTATTCCGTTTTATGTGAATTATAATCTGGGACCTATCGATGGTAGTCCATGTGATACCTTGGGAATAGATGAGACCACAAGTATCATAGAGATAAAAGAAAATAAGGTAGAGATAGAACCCAATCCGATTCAATCAGAAGGCTTGTTACAGTTAAATTTTGCTGGGCAATTTACCGGACAGATTAACCTATATAGTAATGAAGGAGAATTAAAAAAGGTACAGGAATACTCAAGGCAAAAGCATATCGAATATAGATTACCAAGGCTCACGCCGGGAGTTTACTATTTAAATTTCGTATCGGAAAGGAGAAGAATCAGTAAAAAGATTATTGTGCAATAGAAAGGCAGGAGATTAAGGGAGGAAAATGCAACTTAAACGGTAATTATTTCAATAGGAATTTATACAGCTTAAAGGTAGGCTTAAGCGAGAACTCACAAGATAACGTAGTGCTAGGATTGAAAGGTAATATGTTTAACTCTACTTCAAGTTTAAAATACACAGTTTATGAAGGAGATATGGTAGCTTCATTGTCCCAACCAAGAGCTGCAATAGTAATCAATGGCGTTGACTTAATAAGTGAACATACCGGATGTGAATTTTCCTATATAAATAATCATTCCAATGGAATCATAGCCTACAACAGTAATATTTCATTGCGGAATTACATTTTTCAAAACATAAATAGAGAACCGCAAGATGCTGTATTTAATACAGTAAATGAAGGCAATGCAATAGCATTGAATCAACCCCGATTATTGCCGGAAATAGGATTTACAGGTACAGGAAAGGAAGCAAAGATTGTCGGTTTTAATACTCAAGGGATGGATCCCCCATCATTCACTACAATGGAGAATGTCGATAGAGGAATTAACTATGCACTTCACACCTGTCCAAAACGTTTTGAAACTTAAAATCTTTTGGGATGAACACTGAAATATAGGTAATAATTGTAGGTTTTATTGTATCAAACCCCCTCTAGCGAAAATAGAGTAGGTTGAGGCGGTGGTTTTTCCCGGATTTGGAGGGGATTATCTAACCATTCTTGCAAATTTCTTTTGACTAAGAGGTTTATCCGCAAAAATGCAACAAGATTGGATAAATGCCACGCATATTCTGCCCGATTTTCTAGATAACGAAACAGCAGAATGGTGAGTAATGCACACCACATTTGAATCCGTACTGCATTGGCTGATGTCCCTACAAAAGACTTTACCTTAAAAAGTTGTTTCAGGTGTTTAAAAAAGACTTCTATGTTCCATCGTGCTTTATAAAGCTGAGAGACCGTGTCTGCTGTCCAAGTAAAATTATTCGTCAGAATATGCAGGCACTTCTGATTCTCTTCGTCCCAAACACGGACAACTCGAAGCTCCTTTGGATACTTTTCTTTGGATAAAGCTCCCATTAACTCTATGTCTTCGTCAGTGAAAATGTGGTCGTACTTTTCATCCGTCAGATAAGATTCAACAACTTGTATAGCGGCATTGGATTTGAGTCGAGTGACGAAAAAGACTTTGGTGCTGTCCAATCCGTAGAGCCATTCAAAATCCACATATGCACGATCCATGACTAGCACTGATTCTGCGGGGAAAGATAAAGCCTTAGCTGCTTTGATATCATGCTCCTTCCCTTGACCTATAACCGCATATTGAGGCAATTGTGTACCATAATCTAAGACAGCATGTAGTTTAAAGGCGCCTTTCTTTGTCCGATACTTCGCCCAATCAAATAGGGATAGACTTAAAGGTATTATACTTGAGTCCATGATAAAAATCTGTCGCTTTAACCGGCGGGCATACTGCCTCCGCTTTCTTAAAGACGGCTCAAGCTTTTCCAACATCTGAAAATAGTATTCTTTAAAGATAAGGTGAGTCCGTTGTTTATTCCGGTAACTTAAACCAGACTTTGAAGGTGCTTCTTGAACACCAAGATGATTTAAGTTACCCAAAGCGCTTCGAAGACCATTACTGATATCTCGCAGACTCTCAACATCGGCGAAATGCATAAAAAGCATAGCGACTAGATGCGTCCAACTATCTAGCCCCTTGCAATGCTTGTCGCCTTTATGGCGCTTTACTATCTTTTGGAAACTTGTGCGATCTAAATAGCTTAAAATCTGTGAAAAAAGCGTATATTTCGTCTGTGACATGGTTTGTTGTTTTGTTCACCCTAATATAGGGTAAAATCATGTCACATTTTTAAACGTTTTGGACAGGTGTGGTATGGATAGTTTAATTTTAGTCGGCCATTCTTTTGGAGCTTCTATGATATTAAAATACTTATCTGAAAATACTGTCCCAAATAAATTGAATGGAATATTTCTCATTGCAACCCCTTTTTGGAGTGGTAATGAAGATTGGATAAAAGGCTTAAGACTAAAAGATAATTTTACCCAAAATTTACCTGAAGCGGTGCCTGTTTATTTTTATCACGCTAAAGATGATGATGAAATACCGCTTTCCCATTTATACTACTATAAGGAAAAAATAATCAGAGCAAAATTTAGAGTCATTGATCACGGTGACCATCAATTCAATAATGCCTTGTCAATTGTCGGAAAGGACATAAATAATTTAAATATTTGAATAAATAAGCGAATGGCAACTGCCAACAAGCAGTTTTGCAATAGCGGGACTGAAGTACAAAATTGAACTTGTGTACTTCTATCAACTTTTCTACATTAGCCGAACGGAAGAGCTTCGATTGCCCCGCACTGCGTCAAGCCGCCAAACCATTTAGATACCATCCTTCCTCCGGTCGGACAGCCCTGAACCAGGGATGTCACGGAATCCGCAAAAAAGCAGGCATTTTCAATTTGGAACAATACAAGGTAAGGGAAAGACCATTTATATTGGCATCCAAGATGCATTTAACCTGGTAAAGCCGCTCTCCTTATTTGCACTTCAGCACTTCCGTAAAGTTGTTAAACCGATTACCCATCGCCGATACCGCAATAGTAAAAAGCTCCTCCTGCGGCGGACAGGTGAAAGCCCCTCACAAATTTCATACTTATTATTCCTTTACTGAACTTGTGGTTTAAGGATCTATCCTGAGTTTCAAATGTATATTATAGTTAACATTCGCTTAATGCGGAACTATTTACGCACTTTCTGCAATATATTATGGACCGGAAACTTTATATCTTTAAGCAAGAATACTCATGATTGAGAATATTGAGTTTCTGACATATTTATCACGTAATTATGCATTATGTACATCAATGTCCTAGTATTTACACTTTTACAGTTCTTCATCGGTTTCCCCGGAAAGGATACGGGAAACCTGAATTTAAATGATTATTCCATGACAGCGGATAGCACTAAACTCGAAACCCTCTGGCATAAAGCCGATAGCCTTGAAAATATCAAGCATTACGAAGAATTGTCTAAATTACTACACAAGATTCATGAAGTCGCCGTTTCAAAAGGCCTGATTGACCATGAAATACTCTCGGAATACAAGCTTGCTTTCATTCAAGAACACAAGACACATTCCGTTGACTGGGAAACACTTATCGAGAATTACCGGGAGAACGTAGCAGAAGAAAAAGGTATCCGACTGGCATTTAACCGCTTAATCCTTGCTCAACTGTACTTAAACTATGCACGTCGATATCGTTTCCGTAAAGTGGATGATGATATTGTCAGAAACACAGCAGGTTCATATAAAGACTGGTCACTCGGTGAATTACAGAATGAAGCATTTAGACTTTATCGGAAAGCATTGGAGGAGCCGAGCCTGAAAAAAACATCATTGAGCGAAGTTTCAAAACTTGTCTCTCCCTGGAAGAATATCGGATTCAGTCCTACATTATACGACCTTGTTGCTCAGAACTTTATCACTGATTTTCAATCGAGTTTTAATGCGATAACATCAGTTTCCTCCAATCCACTGTATAGTTCCGAACAATTATTTGCCGAAAGGCAGGAATTTCTTGCAATGAATATACCGGCAGATACATCGGATACCGATACCTATATGCTTCATTTTATGCAAGAATACCTTCGGTATCTTCAGGATAAAGACGCAGAACTTGCCCTTGCGCGCACTGAAGTTGCAAGGCTGGAATACGCGAAAAAAGCTTCACAGAATGCCGATAAGGAAAGTCTGTTCTTTCACGCTTTACGTCGTTTAAGTCGAGAAAATTTTTCGGGGAAGGCACAAGTGTATATTTTATCGCAGTTCATAAAGAATTATAGCTCTGAATACGACCTGGCACAATATAAAAATGATCCACATGCTATTGATTCACTTTATGGAACACACAGAGATTATTACGATAGAATAATCGAGGAATATCGTGGGGAAGAGCTCGGGGCATTTGCGGAAGCTGAGAAAAAGCAGGAAGCAAAAGCGAGTCTGAGTATAGACCTTGAAGCACAGTATGGCTATGAACAAGGATTCCTCGTCAAGCTAAACTATAAAAATGTTGATAAATTATCCTTTACAACTTATCGATTGCCTAATACTATCGATAATCACCGGGAATTCCGCAGCGGAGATATAAAGGATTACATCGGCCGTGGGGAAAAAGTCTATAAACTAGAGGAGGACTTGCCACTTATTCCATCTTACAGGTCTCATACTGCAGAGCTTATTTTGCCGGGAATGGATTACGGCTTATACCTGGTTGCGGCAGAAGCACAGTCGATTTACGGAAAACCTGAATTGCGGAGCTATGCGCTTGTGCAGGTAAGCGATATGAATGCACTTGTCATAGGCGAAGGGAAATTGCGTGTACTGAATCGGAGTGATGGATTGCCTGTTTCTGATGCCGAAGTGACTATCCATCAAATAAGCTACAATGATAATGATCGTATTTTCCGTAAAACAAGTGATAAAGCCGGGATTGTTAACTTCCCTTATGGAAGGCACGATGGATACCGTGCACATATTCAAGATGGAGAGGATATTTATATCACAGAAAGATACTGGATTTCTCATTATGAACGCCCGCTGAATGAGCGTATCCAAATTCATATTTTTACTGATCGATCCATCTATCGTCCCGGTCAGATGGTATATTTTAAGGCAATTGCCAGCCGTGGCATTGATGAAAACACACATATTGTCAGCGATAAGCAGCTCACATTTACCTTATTTAACCTGAATGGCGAAAAAGTTTCTTCAGTTCATCTCACCACCGATGATTATGGAGCAGTCACCGGTTCATTTGCCTTGCCTTCCGTGGGATTGCCGGGGACTTATACAATTCGTACGGCACATAATGATGGGTTTCAATCTATTCAGGTCGAGGAATATAAGCGACCGAAGTTTCAGGTTACAATCAATAAACCTTCAAGTAAATTAACACTGGGAGAATCGACGATTATTCACGGGACCGCTGAGGCTTATGCCGGTTATCCTATAGCTTCCGCAAATGTCCACATTACGGTTACCCGCAAGGAATATCGGATTCCGTATTGTTATTATTGGTTCCCGCCCTTGGACGATGGAGGGAAGCGTATTCTCGATACGCTTATCCGCACTGACAATGCAGGGAAATATTCTCAGAAGATCCAGTTTGATGCCAGTGAACTGGAGATAGAGCAGGATCGGAGCTTCCTGTACGAAATACGAGTTACGGTAAGTGATCAGGCCGGTGAAACTCATAGTAAGGAAATGAGGCTTATCGTGGGTACCAAAGCTCTTATGATTGATGTAAAAGGCTTTAGTCAGAGATCTCTTGAGAATGCAGACCAGAGTTTTACTATTCAGGCTCAGAATTCCGCAGGTAAAGGAGTAGCGACCAGTGGAAAATTCGTTCTCACGGAACTTATTCCACCGGAGGAGATTTACATGGAGCGCTACTGGGAATTGCCCGATACCATTCTTGCCACAAGGGATAAATTTCAAGGTGAATTTCCATTTCTGTCTTTCGGTAAATCCTATAATCCCCTGCACTGGAAAGAAGGAAAAGAAGTGAAAAGTGCAAGTATCCATGTTCCCGAAGGAGGCAAGGAAATGGACTTTAATGACTTGAAACCGGGCATCTACAAGCTTGAATTGACCCTTAAAGATGCAGTAAGTAGATCGCTTGTATTCAGCGTATTGGATTATGATAATCCATTTATCCATGCGGATGAGCTCGATGTAGTTCTCAATAAAGAGACCTATAAACCGGGTGAGAAAGTGGAAGTAAAGGTATTGCGACCGCAAGAATGGCAGATTTATGCCATTATCTATGATAAAAATGCCAATGTTTTAATGGCTGAAACCGTGGAAGCCGGCGAGAGTGGATTTTTTATGACTCTTCCTGATGAAGAAGGAGATGTACGTGTACTCCTATACACTCTTCAACATGGCAGAGTAAGGTCATCTTCACAGAATATCAGCGTGGTTAATCCTGCGCATAACTATCATATCGAAGTTGTGAAGATTGACAGCATCGTAAAACCGGGAGCATCACTTAAGTGGACGTTCAGGCTTGTTGATGGAAATGGGAATCCCGTCAGGGCTGCCGGACTGGCAACTTTATATGATAGTTCACTTGATGCCTTAAAAATGCATAAGTGGAAAGCACAACTTAGATACAGTTATGTTGATCGACTGCGATTTCAGAATGTGAATAAGAGACTTGCCTCGGTTTATACCGATTATGATAATACGACTTATGGCGGTGCCATGATCTGGCAGTTTCCTTCACTATCACCGATATTGGATAGTCACTTAGTTGGTTTATACCAAAATTACAGGATGGGTGGAATAGTTGAAATGCATTCTATGCGTCCCGGTGCCGTCGATCGGAGGATGGTACAGGATGAGGACCGAGAACTTGTATATGAGAAAGCGATATCAACTGAAGGAGTAGAAGGAGCAGAAGGAGAAAAAGAAGATAGGACGGAAGAAATCCGGGAGAACCTCTCGGAACTGGTCTTATTTGACGGAAGTATCCGTACCGATGAAAACGGAGAATTTACCTTGGATTTTACCATGAATGAAGCATTGACGGAGTGGAAGCTCATGCTCATGACATACGATAAACAATTATATACTGCAAGCCTTACGGAAAGTGTGATTACACAGAAGAATCTCATGGTACAAGAACAATTTCCGCGCTTTTTCAGAGAGGGAGACAATATGCTTCTTGCTGCTACAATTATACGCACCGATGGAATTGAAGGGAAGGGGAGTGTAAGCTTGCATTTTACCGATGCAATTACCGGTGAAAATGTCGATAGTCTTTTCAAGCTGCAACCGATAGAGGAATTCACTATTGGGAGTTCAGGCCAGACAGTGGTAAAATGGGCTATAGAAATTCCCGGTGTGGATAAAGTACCGGCTGTCAAATATGTCTTGAGTGTAGAAATGGGCGACAAATCCGATGCTGTAACTTCTTCCTTGCCACTGGTGACCAATAGGAAGTTTATCACAGAGACAGTACCGCTGTTTACTCCGGCAGAAAGTACGAGGACATACGCATTTGAGGATTATGCCGAAAAAACCGCTTCCCAATCCCTTGAAAGCTTCGCTTTCCAACTGGAATATGTGCCTAATCCTGTATGGGAAGCTATAAAAGCGATGCCTGCAGCTCTCAGTGATGATAAAATTATCACTTCGCTGATGCAGAATTATATGATAAGAGGACTGGCAATGAAGATTGTCGATGAAAACCCGCAGATAAAAGCAGTTTACAAGCAATGGCAAGGCGATGGAGACCTACAGTCCAATCTCAGTAAGAATACGCAGTTAAAAATGGATAAGCTCTCCGAGACCCCTTGGGTACAAGCTGCCCGTTCACAGACGGATAGGATGCGGAGAATAGCACATCTGTTTCATCTCGAAATGCTCGTGCAGGAGCAGAAAGCAAGTTTGCAACGCTTAAATCGAGCTCAACGCTCCGACGGTAGCTGGCCTTGGATTGAAGGAGGTAAATACTCCTCGTGGTATGTGACAATGATGGTATTGGATTATTTTGCCGACCTCAACAGGATGCGCGGAAGTGCATTTACCGTAGATGAGGAAAAAGTAATCCATCCGGCAATTGAATTTATTGATGCAGAATTTATCGAATACTGGAATAAGTACCTCAAAGGGGAATTGCAGGAAGATCGCAGACTTTCTACGATGCCTATTCAATATCTGCGGATAAGAATGCAATACGATGTGAAATTGCCGGAGGATAATGCTTCCGCGCTCGCTCAGATTGTTGACAAATTGCATAAAGAATGGATGGAATATCCCTTACCGACAATGGTTTATATAGGTCTTGCGCTACGGAATTACGATGAAAGCATCGATATAAAATCACTTTTGGAATCCGTTGATCAACAGCTGGTAAAGCACGAGGAAATGGGCGCTTATTTCAAGGGAAGTTTTTATTATGGCTTTTATGCGCAATCGATTCCTTTAACTGTGGCAATGATGGAATTATTTGACCCTGTAAAAGTATATGAGCCGCTCGTGAGACAGTTGAAACTCTTCCTCTTATCCAATAAACGCACCAATGACTGGGGACAGAGTAGCGCGAGCATGAAAGCGATTTATGCTTTGCTGTACTACGGAAATCCGATTGAATTAAATACGGAGAGACAAGTGGATATAATCTGGGGCGGTGAGCCTGTCTCTGTGAAGGATTCTGAGGTGGGAACCGGTACTTTCAGCTTACGCAAATCAGGGTCGGAATTAAATGACAATAATTATGAAACTGTCACCATAGAAAACCACTCGGATCACGCTTCATGGGGCGGCTTATACTGGCAATACTTTGAAGATATGGATGCGGTTCAAGCCGGTGGTATTTCTAAGGAATTCCCATTATCGATTGATAAAAACTTCTATCGCGAAGTAAAAACAGCTGATGGGACAATTCTGAAAGCAATTGAAGAAGGCGATGTGATTGATATCGGCGATGAAATCACCGTACAGATTAACATCCGCGTGGACAGAAGTATGGATTTTATCCATGTCAAAGACGATCGACCGGCAGGAACGGAGCCTGTAGATGTCATCAGTGGATTTGAATTTTCGTCCGGCTTATCGTATTATCAGGCAACAAGAGATTTGTCGAGTGATTTTTACATGAGTTCTATTGCACCGGGGCAATATTCTATCGAATACAAGATTGTTGCAAGTCATGCAGGCACCTTCAGTGCCGGACTGGCAGTTGCTCAATCCTATTACGCACCTGAAATGTCGAGTCATAGTGAAGGAAGAGTATTGATTATTAAAAAATAGCTGACGACAGCCGGAATTCAGAATTTCTTGGAAGCTCTGCTCATAATAATATCGGATTAGAGGCCTTGAGACTTTAACTTTGTCCCAAATTCCCTGCTTTGTTTAAGGATACGAGAAGCAAGATTCTGAAGATGTTCAAGTTGATAGTTAATGACATTAGTGTCTTTATCTGATAAATAAGTTGTGATATCGACTGAAAGGTCATGTTCTCGGCTACTTGTCCCAGTTGTGATGGCTTTATCCTCTTCTGTGCCTATAATCCTGGATTCTTGGGAATGTATGATGTCCATGCTCGAGGTAGATGGTTCTATGTCGCCGGAATCTATATCAGTATCTTGATAACGTCTTCTTATGATCTCAGCGGCCTGTTCAAGGACGGATTCAATATTCGCAATGGTGCATAACCACGCTTCAATGGATTTCAGGTGCGTATTATCGGAGTCGATAAGCTGGGAAGCAAGTGTTGCTGTATGATGCATAAAAGCATAGTTGAGCGTAGAGAAGCTATAAACGCGAGCCGGCTGAAACTGTGCCTTTGATGGATTGTTCAGCATACGTTGAAAAGCTGCAGATAGATCGGAATTGGCAAGGAGGCTATCCTTTCTAGCGAGTTTATAGCTTACTTTAAACTCCCCGGTAGCTGATAAGATATTACCGATGGAAGAAATGTATTTTTTATTGGCTTCCAGGACTTTTATAAGTTTATCTGCGATAGTTTTTGCTTCCCAATCCGGCCATAGAAAATACAAGCCTCCAAGGGATAATCCGGCTCCGATTAAAGTATCGATTATCCGTTGTCCAAACAGAGAGAAGAAGTCAGGAATAAGGAAGTAATTGCCGAGCAAGGCGAGGATTGTCGTAAAAATAACCGAGGTCCTGTAGTTTAAGACATTAAAAGTAAAAGAACCCCAAGCTGCCAATATCAGAATTATAATTCCTATGGTATTGTTGAAAAAGGGCAAGGACACGAGCCCAAGGCCAATAAGTGCCCCTATTATGGTCCCGATGACACGTTGATTGGCTTTTTTAATCGTAAGACTGAAATTGGCGCGGAGGATTATGGCTATTGTCAGGAGAATCCAATAACTTTTCTGATGCGGAAAGAGGTAGCCAACAGAAATTCCTGCTGCAAATACGATTGCGGTACGCAATGCATGTCTGAAGTGGATGGATTTCAGAGAGAGATTGGTGAAAAATGGATTAATCGTATATGTCTCGTGTTGCGTAAAAAGGTCGAGCCGCAGCTCCTTAAAATTCCGCGCATAGGTTTTATTTTCCCGATTGTAATAGCGCATAAGCATAATGCATTTTCGGTAGATCGTTTTGATATGCTCGTATGCGTTGATGAGCAGGCTCAGGTCTTTGGCGGTATTTGCGGAAGCTGAAGTTGAAGACATTGCATCCAGTTCAGAACGGATAAGTTCTATTCCTTCTTCTACCTGAAATTTCAACTGAATGCGCTTATCTTCAGCAATACATTTGCCGATATGACTCAATTCGGAGCCAAGGGATAAAATCGTCTGATGAAAGTGATTCAGAATATCGCTGTTTTTATATTGAGATTTAAGGAGGGCATAATCAAAGTGTGAAGCCATTCCCAGCTCGAGAATATTGACCGATTCACTGAAAATCATTGCCAGTGCACGCTCATAGTGTCCGGTTCCCTTTTTTACTCTTCGATTTTTCCAGAGCAGCTCGCGGATATGCTCTTGTTGTTCATTAATATGAATCTGTTGTTTCATCAACACCTTGGAGAGCTGTTTATTATCCGTATTGATATCGTATAAACCAGCACGGATCCTGATATAAGCACCGATATCCTGTATAGATTCTCCCATCATCTGTTTGACGATGCGATATGGCCGGAACTGCATAAATGTGAATGATATGACGAAGTAGAGGAGTGCGCCTGAGGCAATCATAAGAGGACTCATTATTGCCGCAGTTAAATTAGCTTCCGCAAATAGCGCAAAAATCATTGCAAGCATCGCTCCTGAACCGATGATAGAAGCTCGCATTCCGTAAAGCGCAATATAGGATAAGAGGAAAGCAAGCAATACGAGGAGAAATGGTCTTATCGGTGGATAGAGATTGGCGAATGCGATGATTGCATGACAGATCACCATGATGATAAGACTTATGAGCATGCCGTTCCGTCGATGAGCATTGGTGCCGGGAATGTCGCTGATTCCCATTAACAGTGCTCCGAGACCTAGCATAAAAGCATAGCTCGAGTAGCCTAGCATAACACCTATCGTTATAGGTATCAGCATGGTAATCATCATCCGCAAACCATTCCAGAACGCTGAATCGCGCAATGGATTCTGCATGTCTCTATTTTCCGTTAATCGCGGTAAACCCCAAGCCATTTTTATAGACTAAAATTATAAAGTTTTCATTCAGATCTTTATTGATTATCGTATTTCTGATGCAATACCTCAACGAAGGATGCTTTGAAGGAATCTTAATTTCAATTGAACCTTCCCGACCTGAGCTAGACAAAGGTAAGAGATTACATAGTACCGTACTTGTCCTATCGCTTATTTATATGCTCAGATACTATTTGATAGATTTATTGATTGAAAATAAAGCATCCGAGAAGTGAGGACAGCGGGATTAGCTCCACTTTCTTTATATTCTTATTCTGCTATGCTAGTTTTGAAAAGATAATCATAGCTACATGTGTACAAGCAAATCATGCAATACTTTACAGAAAAGTATGCCTGTCTGTAAACAAAAATAAAATTACATACCCATTGCAATTGAGTATTGTCAGATGCTTTCAAGGATTGAAATCAGGTATTTAATGCCTGCCTATTGCTCGCTCGGAGTAGCTGCCTTGGTCGGTTCAGTCATAGGTAATTCTGCTTCTTCCCAGGCAAGTACGCCACCTTTTAATTCGTAAACTTTCTCAAATCCCATAGCTTTCATCGCTTTCTTGGCTTCTCCACTTCTGTGGCCACTACGACAATAGATGAAAACCGGCTGTGATTTATCGAGCTTGCTTACATTATCTTTGAAATCTTCACTGTACCAATCGTAATTAATTGCATCGGCAAGATGTCCTTCAGAATACTCTTCCGGTGTCCTTACGTCAATAATAGGAGCAGAAGGTAGTTCTACCATTTTCTGGGAGAATGCCTCCGGTGCTATTGTAGTGCTGTTAAGTGTTTCAGATTGCGCGATTCCAGTTGATGCAATAAATACAACTGAGACAAATAATACGAGTATTTTTTTCATGATTCTATATTGAAATAATGATATTTTCTTTCATCGCATATAACGATATTATAGAGATAAAGTTGTCTTATCCCGGAAACCATTGCAGAAAAATATTTAGTTTATCATAAGCATTAAGAAAAAGAGCAATGCCCCGAAAAAGATAATTACTGCGGTGTAAATAATCGGTAGAATAGGGAAGTGATTGCGAGGAAAAGGATAGTTTTTCTTGTACTCACGAGCAAATCTTGTAAACCGCCAGCCGGCTGTTACCGCAATAAGGATTGAAAAAATAACAAGCGCAGCGCCGATTATTGTCGATGGTGCATTCTGCGACAAAACACCTGCATCTTCAACTGTGCTACTGCTGTAAACAAGACCGAGCCTGTCAATCGCGATGCCAAATATCATTGCAGCCAGTGCCGTGCGCAGCCAGACGGATAAAGTTCTCTCTGTATTCATATAGGTCCGCTTTGCTGCCATGACGGTACGTTCTTCAGCAATGAAGGTACGACGATCTGCCATCTTGGTACGCTCGTCCGCCATCTTGGTGCGCTCATCCGCCATCCTGGTACGCTCATCCGCCATCCTGGTGCGCTCATCCGCCATCCTGGTGCGCTCATCCGCCATTTTTGTACGTTCTTGCGCCATTTCTGTACGTTGCTGTGCTATTTCGGTACGATGTTCCGATAGCTCCGTCCTCTTTTCTGCCATCTCGGTGCGTTGCCTGGACAGCTCAACAAGAATCTCCATAGGATCGCGTTTCTCTTCTTCCATTTGCTTTCCTTTTTATCTAAAATATAATGTAATGGCTTTAAAGACTGTTTCCTGATACCGATCTATATTGCTAGGTTCAAGAAGCCCACTCTCACCGATTAATCAAGGTTAAGGTAGTAATTTCTTGGGAAATGGAGGAATTGAATGCTTAATATTGCGCCGTGGAGAATTATTTTCTTCAATTTCTATTGCATGATTTGGGTTGTACGGATAGCCTTATGATCTTATTCAGTTGTGGTAAAATAAAATCTATCTTTATGTCTTTGAATTTGTGGAATTCTGATTACTTTCAGCTTTCGCAAATGTAATTAGCTTATGACAATGAGATATAGAACTTTTAAGAGAATAGTGAACTGTGTATGTATGCTCCTTTTTATTCAGATAGCTCATGCACAGCATACATCAAAGCCGGATATTTATCCCAATGTCCGTTTTATGCAATTTCATAAAGAATCTTTCCCTTTTCATGGCTTTCAATTGGAAGATAATAGCTGGTCTAATCTGGTTTCCCGAACTTTGATACGGGACATGACAAGAACTGATTGCCGTTCATGTCTTGAACTGAAGATTGAGCTGAGAGAAGAAATCATAGCCGATACATTCAGTAATAACCTACTACATGCATCCGGTTCTTATGATCTGAAAGTTGATAAAGACACAGCATTTATTACCGCCCATGATTCAGTCGGTGTCTATTACGCTTGTCAGACCTTGAGTCAACTTTTCCACGAGGAGTTTATATCCTCTGTAACAATATACGACTTCCCCACAATAAAATATCGAGGAGTCGTTGAGGGCTTTTATGGAACACCGTGGACAACCGCTGATAGAATAAGCCAACTCAAGTTTTATGGCACCATTAAGGCCAATACCTACATCTATGGCCCTAAGGATGACCCTTTTCACAGTAGCCCTCACTGGAGAAAGCCATATCCACCGGATGAAGCACGTGATATAAAGCAACTTGTTGATATTGCACAAGCTCATTTTGTCCACTTTGTCTGGGCAATCCATCCGGGAAAAGATATCCAATGGACGCAAGAAGATCGTATGAATGTCTTGAGGAAATTTGAAGCGATGTATGAGCTCGGCGTAAGGGCATTTGCCGTATTTTTTGACGATATCTCGGGAGAAGGGACGGATGCCCATAAACAAGCGGCTCTGATGAATTTTCTCACCGAAGAATTTGTGGAAGCTAAAGGCGATGTCATACCATTATTCTTATGCCCTACGGAATATACCAAGAGCTGGGCAGATCCGGGACCTGACGGATATTTATCAATCTTGGGTCGAGAGCTGGATCCATCGATTCAGATTATGTGGACAGGCGATCACGTTGTCAGCGATATTACTATGGAAACCTTGAAATGGGTAATGAAACGCATACAACGGCCTGCACTCGTATGGTGGAATTTTCCCGTAAGCGATTATGTCAAAGATCACTTGTTGCTGGGCCCTGCGGAGGGCTTGGAGAAAGGAATTGATTCAAGGTTGATGGCTGGAATACTCTCCAATCCGATGGAACATGCCGAAGCTTCCAAGCCTGCAATCTTTGGCCTTGCAAATTATGCCTGGAATACAAAAGACTACAGACCGATTCATTCCTGGAAGCAAAGCATAGACCTCCGGTTTCCACATTCAGCAAAAGCATATAAGCTATTCGCTGAAAATAATTGTGATCCCGGCAAGAGTTGGAGCAGTTATACGCGTGAAGAATCATGGGAGATCTCACCTTATCTCGATAGTTTAAGTAAAGCAATATACACAGGAGCAGAAAAATCGGCCGTCCTTGATATTGTTGAAAATTATTTTGAAAATATCCGCGATGCAGCCTCGATTATCCGTCAAGCCAATGATAAGCCCGTATTGATTAAAGAACTCAGTCCCTGGCTTAACAGTTTTACCCGTCTTGGTGAGCGAGGACTTTTTCAACTGCATCTGTATGAAAAGCAGAAGGAATCAAATAATGTAAAGTGGACTTGGATTATAAAACATGCCTCTGGCTATCTTCAGAATGCAGAGAAAGATTCAATTCCCGGTACCGATATGGTAGCCGTTACAGGAACAAAGGTTCTGAGCCCATTTCTAGATTCCTTGCAAGCGGAAAATAATCGTAATTTTATCAATAGGCTTACAGGAAACAAGGAAGAAATTTCTAAGAAAATCGCACGAGTCAGAGCCGATACCACCGGCCGATTTAACCCAGCTGAAGATATGAATATCTTTACCTCAATTGAGCCGGATAGTTGGATAGAGCTGGAAAAGTCGATTGATATTGCTTCAAGCTTAATTATTCTGACAGATACCGCTTCTCGAGCCTTAAGGATACAATGGAAAGCTGAAGAGGGTAAATGGCAAAGTATGCAGAATTCTTACTCGGGCATGTTTATCCGAGTACCGCTTCCTCCGGCAGTGCAATCGGTGCGTATTAAAGGAGATAGCAATATGCATATATATGAAGTATTATGGCTCAGATAATCACTCTCGTGCCCCAGTATGCATAGAAAAGGATATGGGCAATTCTCTGTTGCCTATATTTTTCTGTTGAGCTAATCTTTTCCTCTGAGAAAATGTTTTCAGTAAAAAAATTATGGAAAGAATAAAAGTAATAAAAGGAGACATAACTACCGTGCAAGCGGACGCCATTGTCAATGCTGCCAATTCCTCTCTCCTCGGCGGTGGCGGTGTTGATGGGGCAATTCATAGAGCAGGAGGACCGAAAATCCTTGAAGAATGTAAAGAAATTGTTGCCGCACAAGGAGCTTGTCCGACAGGTGCTGCGGTAATTACTAGCGGAGGGAAGCTCCCGGCAGAGTATGTAATTCACACCGTCGGCCCTGTATGGCATGGTGGAGATAATGGAGAAGCAGAGGCATTAAGACAATGTTATCTGAATTCCTTGCAACTAGCAGTAGATAATAAATGTAAGACCATAGCTTTTCCTTGTATCAGTACCGGGGTTTATCAATTTCCTCAGAATCGAGCGGCTAGAATTGCAGTAAATTCAGTTGCGGATTTTCTTGAAGGAGATGATCTTTTACGGGAAGTAATTCTTGTAAGCTTTGACGAATTAAATTTCCGCTATCTGCGCTCGGAAATACAGATTGCCTGGGTGAATAGAAATCCCTGAGGGAACTTTAACAATGTTCTATCATAAAAGGAATACTAAAGGAAAAAGGAAGATAGATGAATAATTTTGCTTCTTCCCTCATTTCCTACTACATTTACCTACAGTTATAAGCGAAAGAAGGCATAATGGAAGTAGTAGCTTCACTCGAGAGCGTATCTAAAGTATATCAGACAGGAAATACCAGCATTACTGCCTTGGAGGAAAGTACGCTTCAGCTGAAGAGAAATGAACTGACGCTGATATTGGGGCCATCCGGTTCCGGGAAAACTACTTTATTGTCATTAATAGGTTGTGTTATTTATCCTACAGAAGGCAAAATATACGTTCTGGGTGATGAAGTAACCTCGATGACGGATAAACAGCTTGCTCATGCGCGACTTGAGAGTATCGGATTTGTATTTCAAGGCTTTAATTTATTACAACCATTAACTGCATTGGAGAATGTTATGGCTCCCTTATTGCTGAAAGGTATCAGGACAAAGAAAGCCGCATTACTTGCCGGGCAAGCTCTCGAGAAGGTAACTATGCTGAAAAGGAAGGATAATTTACCCAAAAAATTAAGTGGAGGTGAACGGCAACGCGTAGCAATTGCGCGTGCACTCGTTACAGATCCGCCCATTCTACTCTGTGATGAACCCACTGCTTCTATTGATCCGGCAAGTGCACATAAGGTCATGGATGAACTGCGTTTTTTGTCGGAAAGTGGCAAGGCTGTTGTTGTGGTTACTCACGATACTCGCTTACGCAAATATGCGGATAGAATTATTTATTTATACGAGGGGAGAACCTCAGGTAAACCATTTGAAATTCAGGATAATGATGACTATTAATCAAGGTAAAAAGCAATGGACTGTACTTTTATTTGGTCTCCTGGGGCTTTTCCTATTGAGTGCTTGTGGATCATCAGAAGTGAAGCAAAAGCCTACGGAAATAGACGTCTCTGTACCTCGCGATGTCAATATGCTTGTAGGAATAGGAAAAGTTGAACCACAGATAGGAATGATTGAGCTTGCTTCTGAATTGGGTGGTATTGTCAAAACAATTGACATTGAAGTAGGTGACACGGTAAAAAAAGGCCAAATTCTTGCTGTTCTTGAGCATCGGAATGAATCCCTGCAGATCTCTCAGTTGCAAGCGGAAATCGCTACCCAAAGACTTCAAGTAAAGACTAAAGAAACTGCCGTAGAGAAATTTCAGACACAAGTAGCACATAAAACGCAATCCCTTGAAATAAGTAGAAGTCTTGCTGAGGAAGATGCTGATACTAGACAACATGTATCAACACTTGAAAAGGAATTAAAAGTACTGCAGGCTAGATTGAAAGAAAGTAAGCAAGCAGTTGAAGTGAGTCGTGCAGAAGTGGAACAACTTCAAGTTCAATTGAGCAAAGCTCAATTGAACTTGAAGAAAAAGAACCTTACTGCTCCTATCGATGGAGTAATACTCAGTAAGAATATCAAAATCGGGGAAGCAATGAAGCCATTACAAGCCTATGCAACCCTTGCCCCATTGGGGCCGTATATCGTTCATGGTGAGGCGGACCAGATGTTTGCTGACAGGCTGAAAAAAGGACAGAATGTTACGATACACTTTATCGGTGACTCACATATAATTACTACAGGGAAGATTTCCTCCCTTGCACCATTATTGAGCAATAAATCAATGTTTACAGGGAGGCCGGGTGAGGAACAAGATAGACGAGTGCGTAGATTTAAAGTCCTGCTGGATAGCACAGGAGGTTTATTGATCAATACCAAGGTTGAATGTAATATTTCACTCGATTAAAGTTGTCATGATATGCTCCGTATAGCAATCAAGTTTATGTTGTATGATCGCCCCAAGAGTATCGGTATAATCGTGGGGATAGTCATCAGTATCTTCTTGATAGGACAACAACTTGCCACCTTGCAATTTATTACCAATGCCATGGGCGGTTTAATCAATAATGCCAATTCACATGCAGGGGAAATATGGGTTATCGACAACACGACGAAAAATGTAAATGTATTAAGCAATCTCGATGCAAGACTCGTCAGGGAAATAAGAAGTATAAAAGGCGTGCAGAATACCTTTCCCATTCTTGTGGGGAAAGCAAGTATCAGATTGCCCAATCGAAAGCTCGTGCCGGTCACACTTGTGGGAAGCAATGGACTGGTATTTGCCGGGGGACCGGATACGTCCAGGATTTTTAAAGGGACTTTAAAGTCGCTCATTCAACCCAATGCTGTTACGACTGAATATTTTGATACCAAGGCTTGGGATGTGCATCTCGGGATAGGCTCTCCGATAGAAATTAATGGAAAGAATGCCGTTGTCAAGGTGATAACTAAGAATGTAAAGGCATTCGGAGGACATTTTATGTACACTAGCGCTGCCAATGTCCGTTATTATTGCAATTTTCCGGAGAATATGGTCAGTATTATCACGGTAGCCTTGAAGCCGGGAGCGGATGTTCACACAGTAGCGGAGCGGATTAATCAGACTTTTTATGGAGTAAAAGCATGGCCGGTTGATGAGTTGAGAGAGACAACCGTAACTCATTTATTGAGCGCGACCAATATGGGGCTGAGTTTTGGAACGCTGGTAGTATTTGCAATTATTACCGGCTTTTTTATCATTGGATTGACAATGTATTCAGCTATTTTAAATCGCTTGAAAGATTATGGGACTTACAAGGCAATAGGCGCCACCAATGGATATGTGCGGAAATTGATTTTAATCCAAGCTTTACTATTTGCTCTTATCGGTTTTCTGATTGCGATGGGTTTATTACTCCTGTTTAAACAAGGTGTCGCCAATGCCGGCTTGTTTATACATTTTCCTCTATGGCTCGTGGCATTTCTCCTCTTTGTAACCCTGTTTATTTCAGTCGGTGGAGCACTCTTTGCCATTCAGAGAATCAATAAAGTGGAACCGGCTTCCGTATTCCGGTAAAATAAGTCTGCATTTAAAATGTCTATAAATGGGGCGGCCAATAAATTGCTATTCATGGCTGGAGGATTAATATAAGTATAATGCATTGATAAACAATAGTTCAGAAATTTGAATTAAAGTTGTACTTTAACTGATTGTCTATGTGTAGTACC
The DNA here is from genome assembly GCA_964436125.1 of uncultured Saprospiraceae bacterium. Taxonomy (GTDB): domain Bacteria; phylum Bacteroidota; class Bacteroidia; order Chitinophagales; family Saprospiraceae; genus CAYRFF01. The sequence goes on along the minus strand of CAYTBT010000003.1, from coordinate 42,668 downwards.
TGGGGAATAAGGAATTGATTTCCGTCATTAACAATGCGATAATCAGCATAACTAAGTCGTTCTTCCATCGATAATTGATTGTCCATACGCTGAAGTACTTTATCCTTGTTCACATTGTCGCGTTGCATGACTCGCGATATGCATAATTCTCGTGGAGCGGTGACGACGATGATTACATCAACAGCTTGGTATGCGCCACTTTCAATGAGAATAGCCGCTTCTTCAATTGCGTATGCACCGGATTGACTATTGAACCAGATTTCTGCATCGCGCCGGACTGCAGGATGAATAACGGCGTTCAGTTCGGCGAGCATACTATCATTATTGAACACTTTATCAGCAAGCCAAGCACGCTTGAGTTCCCCATTTGCCGCATAGACATTGCTACCGAATAGTCGGCTTAGTTCTTCCTTGACTCGCCTGTCTGTCTGCATAAGTCGCTTGGCTGCAGCATCAGCATAATAAACCGGAATACCTATTGTTTCAAAGATTCTCGCAACCGTACTTTTTCCCGTACCTATTCCGCCGGTGAGACCTACTTTTATAGTTTTCATGCCATCTGTGTTTTAAGTACCTTGAAATTGATGTCTTCGATGCAGGTATATGGGTCTTCAATATCCTTCAAATTTCTTCCGAGAATCTTCCCGCAGATTTCCTTCAACCTTAGCTCAACTTGCGATTGAGCTACTGCAAATGTTATTTCTGCTTTTTCCCCATAATTGCGGGCAGTAACATCAATCTCTAGAGCAGAAAGTGCATCCATAAAAAATGGTTCTCTGGCGTATGCAAGCTTAGCTTTTATCAGCTTCCGCAAATGTACTATCCTTATATCTGCATTGTTTATCGCATTTTCAGCAGCACTTTTATAAGCTTGAATAAGGCCGGAGGCCCCGAGCAATTTCCCACCGAAGTAGCGCACTACGACGATAATTATATCGCGGAGATCGGCACTGAGAATTTGTCCATAAATAGGGCGGCCTGCGGTACCTGAAGGTTCACCATCATCGTTTATTCTGAATATATCATCACCGGCTCCGATGCGATAGGCATAACAGTGATGGCGCGCTTTGAAATGCTCCTTTTTTACGGATTGAAGGAAGGCTTCCGCTTCATCAACATCGGCTACAGAGCTTGCAAATGCAATAAATTTACTTCCTCGATCAGAGTATTCTCCTTCTGAATTCCCATCAATTGTTTTATATGCGTCTTTCATGTTTTCTGCTTAATAATCTGTAAAAACGAGCCATGCGATGGCAATAAGTGCGAGAAAAGTGCCGACCCACATACGGCGACCGGCTTTTTCCTTGAAAAATATCGCCCCGACTAAACTAGCAAGTAAGATAATGCCACAATGGTTTAAAGTGATAAAAATAGCATCGTCCGTAAAGGAATTTAAGCCGCCCATGAAGAAAAAGACGCCGGCGATATTGGCAATTCCGAGGCTTATCCCATAGCTCCATTCTCTCGAGGAAGGTATGCCGGTCGTCTTGATAAAGCTCACCAGAGCACTGAACAGAAAGGCAATGAGGAAAATGGGAGCGAGGAAGGCCATTTGCGCAAGCATAGATAAAGGGCCTTGTGAGAAAAGGACAAATAGGGAATCGATGCTTCCATTGACAAGCCACACGAGGAAGAGAATAAAGGTGCTGCTTTTTATTGTAAAGCTGATTGATTTCTTCTTGCGCATCGTAAGGAAATACATTGCGGCGATGGCAAGGAGGAAGCCGGGGACTTGAATGAGCTTGAATTCCTGGTGGAGGATAATGAAGGCAGTGGCGATGGGAAGGAGCAAGGACAAGCGGTGGAATAAACTCGTTTTCTGCAGGGAATGGTAATTTAAGGCAAGTTGAGTAAATAGATATCCAAGGACAAATAATGCTCCAAGCACAAGGTGTTTAAACTCAGGGATTAAAATAGATATTTCACGATTTATGCTGATTGTGAAGCTTCCGCTTATGAGGAAACAGGTGGCATAATTTATTGTGAGTATAAGCCATAAGTTCAGCTTGTTGATGCCGACGTACTTGAGAATAATGAGGACGATTGTTGTTGCAACAATACAGGCAATCAATTGCATAAGCGGTTGAAAGTGTAGATATTCCGTAATATTTCTTCAAATTTATAAAAATTGTACAGACTCTCCGCTTATGATGTGTATATTTGCACCATGGTTCAGGAGCTTGATACATTAAAGCAATTTGATAGCATTATCCGGGAGTGTAGGACGCTCTTTGAGAAGAAGACACGTGATTATGGCACTGCGTGGCGGATATTGCGTCCATCATCGCTGACGGATCAGTTATTTATCAAGGCACAACGCATACGATCGGTAGAGGAGAAGGGCGTACAGAAAGTGGAAGACAAGATAGAAGATGAATATGTGGGGCTTATAAATTATAGCGTTCTTGCTTTAATACAACTGGAACTCGGCGATGGAGAAGCACTTGAACTTTCTACAGAAAAAGTACTTAAAGAATTCGACAAGGAGATTGCCGGAGTCAGAAGTTTACTCGACTCCAAGAATCACGATTACGATGAAGCATGGAGAAGGATGCGCATATCATCGATAACCGATCTTATACTGATGAAGTTGTTAAGGATAAAGAGCATCGAAGACAATAGTGGGCAAACGCTAGTTTCGGAAGGCTTGGAGGCAGGCTATAGAGATATAATAAACTATGCGGTATTTGCTTTAATCAGGCTAAGAGAAAAGAATTAACAATGACATTAGAACAATTAAGCTTATACATTGCCATATTTGCTATCGCATTAACTGCGGCAGAATTTAAAGTGGTCAAGAATTACTTTTATTCTTTTTTGCAGAACTTTGTAGGAGTATTCTTCATCGTTTCCGGAGCGGTGAAGATTATAGATCCACTGGGTACAGCATATAAAATGGAGGAATACTTTGCGGAATTTGAGCGGACATTTGAAGCAACGTGGTTTTCATTTATCGCACCTATATTCCCCTTTCTCAATGAATATTCATCGACATTTTCCTTGATTATGATTGTCTTTGAGATTGTCTTGGGTGTGATGTTGTTAATCGGGTTCAGGCATAAGTTAACAGCCTGGTTGTATGTGTTGCTCGTCATTTTCTTTGCATTTCTGACAGGCTTTACATATCTGACAGGATATGTGCCGCGGACGGCCAATTTCTTTGACTTCGGGCAATGGCAGACATATCAAGCATCCAATATGCGGGTAACCGACTGTGGATGCTTCGGTGATTTTATATTGCTGGATCCGGGTGTTTCATTCCTCAAGGATATTGCATTGCTTATTCCAGGTCTTATCTTCTTGTTCTTTACCCGACAAGCACACAAGCTCTTTAAGCCGAGGATAAGATCATTGATTATTTTTCTTACCATTGTTGCCACTTTAATCTACGGGATGAGTAATTATGTGTGGGATCTTCCCGATGTTGATTTTCGTCCGTTTAAGGAAGGTGTAAATGTCAGAGCTCAGATGAAGGCGGAAGCAGAGGCAATGGCCAATGTGAAGATCAAGGCATTTGAGGTGAAAAATCTGGAAACAGGCGAGATTCTTGAAGTGCCTTATCAAGAATATCTCAGCAACTTTAAAGCCAAGTATGGAAAAGATAAGTACAAAACCGTCGGGCAGATTAAAACGGAGCCGGCTATTGCGCCTACTGAGATATCTGATTTCAGTATATTCGGGCCATCAGGGAATAATATAGTGCATGATTTTCTTGCCGATACTTCCTATACCTTTATGATTGTGTCCTATAAATTGAATGGAAAGGTGGATTATGTGGAGGCAGAAGTACTTGACACGACTTATGTGCAAGATACGATTTTTATGATTAATCCTACGGATCCTACGGACACAATGGTGCATGTTGTTTCAGGAATAGATACGGTTACAGCTGAACTGAAAAAAGTACCTAATGTCGTCCTCGATTCTGATTACGAGAAGGCATTTGCTGAAGTCCTCAATCCTATTCTGAAGGAAGCAAAAAATGATGGGTATGATGTGAAAGCCGTCCTCGGAGGGATGTCTTTTCCCGTAATGCGTGATTTGCGCCTTGAAACGAAAGGTGAATACCCTGTTTTTCAGGCGGACGGAATAAGCTTGAAAACCATGATACGCTCCAATCCCGGTCTGATTCTATGGCATGATGGGACAGTAGTCAAGAAATGGCACTATAAACAAGTTCCATCCTATAAGGAGATAAAGGAATTATACATTAAGGAGAAAAAGTAAGCCAAATTGCTCTATGCTAGTAGCCGGTTTATAGATTTCTCTCGGTGAATGCATTTATTGTGCAGATAAAGTAGTTTATTTGCAATTCTTGAAAGATGAACGAAAATAGGTTTCACGTCCATGATAAGTAGAAGGAATATCCGTATAAAAGCATTACAGAGCCTGTATGCTTATGAGGAAGATACTAGTTTGACATTTGCGGAAGCTAAAACATTCTACAGAAAGCTTATAATGGATACTTTTCATACCTATCTGTATGCCTTATATGCACTGGTGAAATTCTGCGAATTATCCGTAGAGGATGCGGAGAAACGCAAGAAAAAGTATCTACCTACCGAAGCAGATAAAAACTTTCAGCCGATTCTGTATGAGAATATATACCTTCAAAGTATTGCTGAGAATGAGAATTTTCTCAAGAAATGTGAGCTGGAAAAATTTGATGAAATCCTAAACCTGGATATTTTACGCCGTCTATACAAGGCCTACAGCTCAAAGGAGACTTATAAAAATTACCTCAATCGCACGGGCTATACACGGGATGTTCACATCGATATCCTCCATAATGCATTGCGTTTTCTCAAGGAGCATGAGAGCTTCAATGAGATGATGGAAGACGGATATGCGGCATGGATGGATGATAAGTCACTGGTTCTCGGAGCGATGAAACGCACCTTAAAATCCTTGCCGGCAGAGGAAAGTTTTTTTATGGATTTTTACCCCAATAAACGGGAATCAAGAGCACTCGGTGAAGAGTTAATGAATGTCGTCAGAAGTAAAAAACGAGAGATTGAGGCAATAATAAATGATATACTGGAGAACTGGGACATTAAACGGCTTGCGATCGTGGATTTACTCATTTTGAAACTTGCAATAGTGGAGATGAAATACTTTGACAATATCCCGCTGAGTGTGAGTGTCAATGAATATGTTGAACTAGCTAAACTTTATTCTACGGAAAAATCGCGATCATTCATCAATGGCATCTTGCACAGGATGTTGAGTATGTTAAAAGACAAAGAAGGGAAATAATGGGTAACTATTTAAAGGGGGTTAAGCTAAGTATAAGCCTATGAAAGAGAAAATTATAATCTTGGATTTTGGGTCGCAATACACACAATTAATTGCGAGAAGAGTACGCGAGAATAATGTGTATTGTGAAATCCAGCCATATAATAAAGCCCTGGAATTTGAAGATGGATTACGCGGTATAATACTATCGGGTAGTCCGGTGTCGGTGACCGGCATTGACCCCCTTGAGCTAGCGCTGGATGAGCTTGTAGGGATGGTGCCTATCCTTGCAATATGTTATGGAGCACAGCTATTTGCCCATCAATATGGCGGCAAAGTAGAACAATCCATGCACCGTGAGTATGGAAAAGCAATGTTAAAGGCTGAAATGGTAGGTTATTCCTTAATGGAGGGCTTACAAGAAGAAACTCAAGTGTGGATGTCACATGGAGATACAATACTTGAACTTCCGGATGGGTTTCAGCTTACAGCAAGTACGCAGAATATACCTATCGCTGCTTTTTATTCTGATGAGATGAATGTACATTGTCTTCAGTTCCATCCAGAAGTAACGCACAGCCTTGAAGGGAGGGAAATAATCCGTAATTTCCTCTTTAAAATAGCTGATTGTAAGGGTGAGTGGACACCGGAGCAATTTGTTCATGATAGCATACAGAAGATTAAAAATCGAGTAGGAGAAGCATCGGTCATAATGGCGATATCGGGAGGTGTTGATTCAACAGTTGCAGCGTCGATAATCCATAAGGCCATAGGGGAGCAACTGCATTGCATATTTGTCGATAATGGACTTTTAAGGAAAGATGAATATAAGCAAGTTCTGCAGGATTACGATAAAATCGGCCTTAATGTACATGGAATTGAAGCTGCAGAGAGGTTTTATGCAGCATTGGAAGGCGTGAGCGATCCGGAGAAGAAGCGCAAGATTATCGGTGGATTGTTTATTGAAATCTTTGAAGAAGAGGCAAAAAAAATAAAGGATGTTCAATTTCTGGGACAAGGTACGATATATCCTGATGTTATTGAATCAGTATCGGTTCAAGGGCCATCGGTAACCATAAAATCCCATCACAATGTAGGCGGATTGCCGGAGAAGATGAATCTTGAACTTCTCGAGCCCTTGCGTATGTTGTTTAAAGATGAAGTACGACTCATCGGCAGAGAAGTGGATGTGCCTGAAAGAATGTTACAGCGACATCCATTTCCCGGTCCCGGACTTGCAATCCGTATTTTAAGTGACATAACTGCTGAAAAGGTAAAAATCCTTCAAGAAGCAGATAATATTTATATTCAGAAATTGAAAGATGCTGATTATTACGATAAGATATGGCAGGCGGGAACAATTTTATTGCCGGTAAGGTCTGTCGGAGTAATGGGAGATGAAAGGACCTATGAAAATACAATTGCATTGAGAGCCGTTAATTCTATGGATGGTATGACTGCAGAGTGGACGAGAATCCCTTATGAGCTCCTTGCAGAGATATCATCGGAAATTATTAATAAAGTAAATGGCGTAAATCGAGTAGTTTATGATATCAGTACTAAGCCACCAGCGACTATTGAATGGGAATAATTTTTTCTTATTGCTTTTTCTCTGTGTATGTGTGTCTTCTTGTGGGATACTAGAAGACTTGACAGGCGGTGGAAGCAATGGGCGTAATCGCTATCCGCAACACCACGGAAACCAAGACGATTATGGGAATGAAAAAAGAGCTGATACGATTAAAGTCGATATCGTCGAGAATCCGGATAAAATAACGGATGAGGATGTCGCCCTGGATGAGGGTAAAATCCGTGGGAAGAAAAAAGATCAGTACAAGATAGCGTATATGCTTCCTGTTGTCGATGATGCATTCGGTGGAAGCGAAGGTAGGATTTCAGATGAGAATAAAAGGTATATTGAATATTACCTCGGTGTCAAGATGGCGGCTGAAAAACTTGCTTCAGATGGCTTGCATCTCAAGCTTATTGCACGTGATGCTTCATCAAGAGTGCAGAAAGCTGTTTTTCAGAGCGAATTACAATTGCTGGAATCTACGGTTAACCCGGATCTGATAGTCGGTGGGAGTTCAAGTGAGCAGGTTGAAGTACTTGCCGATTTTGCCAAGAAGCATAAATGCATGGCCGTATCACCTTTTATTCCGCAGAGTAATGTGACAACAGATAATAAATACTTTGTTCAACTTGCACCTCCACTGGAAGCCTATGTAGGGACCATTGTCAAGGATATCTATAGACAACACAGAAATGCCAGTGTTATTCTTGTTGCTCAACAGGACTTTAAGAATCGATTTACCTTAATTCAATCTATGCGTGATGAAGTATATGGAGATGAGGCAAACTGGGATCAGATTTTACTCGGAGATAAGGACGATATCGAAAATCTCGATAAAGAAGACTTGCCACCCAGAGGAGAAGAGACTGTCATAATTGTCCCTATGGATTATAAAAAAATCTTTGTGTACAAGTTGCTTTCCAAGCTCTTTTTCCTCCGCAATGATGACCAGCTCGTCGTGTACGGTATGCCGCCTTGGGATAAATACAGCATAAACTTTCAACTCTATGAGAATCTTGAAGTGTATATTCCTGCAATGAATGTTATTGATATGGAATCGGAAACTTACAAAGCATTCCAGGAAGCCTACTATAAAAAATATAGTGCTATACCGAGCATTCAAGCAATCAAAGGATATGATGAAATGCTTTTTATCGGAAAAATGCTGATGCGCTCAGGCATTCCATTCAGTCAGAAATTGCCGGAGGTGGAGTACACCGGGCTTTCAACCGATTTTAAATTTAAACTGGTCGGTGCTAGTGAAAGCAAAGGCCTTTTTAAGAAGAGAGATTATGATTACGTGGAAAATATAGGTCTGCGTTTATGGAGATTGAGCCCAGAATAGATTGAGCCCGGAACAAGATGGATAGCCTCGGACCTATCTACTTTTATTACTCGAGCTTAATTGAGGAATCCCATAATCAGCGAGACGATAAATGAGCAAGGCGATAGTCTGAATCAACTGTTAAAAAGTGGAAAATCAATAGCTCAATATGAAGAGATTGTGCGATGATGATAGATGTAAGATAAATAAGGGAGAAGGTAAAACAAATTCCCTGATATATATGTACTGAACATAGGAATTATCCTCTTGTTCTTAAATGAAATGAAACTAGTTATATGAGTGAAATACAGAATTGTGTTATTGTTGGCTCGGGTCCAGCAGGCTACACGGCGGCTGTTTACGCTGCAAGAGCCGGAATGGAGCCGGTATTATATACAGGAAAAGAGCCTGGTGGTCAGCTGATGTTGACTACAGATGTTGAAAACTATCCCGGATATCCGGAGGGCGTTCTGGGGCCTCAGATGATGATGGACTTCCAGAAACAAGCCGAAAGATTTGGGACTGTTGTGCATAACAGATTAATTGAGAAAGTCGATTTTTCCGGTCTTGTACACAAGTTATGGACTGAAGAAGGAAAACTTGTCGAAGCACATACTGTAATCATTGCCACAGGAGCATCGGCAAAGTGGCTCGGACTAGAATCAGAACAGCGCCTACAGAATAAAGGGGTGTCGGCTTGTGCTGTTTGCGATGGATTTTTCTTTAAAGGCCAGAAAGTAGCTGTTGTCGGTGGTGGTGATACTGCAGCAGAAGATGCTCAATATCTTGCCAAGTTATGCCCGGAGGTTAATCTCCTCATCAGAAGAGACGAGATGCGCGCTTCCAAGATTATGCAAGAACGCGTTTTTAATGCCGATAATATTAAAATCCACTGGAATACAGAGGCAAAGGAAGTCCTCGGCGATGAAGAAGTAACAGGCGTCAAGGTTTTTAACAATAAAACGGGGGAAGAATCGGAGCTCGATGTCCAGGCCTTCTTTGTGGCTATAGGACATAAGCCCAATACAGATATTTTTGCCGATTGGATAGACCTGACGGAAACAGGTTATATTGTTACAAATAAAAAATCCATGAAGACCAATCGCGATGGAGTATTTGCATGCGGTGATGTCCAGGATTTTAACTATCGACAAGCTGTAACGGCTGCGGGAACCGGTTGTATGGCAGCACTTGATGCAGAACGATATCTTACGGAAAAAGGAATTGTTTAAACTATATAAAACTACAGAAATTATGTCAAATACGAAGTTCAGACAAGGTGTTCTTTACGGTGATGAAGTAACAGAACTCCTCAATTATGCCAATGAGAATGACTTTGCAATTCCTGCAGTTAATGTCGTGGGAACGGATTCTATCAATGCGGTTATGGAGACTGCCCGTGAAGTGAATTCACCTGTTATGATACAACTTTCCAATGGTGGATGTGCATTTTATGCCGGTAAAGGCCTTTCCAATGAGAACCAAAAAGCCGCTATCCTCGGTGGTATCTCTGCCGCTTCACATGTGCATACACTCGCTGAAGCCTACGGAGTGACCGTTATCCTGCATACCGATCACTGCAATAGGAGTAAACTTCCTTGGATTGAAGGACTCCTTGAGGCCGGAGAAAAATTTTATGCACAACGGAACTATCCGCTGTATTCTTCGCACATGATCGACCTCTCCGCGGAAGACATTGAGCAGAATATAGAAACTTGCCTGCGCTTCTTTGAACGCATGGATAAAATCGGCATGACACTTGAAATCGAGCTCGGTATTACAGGGGGCGAGGAAGACGGTGTTGATAATTCCGATGTAGAGAATAGCTTGCTTTATACGCAGCCCGAGGATGTCGCCTATGCTTATGAGAAGCTTTCGCAAATATCCGATAGATTCACCATTGCTGCCGCATTTGGTAATGTCCACGGAGTATATAAGCCGGGGAATGTCGAATTAAAGCCCATTATACTTAAGAACTCTCAAGAATATGTCGCTGAGAAATTCAATACCGATAATGACAGGCCTGTAAACTTTGTCTTCCATGGAGGTTCAGGTTCTTCACGTGAAGATATCCGTGAAGCAATCAACTACGGTGCAATTAAAATGAATATCGATACGGATATGCAGTGGGCATTCTGGACAGGTGTACATGATTACTACAACAAAAATGAAGCATATCTTCAATCGCAGATAGGAAACCCCGAGGGCGATGAAAAACCCAATAAGAAGTATTACGATCCTCGTAAATGGTTGCGCGCCGGAGAAGATGCATTTGTCAATCGCTTGAAAAAAGCATTCGAAGACCTGAATTGCATTCATAGGAATGCCTAAAAATTGGTTTTCTTCTGGTCTCTTTTAAACGAGCTCGTAGTAGAGTAGGGAAGGTGTATTTGCTTTATCCTTTCATGCCATTATGTAATTTTTGGCTTGCCCAATGGGATATATAGAACATAATATACGATGAAAAACACAATTCCATGGCACTTACCCTTCCTGCCGTATAGCAGTAAGTCGTTTATAGAAGTGGATGTTGCAAAAATGAATTGAGTCAATAGCCCATCAGCCATAATATCTATCGTCCTTAGCTATTCCTCAACCTGATCACTAGGGGGATGCAGGTCGGTAGAGCCTATTCGCTTGTGGTCGCGATTAAGGGCAATGCTTGCATTAATCTCATAACCGAGCAAGATAATAAGGCAGTTTAGTTGAATCCACACCATCGTAACAATTGTCGCACCTATGGAGCCATAAACCTTATTGTAGGTGCCGAAATTATTTACAAATATGGAGAAACCAAGCGAGGTAAGGAGGCAAAATATCGTTGAAATAATAGCTCCGGGAGAAAAAAGGACAAATTTCTGCTTCATGGCCGGCCCAAATCGATAAATAATCCCCATCACGGTAAGCAAGGCAAAGACAATTACAATCCACTTTGTTGAAATAAGGAGGATTGCCAGAAATTTGCCATATCCAAATTTTCCTATTATGGTCTGTATCATAAAATCACCGACCATGATGAGCCCGATAGAAACAATGAGTAAAACACCGATTAATAAAGTAATCCCGATGGCTACTAGCCTTTCCTTTATCCATGAACGCGATTTATAGGTTAAATCATAATTCTTGTCAAATCCCCGTATGAGAGTTAAGACCGCCGTGCTGGCAAAAAAGATGGCAATGAGAAAACCCACGGACAGAAGCCCGCTCCTCGGTGTATCTATAATAGCTTGAACCGTGTTAAGAATAAATTTTTCTGCATTTAGCGGCATAATACCATGAATCGATTTATCGACATAGGTAAGCACCTTCCTTTCCGGGAAAAAGGATATGATAGAAAGGATTACGATGATAAAAGGGAACAAAGAGATAAAAACGGCATAAGCAACTCCGTATGAACGCGTAAAAATATCCTTTAAGATTGCTTCTTTCCACGCTACTCTTAAAGTATCGTATAGGGAAACTTGATAAAAACCCGGTAGAGTCCTTACTTTTAGCCATTGGATTAAATGCTTATAATATATTGAATCATAAATCCTATCAAGCCAGCTATTATTCGCTTTCATCGTAGTAAGGCTTCAATAAGTCAATAAAGAAAGGCGGAGCATTAATACGCCCCTTAGTTTCTGCGTGGATAAATGCAAGTTTGACTTCTCCGATATTGATTAATTTATCTTTCTCATTGTATAGCTCGACTTTAAACTTAATATGTCGCTCAGGAAGCTCGGGTACAGTAGTTTTGATGCGGATTAATTCATCGTAATATGCCGGGCGTATATACTTTGTGTAATAAGTCATTACCGGCATCATGACCTTATGTTCGTCTTCCATGACGCGATAAGTAAGCCCTAGATTCCTGAGCATTTCCACCCGACCTATTTCATAATACATTGCATAATTCCCATAGTAGAGATAGCCCATTTTGTCGGTTTCCCCATAGCGGACTCGTTTTTCTGTCTGATGTGTGTACATAAGAGAAATTTACAGTGGTTTTCTGAGAATAGGGCAAGTCATGCAATGTGAACCACCTCTGGCACGCGATAACTCAGATGACGGTAGAGTAATGATTGTATTCTGAATATCCTCGGGACTTTTTAAACCTTTTTCAAAGTCGTGGAGCAAGCTTTGTGCCGAGATAACCGAATAACCGGCTTTTTCTAGTCCCCGATGTGTAACAACATTTCTATCGTAAGAAACAGCCACGCCCGGTTTCAATGCTACCATATTGCAGCTGTCTGTCCATTGTTCCCGTTCTTGATAAGGAGAAATCCCTTCACCGGATAAGATGAATCGCATATCCGGATTTATCTCACCGTGAATAAATGCTTTTATGCTATCGTACTCGCTGATTTTTCCCTCTTGAGTATATACTTCAATACGAGAGGAAAGTCCTTCAACAACAATAGGGCTGAAAGCGAGAACGTCGTTCTTACTTATCTTGGTAAAGATGGTATCGATATGCATGCATGAACGTTCATCCGGAATTTCAACCATCACCACATACTTGATAATGTCGCGCTTGAAGAGTTCATTCTTGAGACTCGTAAAGGCGTGCTTTGATGTTCTTTCACTGCTGCCGATAAGGAGGTAATCTTTCTCAAGAATCATAACGTCGCCTCCTTCAAGAGATACTGCTTGCCCTCTCTTACTCGGTGGAAATTTATCAACGTGATTGAGATTAATGATACGGTTTTCTTTAATCAGATCCTCAAATAATGGGTGATGATATATAACAAATCTCGTGAGCAGATTCTCTCGCTGCCGTGCCTCTTTTGCAGCCTTGGCAATGATGATATGGTCATTTACAGTCACTGCGATATCTCTCGTGAAAATGAAATTGGGAATTGGGCTGAAAAGTACGCGGTCTTCTTCTGCATAATAGCCTGTGATAAGTACGTCTGCAAGTGTCCCTGCCTCAAGATTCTGCATCAACTCTAAGTAGGAGGTCGGCAATTCTTCAAATGATTGAACCATTTTCAGAAATGTATTGAGATCTTTTTCTTCGGCATGCAATATTGCACCTTTCAGCAAATGTTCTATCTCAAGAACATTTTCAGTACCGATAAAAGCCTTTAAAATATCGGTAAATATTTCGTGCTCCTCCACCATGAGTTCATAATCAACTATATCGTCAAAGAGTAGTTGGTCTGATTGCTTCGGTGATACACGTGCAATCCCTTTATCCGGTCTGTGAACAATGACTTTTAAGAGTTCACCGATTTCGGAGTTTACATTCACGGTTCTAGGCATAATAATTTATCTTTAATATTCAATCTGATATGCAAATTTAACAGAATAGAGCAAAATCCCCCATTCGTCGATGAATATAGTCATTTTGTAATCTTTATAGAACTATTTCCGGAGAATTTCTTATATATGTAAATAGGATAGGTTAATTAAGCAGGCAAAATGGCTCTTTCAAGCTTCTATGCCGGTAGAAATATTATGAATATCAAGGAGAAAAAATCATACTGGAGAAAGCCGGAAGGTGTCGTAGGCATTATCTTGATATCTGTGTTGGGTATTGCTTTTCTCACTGTGCTCTGGTTCTTGCTTTCACTTGCTATTGCCGGGAATGTACTTGCAGTAACCGCGCTTCTGGCTATTATGGGAATAACGGTATTGTGTTTCCTTGATAATCCGATGCGTACTTTTATCAAGATCGCATTTCACAGAATAAGTAAATGGTGTGCATCCTGGTTTATAGATGTTGACCCGATGAAGGTGCTCCACAGGCATGTTGCAGAAATGGAATTCAATCTCAAGCAACTGAAAAGACAGATCACCGCATTGAAAGGACAGACCCATAAGTTGACAGAACAGGTGATGAACAATAAAAAACAGATTGACCTGCGACTTCAAGAAGCTGCTCAAGCTAAGGAAATAAACGAGGAGGCTAGCATCATTATTAATACGCGTCGTGCAGCTCGTTTACGCAATTCCAATGATAAGCTCTCCGGGCTGCTTGATAGAATGATAAACCTCAATAAAGTCCTGGAGAGGATGAAAGGCCATTCCATTATCATGATAACGGATATTAAGGACACCATAGACATTAAAGAAAAGGAGAGAAATGCAATTGTGGAAGGAAATGGCGCGATGAAATCTGCTCTACTTATCCTGTCCGGAGGAAATGATCAGAAGGAAGAATTTGATAGTGCACTAGAGCTCGTCGCAGATGATATTGCCATAAAATTAAGTGAAATGGAGGACTTTATGGCTATGTCCGCTCAATTTATGCGTAAAATAGACCTGAATAACAATGTATCCGAGATAGAAGGATTGGAGATGCTAGAAAAATTTGAGAAAGAGAATGCAGCTTATATCAGAAAGCTGGAAAGGACAGATAATCCTATTTCAATGGACTCTTCCTCCGGGGAAATAGAACGCACCGCTCACAGAAGTAGAAATGTGAATACAATTGAGAATCAATACGATACTTTATTTAACTTTGATAATAAAAAAACTGATGGCTAGACGACTATCAAAACTCGGGATGATCTTGATTGCTGTGCTTATTGTGCTTATTATAGCTGCGATTGCCTTCTTTGGCTTTCCCTTCTTGGATTTTTCCACTCCTACAGTTGAAGGGAATTTCTGAGCATAGAAAAAGATCTAGGTCTCTCTTGTAATAGAGAATCAAGCACCTTGTTTAATAAAAGAGAGGAGATCTTCGATAATCTCGCGATTATTGGATAAGCGAGGCACTTTATGTTGGCCACCGTAACGGCCCTTGGATTTCATCCAATCATGGAAAGTACCGGATTCTGCAATGTGGAGGTCAAGTTGACCTAGGGCAATATCTTTTGTTCGTTTTGCTTGGTAGTCCGTATTTAAGAGCTGTAAATTCATGTCAAGATCACGCGCAAATCCATCAATATCAATCGGATTGCACTTAAATTCAATTATCCATTGATGCCGACCTTTAGTACGGTCATTGAGATAGACCGGAGCAACCGTATAATCGACAACCTCGACATTGTGTTTACGGCATGTGATTGCGAGCGCCTTATCTGTATTGGCGACGATAACCTCCTCACCGAATGCATTGATAAACTGCGTTGTCCTTCCCGCTATCTTAAATTTAAATGGGAAGGTTGAGGTGAAGGTAATCGTATCACCGATTTTATAACGCCATAAGCCACCATTGGTAGTGATGATCATAGCATAGGTATGTCCTTTTTTTACCTCGGACAATGGAATTATATCTTCAGCTGTACCACCGAGTGGCATAAACTCGTAATACACGCCATTATCCAGAAGCAGTAGCATGTCATCCTTGTCAAATTCATTGCGCAAACCAAAGAAACCTTCAGATGCATTGTAAACTTCTTGATAATCGATGCCCGGATCGCCGATTAAGGCTTCAAATGTCTTTCTGTATGGCTCAAATCCCACTCCGCCGTGCATATACACAGATACATTGGGCCATATCTCTCGGATTGTTGATTTTCCCGTCAATTCAAGCATCCGCTTAAAGAGAACAATCGTCCATGTCGGTACACCACCAAACATCGCGACATCTGTCTGCACTACTGTCTGTGCCATCCGTTCAATTTTCTCCTCCCAGTCATCCAGTAAGGCTGTTTCAAAGTCCGGTGTGAAAAAAGGCCGTGCCACTGATGGCATGTTGTGTATCATTATGGCACTGATGTCGCCTATGCGTGTACTGGGATGAAGTTTAAATCTATCGTGTGAACCACCCATTAAGAGACTCCGATCGGCAAATAAGCGCGCCTCCTCATAATGCTTATAATATAAGGTTACCGCGTCCAATGTCCCTTTGATATGGCATTTCTTCAGGTTCTGTGGCGGTACGGGAATGAATTTTGACTTGCCACTTGTCGTTCCGCTCGATTTGGAAAACCATTTCACCCGACCTGGCCAGAGGATGTTTTCCTCACCTCTCATCATCCGATTGATATAGGGTTGTAATGCAGTATAATCTGACATGGGAACAGCTTCCGCAAATGTCCGGGAGTCCTTTATACGTTTAAAATTATATTTCCTACCGTACTCTGTTTTCTTTGCTAGTGTGAGTAATTGCTTGAACCATAATTCTTGTGTCTTGATGGGCGCCTGTATATACTGGTCTATTTTCCGATAGCGCCAGGCCAGATAGCTTTTCATAGCCTTATTAAAAAGATTCCTCATAGACTATGCCTGTGAATATTTATGATTGATGATGCTGTGTTGATTTCTGTTCCTCACGTAGCAAAAACGCGCTTTTTACGGTTTAACGAAAATATGGTTCATGCAAATATACATTTTTTCAATTAATTTATTTGCGTAAGCTGAACAAGTCCTCTGAAAACAACAGTAAAACGTATAAAGATGTTAAAAATAGCTCGCATTTAATGGAAAAATTCAATTATTTTTCTTACTATAGTTTCCTCTTAGGAGATAATTCAGAAGATATCGAAGGCTAGAATCGAGCTAATCTTTGGTATATCAGCGTGAAAAATACTAATAAAAATTAATATATGTTGAAAATTGATATGCATAGCCATGTAATCCCAAAGATTTTACCTCGGTGGGCGGAAAAATTTGGCTATGGTGAGTTTATTCAGTTAAAGCATCATAAGCTTGGGAAGGCTAAGATGATGAAAGGGGATAAATTTTTCCGTGAGATCGAGTCCAATTGCTGGGATCCGGAAGAGCGGATTGAAGAATATGCCAAGAATGGTACTAAGGTGCAAGTAATATGCACAATACCGGTCTTGTTTGCTTATTGGGCCAAGCCTTATGATGGTCGCGATGTTTCTCGGTTCCTCAATGACGATATTGCAATGATCGTCGATCGATATCCCAAGAATTATATCGGACTGGGAACGGTGCCGCTTCAAGATGTGGATCTTGCAATAAAGGAAATGCTGCGTTGTAAGGAAGAGTTGAACTTTCCCGGTCTTCAGATCGGCTCCAATATCCGTGATCTTAACCTTTCTGATCCATCCTTCCGGCCTTTCTTTGAAGCTTGTGAAGCACATCAGATGTCGCTGTTTATTCATCCCTGGAATATGATGGGGAAACCATTGATGGAGAAATACTGGTTGCCGTGGCTCGTGGGGATGCCTGCGGAGACATCGCGCGCGATATGTAGTCTTCTATTCAGCGGGATATTTGAGGATTATCCTGACCTGAATTTCTGTTTTGCACACGCCGGAGGTTCTTTTATCTCGACAATTGGACGGATTCAGAAGGGATATGATTGTCGACCGGATCTATGTGCAATTGATAACGATGTGCCGCCCAGAGAATATCTGGGAAAGTTCTGGACGGATAGCATTACGCATGATCAACATTACATGCGCTATATCATCGATGAGATAGGAAGTGATAAAATATGTCTGGGAAGTGATTATCCATTTCCATTGGGTGATCTCGATATAGGAGAATTTATCGAGGAAATGAATTTGCCTAAAAAAGATCTTCAAAATATATTTCATCAATCGACATTGGACTGGTTGCGACTCGATAAAGAGGTTTATGCTGAATCAGATTAATTCCTGAACTCTGCTTTAATTTTAATTGCACATAAGAATTGTTTCTTCTGTAGCTCGTAAGGAGTATGCATAGAATTGCAAAGGGACTTATTCTACCATTAAGTTGTATAGGTTGATGGCTTTATTGTCGTTGCTATAAGCCGGAATATGATTATTGAAGGCATTCTTATTGCGCTAGTTTAGTAGGAAATGGGTACGGAGGCAAGGCTTAATTTTTCCCAAAGACGGAATATCTCGCAAATTTATTTTACTTTAGGCTCGCTAAAAGTGGCATTCATTGAACATAAAAGAAGAAGACGAGCGATATGGGTATAAAATTACGACTGACTGTCTTAAATTTTTTAGAACTATTTGTCTGGGGAGCATGGTTGATTTCCCTTGGAGGTTATATGGGGGTAAGCCTGGGTTATTCCGGTTTACAGATAGGAGCGGTGTATGCAACAATGGGCATTGCCTCATTATTTATGCCGGGATTGCTCGGAATAGTGGCTGATCGATGGGTCAATGCGGAACGGATATTCGGTTTATGTCATATTATAGGTGCAATAAGTATTTTTATTGCTTCGATGGTAACCGATTATTCGACATTTTATATGTTGATTTTAATCAATTCCTTGTTTTATATGCCTACGATAGCCTTGAATAATTCAGTGTCCTACAATTTACTTGAAAACGCGGGATACGATGTAGTAAAGCATTTTCCGCCGATACGGGTATGGGGTACAGTTGGCTTCATCCTTGCGATGTGGGTTGTTGATTTACTGGGCTGGACAAAGTCTCCCAATCAGCTGTATGTGAGCTCCATTGCAGGTATAATACTCGGAATTTATTCTTTCAGTTTGCCACCTACGCCACCGACTAAAGAGGAAGGAGAGGTAAATTGGGTATCGGCGATGGGATTAGATGCATTTGTCTTGTTTAAAGAGCGTAAGATGGCGGTCTTTTTTATCTTTTCGATGCTGCTGGGAGCCGCATTACAGATTACCAATGCATTTGGAGGTCCATTTCTGGCAAGTTTCAATGATACGCACCCGGAATCCTTCGGAGTACAACACCCCAATCTCTTGCTCTCTATATCGCAGATATCGGAGACTTTATTCATCTTGACGATTCCTTTTTTCTTGCAGAAATTTGGGATTAAAAAGGTGATGTTGATGAGTATGGCAGCTTGGGTTTTACGATTTGGATTATTTGGTGTGGGGGATCCGGCCGGTGGTTTGTACTTGCTTGTGTTGTCTATGATAGTGTATGGAATGGCATTTGATTTTTTCAATATATCGGGTTCATTATTTATTGAGAATGAAACGACACCCAAGATAAGGTCAAGCGCACAAGGTTTATTTATGATTATGACCAATGGATTTGGCGCCTTATTTGGCGGTATAGCAAGTGGCTGGGTGGTCGATTACTTTACGGTGAATGATGTGCGGAACTGGCCATATATCTGGTTTACATTCGCTGCTTATGCACTTATCCTCGTAATTGTATTTCCACTGATATTTAAGTATAAACACAAGAAGATTAATGTGTCACAGCTCTAGTTAAGGTTTTCACAGCCTCTCATTCCCGACCTTGTGCTTAATATGAAATAATGGGAGCCAATAAGAGGAAGGCAGAAAGTCGGCACAGCTCAGATCGGTTCATTAATTCAATGTCTCCATTGTCCTGCTCGTGACATAATGTGCAAGTTCAATGAGTTCATCCCTATATTCTGAATAATCCGTTTCACTTGTCTGAATCTGGAGAGAATAGGCGACATAATTGCCGACATACCATTTTAAAATCCCAAATCCCTGATTATATACTGCGCGATCTCCGACTCCGCTTATCTCGTGATAGTAATATTTTTCCTTGTCTCTGAAGCCTTCCGGCGGTTCTTTCTTTAAGTATATATTGAGATAGTTTTCACCGATATGCGTCCCGGAATTTGTGTTGGGGTTGCAGAACATCTGGAGAACGATGGTTCCGTCGATACTTGCGCGGGTTTCCCATTGCGCTTCACAGGAAGCAGAATTTGGGCTTTTAAATATATATCCTCTGGGCTTGTGTTTAATTTTTTCTGCCTTTATGCCGAAGATTTCTTCAATCTTCTGCGGATTCAATACCTGGCATAGAGCTTCTTCTGAGGAGAATTGAAATCCTCCTTGCTCCGCCGCTTCTTGGCTGAGTATTTTACGGACTTTGGTTAATGATTCCGGCTCAGATTGACAGGAGACGATAAAAACTAGTGATAAGAAGAGGAATAAGTAACGCATATACTATTTTTTTGTCAAATGTATAAAGAAAATATGTAATATGTAAAATAGAGGAAGCAATTTATTCATTTATATTGAATATGCCTTCCGGCAAATGGAAGTCGATATGCTTTTCATCGATATTGATATCGAGAATAAAGTTTTCATGGAGTGGAAATAAGAAGGTTTCATTACCTACAGTAGCTTCCGCCATAAGTTGATGTGGATATTGTAAAACTTGGCAGATGATTCCCGAAATATCGCTATTCATATCGGTAAAAGAAAAGCCATTGAGCTGTGTGAGCTTGTCGGCATCATTTATCTTGAGATCATATTTTTCTAGATCAGTTTGAGGGAGGAAGACCTTTTTATCGGTATATTGTTTTACATCTTCGAGGCTGAATTCAGGCTTAAACTTAAGGAGAAAAGCATTTTTATGCTTTCTGTCACTGATTTTTAATGGAAATGGATTCCCGCCATCAAAGAGGAAGAGGAAGTCGGCTTTTTCTTCCAGGGCTCTATATTCATCCTTGAAGTGGCAATAAATAAAGCCTTGTGTCCCGCGTGTACTTCCGAGTAAGCCTACTTCAACAAAGGTGTAATCTGCAAGTGTTAATTCCATGAGAGTATTAATTTATGCATGATATAGCCTTCTTCAGCCTTTTCAGTCCAGGGGAGGCCGGTGCAATCATTGGGATCGCCACCTTTAATTCTGCATTGAGTATTTAAGATCCATTCTTCCTTCTCGACGAGGCCTATGTGTGGTGCATATTTTTCAATGCTATATCTCTTCTCAACATAATTGTCATCGAAGTCCACGAGTTGGACTGTAAGAATACTGTCTTGGGTAGTGTGGCCGTCATAGGAGGCCTTGCTGAGCGACATAGCTTCAGCGAGATAGGGGACTGAGTATGGGCGGATAAAATTTGACTTGATCTCTACGGAAATGGATTGTGCATCAAAGTAAGCATTGGGCTTCCACTGTGAACCTAAATGGAGTTTTTTCTGCATCTTTATATAAGGAAGATTTCCTATCTGGAGTACGACGGCCCCATTTTCTTCCCATGCGAGCCATTCTCTGACACTTATTTTTTCTTCGGATTGAGGCTTGCGCATTGTGCGCTGAATATGGTACAAGAGTCGCTTATCTTCTGCCCGTGAAGTATCTGTTATGGTTTCCGTTACGATCCATTGTACGGTGTCAGTATGAATCTGTTTTCCTTGCAATTGAAAGTATATGGTATCTATCTTATACGTTTTTATGGAACCTATTTCCAATGGAAAATAATGTTCAGACAGCGGCTCTTCTTTCTGAATAATTACGTCTGGCTCACAAGCACTTCCCACAAGAATAAATACACAAGCTATAAAGTAAAAGAGTTTTTTCATGCCGATATTGTTCTCTACCTCCGATGACCGGAATGTCATTTCTTCAATAATTCTTCTTTGTGACGGTGTAAAGGTAGGAATAAAGCTTGGAAAAATGAGAAATAGGGGAATATCTTAAAAAAGTAATTGCATAGGTTGCTGGAATGATGCGGCTTCTGTGAATGTAGAAAGAAATGTTACATAAAATATCGCCCGGATGCTTGTACATAAAGATGGAAATACATACCTTTACGGCTCGTAAAAATGATGGTGCCTTTAGGCAGTTAAGCGAGAGTAGCTCAGCTGGTAGAGCACAACCTTGCCAAGGTTGAGGTCGCGGGTTCGAACCCCGTCTCTCGCTCCACTCAAAGCTCTGAGCCTTTCAGGGCTTTTTCTATTTCTACCTACGATGCACTTCTGTCTCAGTTGTATTCTTATTCTTTCATTCTTACTTCACATAAGTCTCGTCAGGATTAATTTTTACCGTATAAGTGTAGAGAATTACAAATAGAACTATCGGATAATAAACACTTGCATATTTACCACTTAAGCAGTTCTGCATACACTTTATGAGTGGGAAGCCCCATTATTGTGGTATAAGTCCCTTCAATCTGCTTGATGAAAGCATGTCCAATCCATTCTTGAATTGCATAGGATCCCGCCTTGTCAAATGGTTCATAGCGCGAAACATAATACTCGATTGCTTCCGGGGGAATCACATCAAAGTGAACGATACTTTTATCGGTGAAGAGCACTTCTTTATTGCCATCGGAGAGAGCTACAGCGGTATAAACAGCGTGTTCCCTGCCGGATAGAGAGTTCAGCATAGCATTTGCGGAAGCTGATGAAACAGGTTTCTCCAGTATCTTATTATCGAGAATAACCGTTGTGTCGGCACAGAGAATAATGCCTGGTTCAGTAATCTGCATTTTTGCCGCAGCTAGCTTTTTCTTTACAATGGTGAGACCTACTTCTTTTTCACCTAAGCCTTCCGGAAAGGATTCATCGTAATCTATAGCATGCGTCGTGAATTGAAGGTCGAGTGATTCCAATAGTTCTTTCCTCCGAGGAGAGGTGGATGCCAGGCGAATTGTTGGTAAGTCTTGCATAATTCAAGCGAAATAAATAATGAGTAAATAACAGAGCCCGAGTACCATAAGTCCTTTCAACAGCATACTTATTTTGTGAAAATCAGCTTTGGTCCGGGCGTGATACATTGCGTAAAGCAAGTAAATCGTCAATGGAATAATGGCGAGCGAAAAATAGGTGAGTTCAATGCGATTCATGAAACCGTATAAAATAAGAACCCACAGAGCGAATGTCATGAGCATTATTGTCGTGAGGCCCAGGATGATGCGCTTGGAAGTAATAATGCCCAGTGCCGCGGGAATTGTAATAGCACCATGGGCTTTGTCACCTTCAAGATCTTCCAGATCTTTCACGATTTCCCTGATAAGATTGGTGATAAAGGCAAAGTAAGCAAAGCCAAAGATGGTAAATAGATAAAAACTAGTCCTGAATCCCGGTGATATGACGTTTTTCCATTCGGGTACAAGGAGAATTAAGGGAATACAGCCGGTAAAAAAGGAAACGATGAGATTGCCCGATAAGGGAAGTCGTTTAAACCATCGTGAATAAGACCACAACATTCCTACGGCGATAGGATAGATAAGAAACAGACTTATGCGACCGAGATTATATGCTAGAAACAAGGCGATTAAAGCACCGATTCCTACAAGGATAAAATACAGTCTGTAAGCATCTTCTACGGAAACGGACTTGGCAATGATGCGCCGCTGTGGCTTATTGATCTTATCTATCTCCACATCGTATAGATCATTGACGACATTTCCTCCGGCTGCGATTAACACAGTGCATAGTACGAGAAGAAAAAAATGAAAATCGGTGAGGTAGGGGAATAGGCTATATTCATAAAGACCCGGGATGAGAATAAGGTACTCGATACAGTACTGCGTCAAGGCAATAATGAGGAGATTTTTCCATCGCAATAAATTTATGAGATCCTTCACCCTGTTTATTCTTTATGAAACCCAGACTCCATGTGCTTGCATCAGCTGCCTGCAGATATCTCTTATACAGCCGGCACCTCCACCGAATGGCGACACATATCCACAGATTGCCTTTACTTCCGGAACGGCATCTTGTGGACATGCAGCATATCCGCAGTGTTGCATAATTTTTATGTCCGGAATATCATCGCCGACATAAAGGACTGAACTTTCATCAATGCCTGCCGATTTACACCATTCGCGGAAGATGGGCAATTTATCTTGTATTCCCGAGAAGACGCCATCGATTCCCAGGCCTTCCAATCGTTTAACGACACCTGCCGACTTCCCACCGGTTATGATTGCCATAGGAAAATTGCGGTCCATCATATAACGCATAGCAAATCCGTCCTTGGCATTCATCGTGCGCAGCAATTTGCCTTCTTCCGTAATAAGCAGATTGCCGTCTGTAAGGACGCCATCGACATCGAGGCAGATAGCTTTTATATCAGATGTAAAAAATGGGTCTGTATTCACAGCTTGTATATTTTATTGTTTATTTATTGCGATTATAATAGAATGAGCTTGTCTGAGTTTTAATATTCTTTCAGTGGAACATATCCGTTCAATATTGAATAGCTATTTTCTCCGGAACAGTCATTCAAATCTTAAAAGTAGCATAAAGATAGGGCAAATGGAAAAATCAGATAGAAAAACGCATTTGCCATGGCTTTGCCCAGACCGGTAGATAATTAATATGTAATGGCTTTTTTATCGAAGGGTTTTTAATCAATATCCCATAATTGTGAAAAGCCAGGCTGCAGGGCCATTTACCCGATTGGACGAGCTCGTTCCATGCTCTATTCATACCTTGCGACCAAAATATGTCATCGATAAGCATAAAAGAAGTATTGGAAAGGTTTTTTTCAAGCTGAAGTGCATAATTTACAGTAGGCTTATACAAGTGATGTCCGTCAATGAAAATAACATGATACCTTTGCTTTTCATCAGCGATATAATCTTGAAACTTGGCATTGTGGAATCTGATATTGTCGAGATTAAGTCGAGAAGCGACATCTCTTGCTATTGTGATAAGGGCTTCATCTCCTTCGACTGTATTAACCCGGGATTGCCGATTTGCGGAAGCTAAATAAGCTGTGGAAATGCCCAATGATGTACCGAGTTCAAGGATATTTTCCGCTTGCGCAAAATCAATAAGCCTGAAAATCTCTTGACACTGCTTTAATGAACTTAGGTCGGTGCTGGCAATGGCACGGATGCTGCGCTGGCTAGATTTACTATTCTTGCTGCCTGCACCGTAGTCCTTCCGATCGATGCTCGTATTATTCTGAAGAAGCAGATGACGTTGCATTTCAATATCTGCAAATGCATAGTATTGCCTCGATCTGTCCTTGATGAAACCGAGTAAGGGAAAGAGAAAAGGAGAGTGTACTTTATAAATCGTTTTCCCCTTGAGGTAATACTTGACAAGTTCAGAAATCGGTAATTGCATGTTTATAGCTTCAGTGAATCAAAGTTTCCAGTCTGCATAATTAATAAAATTCAATAAAATAAATGATATTTCAGCCGGCATATATTCATTATCCTGAAACAGATGAAAGAATGCGCGGAATTGGTCGATCCCTAGCTTATAAAAATTATGGAATAGCTTGGCTGTTATTTTAAATCTGATCAGGCTTCATACAACACTTTTCAATATGTTATAGTTATTGATAATATGAAGAAAACAGGGAGAGGCTATCGCGCTGTCATAGGAGGAATATTTACCCTTATAATTCTATACGGAGGAGAGGTGACTGCACAATCATATAATACTGTGGGTGGCCTGCGTATTGGTTCGAGATGGGGCTTGACATTTAAGCAACGGATAGGAGATAAACTCACACTGGAGGTAATTGCGACGCAGAAATACTCGCGACAAGGTGGTGCGGTCGATTTATGTATTGAAAAACATAATCCACTGCTTTTTAAACGCTTTAATCTGTATTATGGCGGTGGGTTTCAAGTCGGGTGGAAGAATCAAGCTCATTCCGGTGGCGATAATCTTGCCTACGGTCTGGGCCTTGTCGGTGGTGCGGAATTAACAATTGCGAGGCTTAATATCTCCTGGGATTTGTTGCCGACGATTAATCTGTACAATAATGAGCGCCCTGTAGTTTTTAATTCGGCAGTAAGTATCCGTTATGTTATTGTTAAACGAAAGCGGAAATGGCGTCTGTTTAAACGACATAAAAATCGCCGTAAGAAACGCGATAAAGACGACGGCTTCTTCGAACGCTTATTTTCTACGGATAAGGATTGATTTTGTCATAATATATTGCTTTCCACGGCAGCTTTTTAGGCACATCTAGCTCGGCAAGTTCATTCTCACATAAAACACCTATATTATATCATAAGGAAATCCCCTGATCAAGCCAGGACCAAGGTTAATTCTGTGCAGAATTGTGTTCTTTTCTGAATTTTTCCGAATCGTAGTTGCGCTTAAATTGATTCCAGCTCTGTTTCTTGTAGTAATCATAGGCAAAGTAATCGAGAATCGGGAGAAGTTCCTCGGTTTTCTGATAACCGCGGATCGGCTGAATGACATCCAGGTTTTCATCGATAAACACATAGGTAGGATAAGAAAGATAAGGCGTGTTACTCTTCTTTACAAATTTCATGGCGAGCTCGTGATATCGACGCCTTCCACGTTGAACAAGCTTGTATTCCTTGCCATTGAAAGTAATCTCTTTATCAATCTCAGCATTAAATTTTACCGGATAATATTCCGTGTTTAAGCGCCGGATGACCTTATCGTTCTTAAAGGTCGTTGCATCCATGCGTTTACACCAGCCACACCAGTCGGTGTACATATCAACAAATATTTTGCGCTGTTCAAGCTTCTGAGCTTTAATTGCTTCCGCAAATGTCATCCAGTGAATACTTTCTTGTGCATAGCTGGTTATTGTAAAGCAGACGATACTGGCTATTACAAGCATATATCTCATTGTCACGTGTAATTTACTGATTAATATTTTCCTCGAAAACATAAATATAAGAAAGAATATGCGTAGGAAGCGGTGCTTTAAGGAAAGTTTAACGTTTTGAACGCCCGTTATTGAACTTATTGTTCTTAATGCAGGCATACATCAATTGCTTACCCGATTTATATGGCGGACAGAAAACTTGAAATAGTATGGTACAGATTCTGATTATAGTTATATATAAGGTGTCAAGTTAGCTACACATTAAACAAGAACTCGACAACATCGCCATCTTTCATCAGATATTCTTTCCCTTCAACGTGCAGCTTTCCGGCTTCTTTCACCGCTGCTTCAGAACCATACTTAATATAATCTTCATAGGCAATCACCTCCGCGCGGATAAAGCCTTTCTCGAAGTCCGAGTGAATTACGCCTGCTGCCTGTGGTGCCTTGGTACCATCGGTAATAGTCCAGGCACGGACCTCTTTTTCGCCGGCTGTAAAATAGGTAATGAGGTTTAGGAGTTTATAGGAAGAAAAAATCAATCTGTTTACGCCCGGCTTATCCAGTCCCATTTCCTCCAGGAACATGAGTTTTTCTTCTTCGGTTTCCAAGTCAATTATCTCGGCTTCGATATCTGCACAGATGAGGATAATTTCTGCGTCTTCATCTTTTACCGCTTCCGCAAATGCCCTTGTGTGCTCGTTTCCGCTGATAACAGAAGCCTCATCCACATTGCAGGCATATAGCACCGGTTTTCCTGTCAACAGCATAAAGTCCTTGAGCAAAGCAATACTTATATCATCGTCGTATTCAAGGGTACGAGCCGGTAACTCATTCTCAAGATGTGCCAATATTTTTTTACAGGCTTCAACACGAGCGATTTCCATCTTATCACCACTTTTTGCAGCCTTTTTTAGCTTTTCGAGCCTCTTTTCCACCGTTTCAATATCTTTCAGGAGGAGTTCAGTCTCTACGATTTCTTTATCAGCGACGGGGTCAACTTTTCCATCGACGTGGATGACATTCCCATCTTCAAAGCAGCGTACAACATGAATTATGGCATCGACTTCACGGATATTGGCGAGAAATTGATTTCCAAGGCCTTCTCCCTGGCTTGCTCCTTTGATCAGGCCGGCGATATCCACGATTTCCACGGTCGTCGGTACGACTTTCTGTGGTTGAACACAATCGGAAAGCTTGTCCAGTCTCTCATCCGGAACTTGAATGATGCCGACATTGGGATCCTTCGTTGCAAATGGATAATTGGCAGAGAGTGCGCCTGCGGATGTGAGCGCGTTAAATAAGGTTGACTTTCCGACATTGGGAAGTCCTACGATACCACATTGTAATGCCATCTTTATGAGTTTTTAAAATGAGCTGCAAAGATAGAATTTTCCGCCGTCTATGGAAAATTAGGCTCATTTGATTCTTATGCCATGCATTCCATTGTGCAGATTGAGCTTATTTGTGAAAACAGTCGAGGAAATTGGTGTCAGGCGAGAGAATTATGTATTTTGCACACATGAATTATCTTGCGCATTTATATTTGTCGGGGGAAAATAGTGAGCTAATGGCCGGGAACTTCCTCACAGATTTTCTCAATCTACACGAAGTGCAACAATTGCCTGAAGCACTGCAGCCCGGTGTGAAATTACATCGCGAAATAGATGACTTTACGGACAATCATCCTATTGTTAAGGAGCTCAACGCGGAATTGCGCACTTCACAAGGCAAGTATGCGCCCGTGGCACTCGATATCGTATTTGATTATTTACTTTATCATAATTGGGATCGATATTCTGAAGTTGAGTATGAAGCCTTCTGTCAAGTCGTATATATTACGATTCATCGCTTTCTACAATATGTTCCCGAGAAAGAATGTAAGCATATACAGCGTATGATTGATAGCCGATGGTTGTCAGTATATTGCTCGATATCCGGATTGAATAAGATAATGGAAGGAATGGACAGGCGTACGCGATTTCCATCGCAATTCAAGAAAGCCATACAAGAGGTCGAAGGGAATTTCTCCTATTATGACAATCAGTTTAATTTGTTCTTCCCTGATATCGTGAACCACGTAGCCAGGTTTATGGATAAGTTGAAAAA
The DNA here is from genome assembly GCA_964436125.1 of uncultured Saprospiraceae bacterium. Classification (GTDB taxonomy): domain Bacteria; phylum Bacteroidota; class Bacteroidia; order Chitinophagales; family Saprospiraceae; genus CAYRFF01. The sequence goes on along the minus strand of CAYTBT010000003.1, from coordinate 14,329 downwards.
TATCGGGGAATAAATCCTTGTGGCAAATGACCGGAAATGCCGGAATGAACCGACGAGTTGCGGCTTAGCCTCTGTAGCCAGCGATGTGCTGAATGTAGTCGAAGGATGGTTAAAGTTAAAATTGAGCATATAGGATGCTCATTAAAGCATAGGAATCCCCTTCAAGGAGAAAAAATAAACAAATATTTGCGAAAGCTCAAGAAAAATTCCCATAAAAGTCAGTAGTTATGATAAAATTATATCAATCATAAAAGTCTGATATAGAGCGTAATAACATTTATTTAAGAAGAGATTAATGCTTTCTTAACGACTTGAGCATGATAATTGTGCGTTATGAGTATAAGAAATCGGGAAATTGTGCCGTTTATTATTAAATCAAAGGTATTAATATGAAGAATTACAAGGAAGCTAGAAACGCACGGACAAGTAAGAAGAAGGGAATGCGTTACTCAATCGGATTTCACACGATACTAGTAGCACTGCTCTTATTCCCATTTATCACCAATGTAAAGAAAGAGACACCTAAGTATGAGGAGATTGTTGTTGTCGATTTTTCTTCTGCGAGTTCCTTAAAAGGAGCATCGGGGAGCATGGCCTCATCTCCGGCCAAGGAACAGCCCAAACAAAGAAAAGTTGATGCGGTTGAACAGATAAAATCTATTCCGCCACCTGATGTTTTAACACAAGAAGAAAGTACGTTGGAAATCCCTGAGGTTGATATTAAAAATCCACCTGAGAGATTGCCGGAAGAATATAGAAAGGCGCCTGCTCAGCTTGAGACGGATGGTAGTGCAGATAAGGTTGAGACGGAAAGCAGTCCTATTGATCTGCCTACAATAGATCCTATCCCTATGCCTGAATCCGGTAGCGGTGGAAATGGAACCGGCAGTTCAAATTCTGATGGTGTTTCCAGCAATAGCGGCAGTGGTTCAGGAAATGCCGATAGTGGTAGCGGTAAGAGCGATACAGGTGCCGGAGAAGATAATGGTGGCGACGGCCTATTTGGGGATAATATCGGTGAATTGTCTCGTTCGGTTATCTATCGCCCTGATGTTTCTGCGATGATACAAGAGAACAGTACAATCAGAATACGCCTGTGTATCTCAAGAGCCGGCCGTGTCGTGAATTATGCTTATGAGCCAGAAGGTTCCCATGTGAGTGATCCTTCTCTGATAAAAACGACCTTGAGAATTGTATCTCAATATAGATTTGAAGAATTGTACTTCGGACCAAAACTTGAATGTGGTATTTATACGATTAAAGTCGATATGAGTAACATAGATAATAGCAAGTTGTAAGAATAATACCTTGGATTTGGGTTAACCGGGACATAGACAATGAAGTTTATGTTCCGGTTTCTTTTTGGCCTTTCCTCTTGTATCTATGGTTTTTTAAAAGATATATTTATTTTAAGCTCTGAGATAGGACTCTAGCTCCTGTATTATGCCGGTACCGCATTTCTATATTATCCTTGCTATGGGAATGCCGGCATTTTGCTATAAAAATTAGAATTTTTTCTGTATCGAGAATATGGAATTGAAGCTAGAATATATATATTTATCCAAGGAATGAAAACACTTTACAAGCAATGATATTAATAAGTCAAAATAGATAGTTATGAGAAAGAAGATCACTGCCGCTAATTGGAAAATGAATATGTTGAAAGATGAGGTGGATTCATTTTTAGGCGATATTAAAGGGAAAATTAAGGTAGATGAGGAAAGGCATAAAGTTATCATTGCTCCACCGTATGTTTATCTGAATCAGCTTGTAAATGCATTTGAGGGCGATTCTGCCGTAGCAATTTATGCGCAGAATATGCACTTTGAGGACAATGGGGCATATACGGGAGAGATTTCGGATAGGATTTTAAAGAGCATAGGAGTGAATGGAGTGATTATCGGGCACTCTGAGCGCAGAAAGATATTTGACGAAAGTCTTTTTCTGATTCAACGGAAGCTAGAACGCGCAGGAAACAGCGGTATGTATGCGATTCTCTGCTGTGGAGAGCCGAAAAAGATAAGAAAACAAGGACAACAAAAGGACTATATCCTCGAACAACTGGAAAATGCATCTGAGAAAATTTCTGCGGAGCAGATGAGCAGGATTATCATTGCTTATGAACCGATATGGGCAATAGGTACCGGTGATACGGCGACTCCTGAACAAGCTCAAGAAATTCATGCCATAATCCGGGATTTCCTAAGCGATCGATATTCACCGGAAATTGCCGAGAATACTTCCATCCTTTATGGAGGTAGTGTTAAGCCGGACAATGCACTTGAATTGTTTTCAATGGAGGATATTGATGGCGGACTCGTGGGAAGTGCTTCTCTGGATAGTCGCTCATTCCTCGAGCTCGTAAACATCAATGAAAGCGTATGAGCTCAATAAGAGTTGAATATTGTGCCGGCGAAAGGAGAGAAATGGATAAAAGGCGAGAATGGTTTAAATATTAAGAAAAAATATATATATTTGACCCATGCCTCAAGAAGTTACATTGCGATTTATTGAATGCCACCAAGCATTGAAGGAAAAAGGGACAATAAGGACAAATAGTGAATTTGCAGAGGCACTTGATTATAGTCCTCAGACCATCAGTGAAATATTAAATGGACGGCGCGACATTACGATAAAGCTCATGCAGAATGCTGTTGAGCAATATCGGTTGAATCCGGTGTATCTCACTACGGGAAAAGGCCCGATGTTTTTAAATGACACCAATCCTTCCGGACTGCAGGTGCTTTCCATTGTGCTCGATGAGAAGAAAAAGGAACGCATTGTGCACGTGCCTGTGAATGCGCAAGCCGGTTATGCAGAGGAATTGTCAGATCCCACATATCTGAGTGAATTGCCTACTTATTCACTTCCCGACCATGATTTTTCACAGGGAACATACCGCTCATTTGATGTTGAAGGGCAGAGCATGTATCCGACTCTGAATAGCGGTGATCGGGTTATATGTCAATTTGTTGAACCCAATATGTGGACCTATTCCATTAAAGAGAATAAGGTTTATGTCGTCGTGACAACAGAAGGTGTGATTGTAAAGCGGATAAAGAATAAAATTCAGCAATACCAGAAGCTGATAATCTGTTCGGACAATAAGTCATTTCCTGAATACCCACAAGATATCCGTCAAGTAAAAGAAGTGTGGAAGGTAAAATATGTCTTAAAGAGATTTGATGATTTCAGGCCTGCTTCACACAGTCAAGACAAGCAAATTGAAGATATAAAGCAAATGCTCAACAGCCAGTATTCCAAGATTACCAAGCTTATCAATGAGCACAAGAATAAGGACAATCCTATAGAAAAACTTTATTGATCCTTTCCTGATATTCTTTTCCGTGGATAGCAGAACATGCACTTAATTTTTACCTTTGGGGAAATGGAATAGAAAGAATATGAAGAAACATATCCCCATGCTGGACCTGAAGGCTGAGATGGCTGATATCGGCGATGAGCTTAAAGAGGCTATGGCGGTAGTGCTGGAATCCACTCAATTTATCAATGGAACGGTAGTAAAAGTACTTGAAGAAGAGATGTGTAATTACCTCGGAGTGAAGCATGTCGTGACATGTGGCAATGGGACCGATGCCTTGATGATTGCCTTGATGGCCGCCGGTTTAAAGCCGGGAGACGAGGTGATTACAACGCCTTTTACCTTCTTTGCGACTGCTGAAGTAATCAGTTTTCTCGGTTTAAAGGTAAAATTTGCCGATATTGATGAAGATAGCTTTAATATTTCACCAGCTTCCGCAAATGCGCAGATTTCTGACCGCAGCCGTGCAATTATGCCTGTCCATCTCTTTGGCCAAGCCGCTGATATGCGAGCTTTGAAAGAAATAGCAGATGAACACAATCTCCTCCTCATCGAAGATTCTGCGCAATCCACCGGTGGGAAATTGCAGATGGGTGGCAAGACATATCATACGGGAACGATAAGCGATGTTGCCGGAACATCTTTTTTTCCGTCCAAGAATCTCGCTTGTTACGGTGACGGCGGTGCGATATTTACCGATAACGATACAATCGCGGAAACTGCAAGGATGATAAAAAATCACGGCTCTCGAGTGAAGTATGAAAATGAGATGATAGGAGTCAACTCGCGTCTGGACAGCATTCAGGCGGCAATTCTGAGGGTAAAATTGCAGAAACTCGATGAATTTAATGCTAGCAGGCGTAGGGTAGCAGAGAATTATACTGAAGCATTGCAGGGTATGGCAGAAATTGCCGTACCGAAAGTCCTTCAAGAGGCATATCACGTATATCATCAATACACGATAAAAGTTAAAGATGGGAATCGCGATGAGCTACAAGCATATCTGAAAGAACAAGGCATCAGTTCAGTAGTTTATTACAAGAAACCATTGCATCTACAGGAAGCGTTCCGTAAAATGGGCTTGAAGAAAGGCACATTCCCCAATGTCGAGAAGGTAGCAGATCAGGTATTGTCATTGCCGATTCATCCCTATTTGCCGGAAGGCGACCAATCCTACATCATCGAATCCATCAAGAGATATTTTCAAGCGAATTAATATGAAGAGGATACTTATAACAGGTGCCGCGGGATTTATCGGGTCACATTTATGCGACAGGTATATCGAGGAAGGTGCAGAGGTTATCGGAATGGATAATTTATTGACGGGCTCAATTGAGAACATCCAGCATCTTTTCAAGCATAAAAATTTCAGTTTTTATCATTACGACGTCACTAAATTTGTCCACGTACCCGGAAAATTGGACTTGATTTTACACTTTGCATCTCCTGCGAGCCCGATAGACTATCTGGAAATGCCGATTCAGACCTTGAAGGTCGGAGCGCTCGGAACGCATAATCTCCTCGGACTTGCTAAGGAGAAAGGAGCGACGATATGTATCGCATCGACATCGGAAGTGTATGGCGATCCGCTCGTTCATCCACAAAAGGAAAGTTACTGGGGAAATGTTAATCCTATCGGGCCGCGTGGCGTCTATGACGAAGCCAAGCGCTTTATGGAGGCCATTACAATGGCTTATCATCGCTACCATAAGGTTGATATACGGATAGTCCGGATATTTAATACTTATGGGCCGCGGATGCGCATTGCCGATGGTCGTGCAATTCCTACTTTTCTGTCTCAAGCTCTGAATGACGAAGCGATTACCGTGTATGGCGATGGATTGCAGACCCGTTCTTTCTGCTATATTGATGATATGATAGAAGGGATTTACAGATTAATCGGTAGCGATTATTATGAACCCGTGAATATCGGAAATCCGGATGAGATAAGCATTCTTAACTTTGCACAGGAAATACAGTCTCTTGTTCACGGTACCCAATCGGAAATTGTATTTAAGCCATTACCGGAGGACGATCCACAGCGGAGACAACCGGATATAAGCCTTGCGCGGAAATTGTTGAATTGGGAGCCGAAAGTGAGTAGGGAAGAAGGCTTGTTGAAGACCATAGCGTATTTTCAGGAAATCAAAATGAAGGAAAAGGATAAATAAGGATCTGGGGCTGAATAAAACGGAGAAAATATCAATCTCTATTCCCGATAGCCAGAGGCAAGACAATTCAGGTATTCTGTGCTGCTTCCCAGCCTATGATTGCCATCTTCCTTTCGGTGCCGCCCCATTTGAATTTGCCGATTTCCCCGGATGATCGTACGACCCTGTGACAAGGAATAAAATACGCTATAACATTCCTACCGATTGCAGTTCCGACAGCTCGTGCAGATTGAGGCATATCAAGACCTCTTGCAAGTTGTTGGTAGGATCTGATTTCACCGGGTGGAATTGCCAGTAGTGCATTCCATACGAGGAGCTGGAAGTCGGTTGCTTTTAGGTGAAGCTTTATATTGTGTCGGAAATGCACCGGATCTTCAAAGTACTCCATAAGCTTCCTGTGTTTATCGGGTGTATTCTTTTGCAGACTTGTGAGCGGATAAATCTTCTGTAAAGCGGAAAGTGCCTTGTTCCTATCTTCTTCAAATGCAATATAACATATCCCTTTCCTCGTCGATGCGATAATCAGCTGCCCAAATGGACTTTCCATAAATGAATAGCGCAAGTGTGACAGCCGCCTATCGGAGATGAATTCATCATCGGTCATCCGGATGATATCTATAAATTCACTCGGTGCAATTTGGGTTGATTTTATCTCAGCTTTTCCGGTCTCGGTGAATAAAGTCGGCGTGGTTTCCGGCTGCGTGAGATTGCCTTGAGCCCGTTTAATGTTCTCAAAGAAATGTACAGGAGAAACACCCGCCCATTGCATGAACAAGGACTTTAATTGAGCTTCGCTCAAGTTCATTTTCTTTGCTATGAGAAGTAGAAGACTTTCTATATCACTTGAGAGGTCAATGTATTGCATTACCTCGCGAATTTTGGGGAATATGGATTGCGCCGTTCTTGCCATGATGGAAATAAACTCCCTTTCCCTATAAAATGTTGATATTGCTCTTCTCAATGATTTTCAGCATATCTACCCGCGATGCCGGGAGCATAAGATAGTCGCTTTTCTGTATATCGGCATGTACACCGATATGATCGAGTTTCTTTAAGGCAAGGCAATCGCCATCTTGCAGTATGATGTTGTACATATCGTAATTCGCTGCAGCAAGGATCTTTTCAATTTCCATCTGCCGGCGGAGTCTATTGCGATTCTCCGGACGATAAACAGGAAGGATTTCCATGAATATAATGGGCTTATCCTTTGTAATAATCGGCTGAAAACTCCTGATAACTTCTAGTTCGCCGCCTTCGACATCAATCTTGAGGATATTGACATTATCGAGGCCGATTTCATTTTTTATATGACTTATGTCAAATGTCGGGACTTGCTGCCGGAAATAAATTTCTTCATCTGGTCGGAAGTCTGAAATCAAAGAAGCTGAACTGTCCGTAATCGAATCCAGGTAATGCTCGAGCGTGCTTATGCCATTTTTATCGGATATTCCTACGGGAATTATCGTGCAGTTCCGGAGTTTATTGCCTTGAATTAATTCATTGAGATAAAATACGCAATGTGGATTGGGCTCGAATCCAATGTATGGCATATCTTCTGAAATACTTCTGAGCTTTAAGAGAGTCTGCCCGATATTTGCTCCGATATCGATGAATGTGCCCTTACCTTCAGCAATGCACAACTTGAGCAGCGTGAGCATCCATTCTTCGGTAGGGAAGAGGTGGGTATAACCGGTATTATGGAGGATAGGAATGGAAAAGTTCTTGTCATTGACTTGAAGATTTGCCGAAAGGTTCAGAAACTTCAGTAATTTTAATTTGTGGAGGAGACGATAGAAAAATCTAAGCATAGGCTTTAAATGAGTTGTCAGGCGATGAATTTATTTATGCGGACACATATTTGAGACCTATAATGGAAAGGATTAATGTAGTGAGGAAAAATAACCGCCAGAAGCTTGCCGGTTCTTTAAAAAACAAGATTCCCAGAACGACGGAACCTACGGCACCTATGCCGGTCCATACTGCATAAGCCGTGCCTATCGGTAGGGATTGAGTTGCTTTCACCAGGAGAATCATACTTATGACTAGTGCAATGAAAAAACCGCCGTACCAGAAGTACACATCGCTGCCATGCGCCTCCTTGGCCTTGCCGAGGCAGAAGGCAAATGTTGCTTCAAATAAGCCTGCTATTATTAAGATGAGCCACGCCATAGTTGTATTCCTTTTAGATTTAATTTTATAGCTGGACAATGTAAGGAAAATCGATGAATTCTCTGAAAGGAAAGATTGTGATAATGCACTTGAGTATTTCCACTATAAGAAGCTCGTATAAGCTCAGATTCCACTAAAGGGCAAGTTACTTTCCTATCGTCCATCGGACGGCGATTCCCAGTGAAGAAGATGTGCCGATTGAAGGAATTAATCGTGGATGAAAGGAGATATCATCAGAAACATCAAAGCTCGACAAATGAGCTGAAACGAAGCCATCGACAATACCTACAATATAGAAAACTACTGCGCCGATATAGCTCAGTTCAAGATTTTTCCGGTATTGGTCGCGGATAGATTTTAAGCGTGCGGCAGTAGTGATAATCCCTTTGTAAATATCATCTTCACCTGCTATGCGCATAGCATAAGCTCGTTTCAGCTTACGGTATTCTGTTGTATTGCTGTCGATGAGGTAAAGGAAGCCACCGATACCGATATAATATACGCTGAGCTTGGCAAATTGACGGTTGTAGAGTTGTCCGCCGCCGGGAATGATACCGGCAAGTAAAGCTATCTTGGGGTTTCTTGCAGCATCGGACTTTAACCAGCGCAGCGAGGAAAAGGCCATTTCCCTCGGACTTTGCTTGAAAAAAGGCTCGACTATCGCCATGCTGTCCTGGTTTACTTGGATTCCTTGTCCGTAGAGAGGAAAACATAGGCATAAGCTACATATCAAGCTGATCCAATATGTCATTAAATTCTTCGTCATTGTTAAATTGAAGTACAATTGAGCCTTTTCCTTGAGTAGAACGTTTAATCTTTACAATTGTGTTGAAATATTCACTGAGATCCTCTTGAATTTGTTTCACTTGTGGATCAAGCACGTTTTTCTGATTGCTTGAAGGCTTCTTATTGCCTAGATTCTGAATGAGCTTTTCCGTTGCTCGTACGGAAAGGGATTTTTCCATAATTTGCTTAAAAATATGCAATTGTTTACCCAGGTCTTGAATGCCTGCAAGTGCACGAGCATGCCCCATGCTTAAAGAATTTTTCTTCAGTTCTGCCTGAATCTGTGGAGGAAGTTTCAGCAAGCGGATATAATTGCTGATCGTCGATCGATTTTTCCCGACGCGATCGGATAATTCCTCTTGTGTAAGATCGCATTCATCCAGGAGTCGATGATAAGAAATGGCGATTTCAATAGGGTTGAGATTTTCGCGCTGGATATTTTCCACGAGAGCCATTTCCAGCATTTCCTGATCATCCGCAGTGCGTACATAAGCCGGAATAGATTCCAAGCCTGCTATGCCTGCAGCGCGGAGCCGTCTTTCACCGGAGATAATCTGATAGGCATTCTCGTGAAGCCTTCTTACCGTTATCGGCTGGATAAGGCCGTGAACACTGATAGAATCAGCGAGCTCGGCAATGGCCTCTTCATCGAAGTTTCCTCGAGGCTGAAAGGGATTTCGCTCAATAAAATCGAGTGGAATATTTTTCAGGCCGGGATTGTTCCTGTCGGTAGAATCCACGGCATCTATCTTCTTTTTCTCACTTGAGTCAATATCTTTCAGTAAAGCTCTTATTCCTTTACCTAGTTCTTTTTTATTACTTCTTTTAGGCATATTTTATCTTCCTTTATGAAAACGCATTTCTCTGGATGTCTCGGATATCTTCCTTGCTTATATCGATTATTTTAAAGCCATTCTTATGGAGAAATTCCTTGGCAAGGTTGAGATAATTGGAGGAACCTTTACTTCCGGAATCATACATAATCACCGGCCTGTGTACGGAAGGCGATTCTCCGATCTTGGAATTGCGGTGAATTATCGTATCAAATACATAATCAGACGCATTTTCAGTGACTTCTTCGACCACGATATTGGCTAGTCTGAGGCGGCTATCGTACATTGTCAAGAGAATCCCTTCGATTTTGAGATCATTGTTAATCTCATTGCGCACGAGGCTTATCGTATTTTTCAATTTTTGCAGACCTTCAAGAGAATATATTTCGCATTGAATCGGTATGAGAACACTGTCTGCAGCAGCTAGTGCATTGACGGTGATAAGTCCGAGAGAAGGCAGGCAATCAATAAAGACAAAGTCATATTCATCCTTTACCTTATCGACAAATCTCTTCATGACATATTCCCTTTTCATGCGGGATACGAGCTCGAGATCAGCACCGACGAGATCGATATGAGATGGAAGGATATAGAGATTGGGCGTACTCGTCTTCAGAATCGCCTCGTGCGGATCGGTTTTATTCAACATGCAATCATAAGTAGAAAGCTCCACATCGTCCAGCTCAATGCCGACGCCGCTAGTGGCATTGGCCTGTGGATCCGCATCGATGAGCAGAATTTTCTTTTCAAGTATAGCCAGGCTGGCAGCGAGATTAATCGCCGTTGTCGTCTTTCCTACGCCGCCTTTTTGATTGGCTATTGCAACAACATTCCCCATATTTCTCTCTTTTACAATTCCCTCCGTGATTATTAAGCCGATATAGCTATCTCGAGTGTGCTTTATATCGTACTCGCTTTTCCTATTTCAAGGAATATTATTTCTTTATCAGCTTCCGCAAATGTTTTTACGACCTCATCCTTGTCCTTGACTTCAATATAGCCAAATGTATCGTAATGACAAGCTATAATTTTATCGCATTGGATAAATTGACTTGCAATGAGTGCTTCTTCATAATTCATCGTGAAATTATCACCGATGGGCAGGATAGCGCAGCTTAAAGCAGGACTTGTCAATGGAATGAGCTTCATATCCATGGTTAATGCGGTATCTCCTGCATGATATAGCGTTTCTTCACCACTATTTATTACAAATCCGCCCGGATTTCCTCCATAGGTTCCATCTGGCAATACGCTTGAGTGAATTGCGTTCACATATTTTACAGTCCCAAAGTCAAATGTCCATTTGCCTCCGTGGTTTAATGGATGTGCTTTAATCCCCTTGGCCTCATACCAGCTTGCGATTTCAAAATTGGATATAATGGTTGCTCCGGTACGCTTTGCTATCGCTTCGGCATCGAGTACGTGGTCTTCGTGACCATGTGTAAGCAGGATATAATCAGCCTCAAGAGCGTTGATGTCGATGTCTGCTGCGAGCTCATTGGCGGAGATAAATGGGTCAAATACTAGTGTTTTCCCTCCGATCTTCACTTGAAAGGAAGATTGTCCTAAATATGTAATTTCCATAAGTATTCTTTTTTCTCTAGCAAAAGTACACTTCTTAAGGCAGAAATCGATATTCTCGAGCGGTGATTTGTCGATAAATGTCCCGGAAGCAGCATAGGGTGGAACAGATAGTGGCACTCCGATGCTTGCAATGCACCTAGAAGATGAGCTGTAGAGTATAGGATATGGCTATGGAGAGTTGAGATGCTTCCGGAAGCAGAAAAGTAGGTGTGCATTGAATTGCCGTAGCGATGTGGGCGGAAAGCAGAGAAAGAGAACTAGTGATGACAATATTGTGATAGAAAAGAAGCTATGGAACAAGCCATAAATTTTTACCTTTGCCAGAAATTATATGCCGGAATGGGATTGAAGCGCGCTGCAGTCATTTGCGGAAGCTCATGGATAAGGAGTGAAAGTGGAATGCAGACATAACAATATTACGGTAGAACGAATAAAAAGAAGTTAATGCGACAAGAAAAGAAAGTATCGGAATCCACATCGACAATGACAATAATGGTTATGCCCAATGACACCAATCCTCTGGATAATCTCATGGGTGGGAATCTGATGAGGTGGATGGATACGATAGGAGGAATCTGTGCGGGGAAACATGCAGAGGCTTATGTTGTGACGGCTTGTGTAGATCACGTGTCATTTGATAAACCTATCAACAATGGCGATGTTGTAACACTGGAAGCATGTGTGACAAGGGCGTTTACGAGCTCGGTGGAGGTATTTGTCGAGGTAATTGCATCCGATATTAAGGGAAATAATACGCGGAAGTGCAATCATGCGTATTTTACATTTGTAGGAATAGATGATGTGGAGAAAAAGCCGATAAAAATACCTCTGGTAAAGCCCTTGACGGGTGAACAAGAGGAGCGTTATGAAAGTGCAAAGCGTCGGCGGGAATTGAGGTTGTTGATATCAGGTCGGCTGAAAATGAATGAAGCCAAGGACCTGAAAGAATATTTTAATGCCTACGGGTAGGCGATTTTATGGAATTAAGCAGAGAATATTATGAAAATAAAGAAAGAGAAACTACTGAAGATATTAAAGAGCGTTAAGGATCCGACAGGAGGAACCAATATTGTAGATGCTCAACTTGTAAATGATATTGAGATAGAAGAGGATGCGGTATCCTTTACGATTCACATACCGAGGAATGATGCGCAGGTGAAAATGTCCTTGCTGGAGAGTTGTACGGATGTTATAAATTACGTGTACCCGAATATGGGCGTCAATGTGCACTTTCAGGAAACGGGAATGCCCGGCGGGAGCCCATTTGCCAATAGGGGACCACTACCACAGGTCAAAAATTTTATCGCAGTCGCCTCTGGAAAAGGTGGAGTAGGAAAATCAACGGTAGCGGTTAATCTGGCACTAGGTCTGCATGAACTCGGGGCAAAAGTCGGATTGCTCGATACAGATTTTCACGGTCCGAGCATTCCTACAATGATGGGAATAGAAGGAGAACAACCGATGGTGAAGAAAGTCTATGATAAACCTAAACTTATTCCTATTGAAAATTACGGAGTGCACATCATGTCTCTCGGTCTGGTTGTGGATCCTCAACAGGCTGTTGTGCTCAGAGGACCGCGTTTAAGTGGAGTGTTGAAGCAGTTTATTAATGATTGTATGTGGCCGGAACTTGATTATCTTGTCATAGACTTGCCTCCGGGTACCGGCGATATCCAATTATCACTTGTGCAGTCACTTGCTGTTACGGGCGCTGTTATTGTCACTACTCCACAAGATGTGTCGCTGAACGATGCGATTAAAGCGCGAAATATGTTCCGCATAGAGAATATTAATGTTCCTATCCTTGGTATCGTGGAGAATATGGCTTACTTTACTCCTCCGGAATTACCGGACAAGAAGTATTATATCTTCGGTAAAGACGGTGGTAAGCGGCTCGCCAAAGATTCTAATACTGTTCTTCTCGGGCAGGTTCCTATAGTGCAAGGAGTCCGGGAAGGTGGTGATACAGGAAAACCGGCAGTTCTCGATAAAGAAAATCCGGCTCGGGATGAATTCTTGAAAATTGCCAAGAATCTTGCTAGACAAACTGCTAGAAGGAATGAAAGCATGGATCCGACGCAGCAAGTGCAGATGAAAAGATAAAAAGTCTTAATTAGTCTAAATAAAAATAAACTAATTTTCGCACCTTGCGTTTATATGTATTAAACGATGAGATAAGGGTGGTGTATGCTCGGTATTCAAGTGCAATTGACTATTTTAATGCATAAGAACCGGCATAAATGAAATATACAAACTATTTATTCATCAGGAAGCAGTAATTAAGAATAGACGATGAACAAATCAGAGAAAATAGCACAGATAGATAAAGCTCTCGATGAAGTACGACCACATCTGAAGGTAGATGGCGGAAATGTAGAGATTGTGGATTTAAGTGACGATATGGTTGTATCCATTAAGTGGCTCGGTAGTTGCGAGTCCTGTGCAATGTCTGATATGACATTAAAATTGGGCGTAGCCCAAGCGATAAAATCTCGCGTCCCTGAAGTTACTGCTGTAGTGCCTATCAATGGCCATTCTGCAAATACAAAGGCTTAATGAATTATACATCTCTGGTTGACCAGATTCAGAGGAAGCGATCTTTTCTCTGTGTTGGGCTTGATCCCGACATTGCTAAGATGCCTTCTAAATTCAAGAACTTTCCCGAGGATATTCTCACTTTCAACAAGGAAATTATCGATGCAACACGCGATTTCTGCGTAGCATACAAACTCAATTCGGCATTTTATGAAGTACACGGATCTGCAGGATGGACTATTATGCAGAAAACAATGGATTATATCGGTGATACGCATCTGAAGATTGCCGATGCCAAGCGCGGTGATATCGGAAATACATCGCGGATGTATGCCGATGCTTTTTTCAATACCATGAATGCGGATGCACTTACCGTTGCACCGTATATGGGTTCCGATTCCGTGCAACCATTCCTTAATTTCAAGGACAAGTGGACCATTATTCTCGGACTTACGTCAAATGTCGGTAGCAAGGACTTCCAGTTTTTGGAGACCAATGATAAATATCTCTATGAGAATGTGCTTTACAAAATAGCAGAGTGGGGGAGCAAAGACGATACAATGGCTGTCGTAGGAGCCACACATCCGGAATCATTTAATGAAATCCGTAGGATTTTACCGGAACATTTTCTCCTGGTTCCCGGCGTGGGCGCGCAAGGAGGAGACCTGAAAGCCGTCTATGAAAATGGGAAAACAGAAGATGTCGGTCTTCTTGTGAATTCTACGCGTTCAATTATTTATGCCGGCGGGAATAATGACAATTACATTGACTATGTCCGGAATTCAGCTCAATCATGTAAGGAGGAGATGGAGAGACTTTTGAGCAATTAACAATGAACAATGAATAATGAATAATGAATTATGACTCAAGGCGTGACTACGAGCTCAGCTTGCTGAGTGAGATAGCTCGACCTAGTCCGCCGTAGGCGG
>CAYTBT010000002.1:0-148590 GCA_964436125.1 uncultured Saprospiraceae bacterium | reverse complement strand
GGGGGTGAGGCGAAGTGGATTTGTTCTTTCGCCTCGCTCTACTCTACCAACTTTACGACTTTACAACTTAGCAACTTTGCGGCTTTACGACTTTACAACTTTGCGACTTTACGCAACTTTACGACTTCCTCAGAACATTTTAAATGTCAATTATATTATACATTAAAAGATAAATAAGCTATATTTGCATAATATAATATACATTTATGCTTGATTCAATTACGATAAAGGAAGTAAAAGTAAATCTGGGAGCCTGGTGCAAAAATTTGCGGAAGCATGAAGGATTAAGTCAAGAAGAGCTTGCTGATAAGCTTGCCTTGTCTCGGGTGACTATTCATAATCTCGAAAAAGGGGCGAATTTCACGATCGATACACTTCTTAAAGTTATCAGACATTTCGGTGAGCTTGAAAACTTAAATAACTATGTGAAAGAAAATACACATACTTATCAATCACTTTACTAGCCATGGAACAGATTATCAAAGTAATTTACAGTGGTCGGGAAATAGGTCGGCTGGGATATGACAATAATGAAAAGAAATCCTCATTTCAATATCATCCCGATTTCTTGAAAGAAGGCAATTTCCTTCATCTTTTTCCATATATCTTCAGAAAAACAGATGTAGTACAAGTATTCAACAGATATGAAGGCGAAACATTCAGAGGGCTTCCTCCTATGATCGCAGATTCCCTGCCGGATACATTCGGGAATATCATTTTTAAGGAATGGATAGAACGCCACCACAAGGATGAGAAAAAAATCAGCCCTCTTGAACAATTAACTTATGTCTCTAATCGTGGAATGGGGGCACTGGAGTATCGACCTGCAAAAAATCTCCCTTCCAATATCAGAATTAATCTGGATGAAATGGCTGATATTGCGAGAAAAGTTTTAAACCTAAAAAGAAGCGTCACAGAAACTAGCCTTAACGAGGATGCTTTATACAATATCTTTAAAATCGGAACATCTGCCGGCGGAGTACGTCCAAAAATATTAGTTTCAGAGCATAAAGAAACCGGACAATTGATTCCCGGAGATATTGAAACATCAGAAAAGTACTTTCATTACCTGATAAAGTTGTCAATCGACTCAGACAGGTATTCCAGAGAAAAAGTCGAATACATATATTATAAAATGGCAACGAAAGCCGGTATTGATATGATGCCCTCCAAGCTAATTGATGATAAGCATTTTGCTACACTACGCTTTGACAGGCAGAATGGCAAGAAAAAACATATTCTTACTGCATCCGGATTGACCGGATGGGATTTTAAGAATCCGGAGGTTTCTTCTTATGAGAATCTATTTAAGCTATCTATCGACTTAAATTTACCACAGAAAGATTTACAGAAGCTTTTTAAGCGGATGGTTTTCAATGTTGTATTTGCCAATACCGATGATCATCTCAAAAATTTTACTTTTATATTTAATGATGACGGCGATTCATGGAATCTCGCCCCTGCTTATGACCTTACATTTCCATTTGACCCGCTCTTGAACTTTACGAGAGTAAACAGAGCATTATCGATAAATGGGAAACGTTCGGATATCAATATCACTGATATTCTTCAGGTTGCCGATACATATACAATAAAAAATGCGCGTAGGATTGTGAAGGACATAATAGAAATTACCGACGATTTTCCTTCATTATGTAAAGAGCAGCGGCTTCCTGATAAAGTTATTCAATCAATACAAGATAATTTTATTTTATAATTAACAGCTATTTCAACTTTTCTCAACCTGTGCCGTACTGAATGGTTTCAGTAGAAGTAAGTCTTTGTCTATTTATTTCCTTCATGTATTCCTTATTTTTCTTACCTTTGTATTGAAATTTTGGTTGCCGGCAAGCCTGCAACTTGTATCGTATTTAACCAAAACAATTACATCATGCAATTATACAATCGCGTCAACCGCGAAGAACTCAAGCAGAGGATGATGCAGTCTGATGAGGAACGCATCACACTTTCATTTTATAAGTACTATCATTTACCCAATCCGCAACTTTTCCGCGATCATTTTTATCAATACCTCAATCAGCGGGGCGTTCTCGGTCGTGTGTATGTTGCCACAGAAGGAATTAATGCACAGATTTCCGTTCCGGCGGAAAACTGGGAGGACTTTAAGGTCGATCTGGGCAAGGAAATCCTGTTTTTGGAAGGAAATAGACTGAATGTGGCCATAGAAGACGACGGAAAATCCTTCTTCAAGTTGAATGTGAAGGTACGACAGAAGATTGTGGCAGACGGACTGGACGATGTGACATTTGACGTAAGTCAGAGGGGAAAACACCTGAGTGCAAAAGAGGTAAACGAGAAAGTCGATAAAGAACACGCGACATTCGTCGATATGCGAAACCATTATGAGTGGGAAGTCGGACACTTTGAAGATGCGGTGCTGCCGGATGTGGAGACCTTCCGTGAGGCCTTACCGCTCGTCGAGGATATGCTCGAGGATAAGAAAGATGAGCCGATTATCATGTATTGCACGGGCGGAATCCGCTGTGAGAAGGCGAGTGCCTATTATAAGCATCGTGGTTTTAAGGATGTGTATATGGTCGATGGCGGGATTATTGAGTATGCGCGGCAGTGTGAGGAAGAAGGTCTTGAGAATAAATTTGTCGGGAAGAATTTTGTCTTTGATGAACGGCTCGGTGAGCGGATTTCGGAGGATGTGATTGCGCGTTGTCATCAGTGCGGAAAGCCTTGTGATACGCATAAAAATTGCTCCAATGACGCTTGCCATATCCTCTTTATCCAGTGCGATGAATGTGCGGAGAAATACCACGATTGCTGCTCGGTGAAATGTGCCGAGTTCAATGAATTAGCCGAGGAAGATCAACGGAAATGGCGGAAAGTTGTCAAGTTTAACGGTACGGAGTCCGGGAAAGGTCGTTACAATGCCTTGAACAAGGATGAGCACCTGAAATTGCCGGAGTAGATTGTGAATGTTATTGGGGATTACATTTTGTCATAGAAATGTCATTTTTTATAAATAGCTCTTCTTTCTTTCTTTCTTTCGTAGAATTGTGCATTGTTAATAAAAATATTTTAATTATGATGTAGGTTAAATCGATATTGGTATTCACAATCTTGGGATTGAGTATATTGGGTATTGAGTCACCTGTAAGTAGTGAAACTGAGGCAAATTATTTTAAACAAGGTGTTATAGGAAAAAGTATGGTTCCAGGATGCGCCATGTTTAGTACTGATTCGAAAGGTAGACCTATATGCTGGTCTGAAGGAGAAACCTGTGATGAGGCTAGAGCAAAATTGTATTCTTGTATGTGTGATAAAAATTACGAAAACTTTTGTCCTGATGCAGGAGAAGATCCAGACAGAGTTTAAGTTGAACAATGGACAATAAACACGGAGCGAGTACTTGCCCTGCTCGCTCCTTTTAAATTTGATAATATGGCAAAATATATTTTATTATTTTTTGGAAGTTTGATAATCTATGGAGTCAATGCACAGAAGGCAGATTTTAAGGTAATATATAATTACGAAAGGACGCCTAGAGTTGCTCCAGTCTATCAAGGTGTATCTTATCTTTATTTTAACAAGACCCAATCATTGCATGTATTTCCACAGAAAGAAGAAGTGAATCCACTAGTGAATAATATAGATAATCATGGACAAGGTATTGTAGTTTCAACACCGGATAAAGAGCAAGATGCGGTTTTTACAGATATTGAAAAAGGGATTCAGATATTTAAAGAATCTCCGAGGCATAAATCATTTATAATTACCGATTCATTGATTAATATGGAGTGGGAGTTATTAAAAATAGAAAAGGTAGTAAATGGAATTCAATGTTTAAAGGCGACCGGGCATTATGCAGGGCGAGATTATGTAGCTTGGTACGCACCTAGATTCCCTTTTCCATTCGGACCTATAAGATTTCAGGGATTACCAGGCATAATTGTAAAATTATTCTCTACAGATAAGGAAGTAAGGATAAATCTTGTGAGCATTGAAGAGTTAAGTGCCGATTACGGAAAAATACTCAGTCCACCAGTAGATGGAGTCAAAGTTGACTGGCATAAATATGTAAAACTAATGTTTGATGAATTTGATCAGAATTATATGGACCCGAAATTTCTAGAATTTGCATACAAAATACATCTAAAAAGTGGACCGATTGAAAAGGCGGGAAAATACGATATATTCTGTAGGTATTATAAACATAGACATCAACAAGATTGAACTCGGTTAATAGAAAATATGTCGTGAAAATCAGCTATGCCGAATAATAATTCAAGAGATATGGCGGTATAGTTAAATGGTGGTGCAAGCAAAATGTATGACATCTCATGTGTAATGAAGAAATTATTCGGTTTATCACTATGTTCCATAATATGTATCTTTTGTTTCAACTGCCAGATAGTTTATTCCCAAGAGTTGAATCAAGATACAGTAGTCAAAATTACAGGCGTTGTTATAGATTCCATAAGTAAAATGCCTCTATCTAGTGTATTCGTTATCGTTAAGAATAAAGAGAATGGAGAGATAATATGCTTATCAACTACAGATAATCAGGGGGAGTTTTATTTCGATTACAAAGGTGAAAATCTTGAAGTACAGTTAAGTAAATTGGGAAACAGATTAAAAAAGTATTTTTTTAATAAAATAGAAAGCGACACAATAGAGCTGTTTTATACTGCTTCTGCAATTCAATTAAAAGAAGTTATTTCTGTCAGAAATAAGGTGCCGGTTTATAGAAGTGGCGATACAATTACGTATGACGCTGGCTACTATCGCGATACTTCTGAACGATCTGTAGTTGAATTATTGAAGAATATTCCAGGAATAACTGTCAAAGATAATGGTATCCTTTACTATCAAAATAAGGTGATTCAGCGTGTTCTTATAGATGGAGATGACCTTTTCGGTAGGACTTATGCAGAACCGATTGAAGCTATGGATAACCGGATTGTGAAAGAGGTTTCAATAATTAATAATTATAACGATAATCCAGTAATGGGTAAATTTTATCGGAATGATGTCCGAGCATTAAACCTAGTTACCCATGACAATTACAAGATATCATTATCAGGACATGCCATTATTGCCTATGGTCGTAGCGATCAGAATATCGGTACTCTTGAAGGATCAGTGCTTCAATTACATCCAGTTATTAAATCAATGATTATAGAGGAAGCCGGCAATCATCCTACAATTTCTAATCCTGTTATTTCTCATAAAGTTGAAGGATTTAAGTCATATAGAAAATATGACTCAGATAATTTCTTTCCGGTTCAGAAACCAATTTTAAATCCCGCAGGAGTGAATTTAACAATGGTAGATGATAGCAAAAAATATAGTGTTCAAGCGCATAATGTGATAAAATTGAGAAAAAACTTATCATTAAAAACGCATTTATCACACTATCAATATAAGTTTAATCAAGATTTTAAAATTTTAAAGGATTATATCCTGAATGATTCATTGTATGACTTTAATTATCAAAATCAAATCAATGCCCATCATAAAAACATAGATGTATCAACTGAAATTCAATATTATGATAAGAAATTACGAAACAACATTTTTGTTTATTTTAATGCGACACTAAATCCGGTCAAATCTGCCGTAAAATCTGTTTCAGAGCAAGAAAGCTTTAATTTAATTGATGAAAAACGATACAGCCCCACACATAAATACAGTGCTGCAATTGAACATACCTTCCTTGTGAATTCACAATGGGTGATGCAAAACTCGATTTCATTTCATAATTCAGCATATCGGTCAACCTATACTGCAATAATGGATAGTAATTTAATTTATTTTCCCATGTTTACCATAGATCGGTACTCCCATTTACTTAAGCAACTTTCTTCTAGTGAATCATTCAATATTAAGGCAAAGTCTTCTTTCTTGAGAAACACAGAGAAGTCAACGTCAATTATATCAGCTTTAGTTAATCATAATAAGTATATATACGAGATCAGGTCAGAATCCGGCTCAAATTCAGAAATTTATAGCCAAGAAAACACATACAAGCTTACAGAAGTAGGAATTAAATTAAGGCAGAATATAGAGTTTAATCCTTCGAGTGAACTGCTATATTTAGTACAGCAATCCATCAAGTTTATAGATGCCTCAGAGATTAATTCAATCTTTTTTCCTACAGATGGATACTTCAGATATAAGTACAAGTTGAATTATCAATGGTCTCTGACTACTAGTGCATCCTTTAATACCAGCACACCGACAGCTCAAGAGATGAACCATCTTTATTATTATAATTCTTTCAACTCCATTGCTGAATATTCAATAATCAATTCTCCATATAGAAAGTTGGACATTGGGGGAAGAGTTAATTATATGAATATTCTTCATAATCTGGATGCATATCTTGAGCTTGAGATTACCCCTTATGCGGAAGTAATGAAACGCTCGTATAATTTTAAAGATAATTTGATAATCTCAACACCTCAAGCATCGCGGTATAAGAGTTACTCCATTAATCTCAGGTTGAAGAAATTTATCAGTAGATTGAAGACAATAATGATAGTAAAACCTTCTTTTACGAGTTATTCCTTCAATAATACTATTAATGGGGATAGTTACTTAAATCGTATTCAAGATTATAGCCTTCGTTCACAGTTGGAATTTAAAACCGGCAAGTATTTACTATATGAAGTAAAACTATCGTACTTACATAGGAATTATTATAATGGAAGAAAGTACTTAAATTCTGATCTATTGTCAACGGCTATCAGTATCACTACGACTATTGGAGAGTTTAGCACAGAGCTATCCTTTTCCGGTTTATATAATGATATTTATAGATTCAACAGTATCCTCCCTGCAATGGAAATAGAACTTGAGTACAATTGGGAATTAAAGAATAAAAGTGACTTATCTTTTTACATAAGCGCATTCAATTTATTGAATAGAAGAGAAACGGCAACAGAATTTATATCTGACCAGGTGGTAAGCTCAAGAATTCTTCATCTTATCCCTTTCCATGTATTGGGAGGAGTAGCTTTTTATTTTTGATCTGAAGTAGCAATAATTCACTCTGATACATATCTGAATGGTGACGATTTTATCGCTTTCATCTTTTTCTAGGCGCTTTAAGACGATGTAATCATCACAAGGGAAGCCGGATTCTACCATTTTTCCTATCTTTATGAGCGTTCAAGATAGATAATAGGTTTCAGAATCTACGATATTCTTAATTTCAGTTATTGGGAAGGGAATGATGTTTGCAAGAATGTATAGACTTATACATAGAAAAAACCCATAAAGAATGAATAGATATGGAATTTCATAAGATTAATGGTATTTAAGTACATCTGACTTCCGTCAGAAATAATTTGAGCTATAGCTGTAGATTGTAAAGGAATAAATTAAATAAAAGTGAAAAATTGATGATAGGTTTGCATCGGTCGAGATATTACAGGATTGAGAGAAATAAAGCTGATTGCATAGCAATCTTTTCTGAAAGCAAAGTAAGTGTAGAATACTACGAGCAGTTGTTTAAGTATTTTGGTCACGTAAAACTATTTGAGTAGATGGCCGGTATTTATATCCATATCCCTTTTTGCCGACAGGCTTGTCATTACTGCAATTTTCATTTTTCAACCAATCTGAAATTGCGTTCCGCTATGGTGGATGCACTCGTTAAGGAATGGCATTTGCGGAAGCAAAAATGGGAAAACAGAAAATATGAAACGCTGTATCTCGGTGGTGGAACACCGTCAATCTTGAGTATAGCTGAACTGGAGAAGTTGTTGAGTGAATTCGGTGAAATCAGTGCCTTTAAGGAAGTAACACTCGAGGCCAATCCCGATGACATCACAGCGGAAAAATTATCTGCCTGGTGGAACCTAGGGATAAGGCGATTGAGTGTGGGAATTCAGTCTTTTCAGCAGAAGCAATTGCTGTGGATGAATCGCGCGCATAATGCTCGTGAATCGCAGTTGTGTCTCGAAAATATATTTGCCTCCGAGTTCAAAAATATCTCCATCGATCTTATCTATGGCTTGAAAAATCAGACGTTGAAAGATTGGGAAAATGAGTTAAAAAATGCCTTCCAGTATCCGATTACACATCTTTCTACTTATGAGTTGACCGTGGAGCAAGGTACGGCACTCAATTATGATATTTCAAAAGGGAAATACAGCTTGCCCGGCGATAATACTATCAATGCAGAGTACGATTTACTCATGGACTGGATGGATGCATATCACTGGGATCACTACGAGATTTCCAGTTCCGCCCGGAAAGGCTACCGCGCTATCCACAACAGCCGTTACTGGGATGGAACACCGTATATCGGCCTTGGTCCCGGAGCACATTCCTGGGATGGAAAATATCGCAGCTGGAATGTCTCGCACAACCTGAAATATATCAAGGCAATCAATTCCGGGACGCGACCTGCTGAATCGGAGCTTATCGACGATAGGACTCGCTATAATGAGTGGTTGATGACCGGCTTGCGGCGGAAAGAAGGCCTGCAGTATGCCGATTTGAGGCAATTCCCGGACTATCTGCAGGAATATTTCCATTCTGCCATAAAAAGTCTTGATAACAACAAGCTTACGCAAATGACTGAGCAATCCCTTTCCCTCACCCGAGCAGGAAAGCATTATGCGGACAGGATAGCATCGGATCTGATGTATGTATAATGGTGGACGCCGTAAAATGGCATATCATCCTTATGTTTTTCACTGAAATATCCTACTTTTGTTCGATGCTGGGCACAAGGGAGTTTATCGACGATGTAGAACTGAAGATTCGATTTCTTGAGAAGAATGGGATGGGGTAAATTCGGGAAATTCATTCAGATTAAGCGGGAATAGAAGAGATGAATTACAAGTTAAGCCACGATAAATACAGTTATATGGAACATTATGATCAGAGATGAAATACAGAAGGAAATCAGACAGGAAAAAGAAGGAATATGCACAATGACGATAGGATAATAGGGCAGTTTAACGGCCATGAAGATGGACCGCTTATCATAGCTATCGGAAGTATCCATGGGAATGAGCCGGCAGGCATTAAGGCTATCAAAATTATGCTCAAGATGCTTGAAGTAGAACCACTTGCCAATCCCAATTTTAAATACAAGGGGAAATTTATCGGTTTAATAGGGAATATGAAAGCCGTTGAAGCCGATAAGCGCTTTCTGGAAGTTGACATGAATCGTTCATTTACGGAGGAAAAAGTCACAAGGATTCTTGCAAGTTCTCCGGAAGAGCTGGAGAATGAAGACGAGGAAATCTATGAATTAATACATCACATCCGTAAAGCAATAACAGAGAGCTCAGCGCAGAAGGTATGTATCCTTGATTTACATACAACAACCGCCGGTGGAGGAATTTTCACCTTACCTCAAGAAACGGAAGAAAGTCTTGAGATAGCCTTACAGCTTCACGCACCTGTAATCCTAGAATTCCTCACCAATATCAGGGGTACGAGCCTGCAGTATTTTACAACAGAGCACTTGGGCGTAGATACGACTGCTGTAACATTTGAAGCCGGTCAGCACCACGACAGATTGAGTGTTCATCGTGCGGTATCTGCTATCGCCGGGTTTATGCGTTCTGTGGATGCGGTAAAGGAGAAAGATGTAGAGTCACATCACGATGAATTATTGAGAAAGTATGCAGAAGGATTGCCCAAGCTGGCAGAATTAATACATTCACATCCGATTGAGCCTGAAGATCATTTTAAGATGGAACCGGGATTTCACAACTTTGATCCGATTGAGAAAGGACAACTCATTGCTACAGATAAAAATGGAGAAATAAGAGCTCCGGAATCAGGAATGATTCTTATGCCACTTTATCAATCACAAGGTGAAGATGGATATTTTATCGTCAAAAAAGTATCTACAGAGGAATAAACTATGAGCAAGAAGATATGGGAAAAGAAGTCCATTGAGGAGCATGAAAATGCAATTCTCGATAGTGAAGAAGGACCGCTGGAATTCTTAAACACTCTTATAAACCTTCATTCACCGATTGCTGTCTGGTTGACGGATGGTGAACACAGTGCACTTGAAGGAGGTGAATTTATCCTATTGGTATATCTCGTAGAAGTAATCCTGAAATCTTCTGCAGAAAATTGGGAAGAACTTGCAGCCGAGATAGATGTCGAGGAATTAAGCGAGCTGGAAGAGCATTTGTGGAAGCTAAATAATAAGCAAAAGAAAGTAGCGATTCAAGAGCGATTTACTACCGAAAGAATTGCGATGCATGAACCAGCTCTATACACATTTATCGGCGAGACGATTGAAGATTTTAATGAGGAGCACAAGACAGAATCTATTGTAAATATGTTTTTATGGATATGTAGTCTCACGATTGCAGGGATAATCCGGGTAAAGCAGAATAGAAGAACAGATTGATATGAGTGTTTATAAGTCATTGATTAAGCCCGCAATGTTTTTACTCGATGCGGAAAAAGCGCATAAGCTTACCGTGGATACATTTACAGCGGCCCTGTCATTTCCACTTATCGCCGATGCAATCAAAAGCTATCTTCAATCACCACAGGATAAACGGCTTGAAAGGGAATTATGGGGATTAAAATTTCCCAATCCCGTGGGGCTTGCAGCGGGATTTGACAAGGATGGGAAATATTATGATAAAATGGCCCATCTTGGATTCGGTTTTATAGAAATCGGGACGGTTACTCCACGTCCACAGGCCGGCAATCCCTTGCCCAGGCTCTTCAGATTGCCGAAGGATAAGGCCCTGATAAATCGCATGGGCTTTAATAATGACGGCGTGGAAGCAATGCGTGTAAGGCTGGAAAGACGAGAATCTGCGGACTATATCCTCGGTGCCAATATCGGGAAGAATAAAACTACTCCCAATGAGGATGCTGTCCATGATTATCTGCAGTGTTTTTCTACTCTCCACAATTATGTCGATTACTTTGTCCTCAATGTCTCCTCACCCAATACACCTGGCTTACGCAAACTTCAGGAAGAGGATGCGCTCCGGCATATTCTATCCGGCGTACAAGAGAAAAACCAAAAACTCCATGATAAAAAGCCCATTTTACTGAAAATATCTCCCGACTTGAGCGAAGCTCAACTTGAGGCTATTGTCAAGGTCGTGGTCCAGATGGAACTCGATGGCATTATCTTTACCAATACTACTATCGATAGAAGTAATCTGAATACGGATGATGAGCGATTAAAAAACATCGGTAGTGGCGGTCTCAGTGGCTTTCCCTTATTGGATAAGTCGCGTAGATATCTGAGTGCGCTGAAAGAGGAGTTATCAATACCGATTATTAATGTCGGTGGGATTCACAACAAGGAAGAAGCCATAAAGCGCTTGGAAAGTGGAGCAGATCTCATACAGATCTACACATCGTTGATTTATGAAGGTCCGCGGTTTATAAAAGACATCAATAGAGCTATTCTGGAGAGTATGGATAAAAAAACTCCATTGAAAAAGAGTTAAACTTTTGACTTCGAGATAAAGTTTATATATTTGCAGTTCCATTTTAAGAATGGTCGCGTGGCCGAGTGGCTAGGCAGAGGTCTGCAAAACCTCCTACAGCGGTTCGAATCCGCTCGCGACCTCAACTTTTCTTTCCTAAGGGTAATTTTAGTTTATTCGTTTATTAGTATAGTATCAGTTTGGTGTTGCACAATAGTGCGTAAGTACAATTTCGGTTTTACTATGTTGATACATAGTGTCGCATTGCGATATCCATAAAAAATACAGAGCACAGGTTAATTATATAAGATATCTGAAGCAATTCTGTAAAAGGCTGTTTTAAATGAGGGAAAGGAACATTGAGAATTGTGGATCAGAAGTATGGATAAATCGAGCTAGGTGTCTTCACCGAATTAGCTTCAGGCAAGGATCTCTACGGCATAAGGGAAGAAAATCACGATACCGATAATCACGGAGATAATCACACTGAACAATACAGCAGCTGCGGCGATATCCTTGGTGTGTTTTATGCCGATAGAATGTTCCGGGTGAAGCGTATCTGCAAGATGTTCTATGGAGGAATTTATGATTTCAGCGGTAAAAACGAGAGCTATGGCAAATAGGATTGCGATCCATTCCATTCTGTTTATATTGAAATAAAATCCCACAAGAATAGCAAGTACGGAGACAATACAGTGGTAAAGCGCATTCCGTTCATCTTTAAAAAAGATTGCCAGGCCTTGAAATGCATAGCCAAATGCCTTTAATAAGCGCTTCATAAAGTCATGCTATTTTAATTCTACACTTAAGCTGTTTTACGAGGGATATCTTTTCTTGCTCGTCGTGGACAGATAAATAATACCGATTATACCGATTATGATTAAAAGAAGAGAAATAAGCTCCGCTTGTGTCAACTGGATACCGAAAAATTGAAGATGGTCGTTTATCCTGATTTTTTCAATAAACCACCGTTCAACGCCATTGAGAAACACATAAATAAAGAAAAGAACACCGGGTATTTTTATGCGTTTGCGCAAGCTCCACAAAATAATAAAAATCACAGCAGCCATCATCACTTCATATAAAGGTGTAGGGAAAACCGGTTCACTGAGTGCATAGCAATAATCCCATGTACAACCAGGGATCAACTCTCCGCGATTTAAGACATTGTGTGGATAATTGTAGGCCCATAACCAGTCTGGCAAAAACCACCAGCTCGGACTTGCACTGTGATTTACGATACCCCAGTCACCATCACCTGCGAGCTGGCAACCTATGCGACCGACTCCATAACCGGCAATAAGTGCAGGCGCAACTGCGTCCATCGTGTAAATCATATTCATTTTGTAGCGTTTTATATACAATGCTACCACGACAAATGCGACTATAAGTCCTCCATATATTGCAAGCCCACTTCCGGATAATAAAGTGTGTATCGGATCTTGAAGGAAGTTTCTTAAATTCTCAATGCTCTCGAAGATCGCAAATAGCTTGGCGCCGATTATCCCGGCTACTGCAGCTACTACTGTTATGTCCCATACGCGTTGATGCGGCCATAATTTTACACGTACTTTCTTCGGTTTATCGAGCTTGTTTTTCTGCAGGCTATAATATTTCCATCCGCCATAAAGAAGCATGCCGAGTATGCCTACTCCTGCATTTCCGATATCGGAAAGAATGATTGTTGCCGGATCATTGAGAAATTGATCCCAGTATTGCCATATACCGGCCAGCTTGTATGCAAGGATAAAGCCAAATATCGCCGACGGCAAAACATTCTCGACTGTCGGTCCCTTGCCTATAGTATTTGTCTCTTCACTTATCTGATATAATCCGAGTTTCTCCTTCCTCTTAAGCTCCAATTTTAAAAGATATGCACTGACGATAAATGCAATAACGAGAAATAAACCGAATGTTTTTATAATCGATGTAGGTCCGTCCGGTCCTATGCCGAGAAGTGCATGTAATATATAGGATAAATCTGGATACATATCCGTAAAGTTATTTTCACTACAAAGATGTGAAAATTAATGGAGAATAAAAGTAAATCAATTTTATGAATGTGATTTACTGTGCAGAGGCGCTTAACGGATATTGGATTCAGGTTATGCTTTCACAATTGATTTCCACAATTGCACTAGCCGGCTTTAATCAGGGACATATCTTCTCATGTCCCGTGGTCTATAGCACATTTTTCCTCGATGAAGAGACAGTATAGTCGCTACTCTAGGGCCGGAACTCTCCGATTTATGATTAGGGAAAGGCTTAGTTTCAGAGAAAAAGAACTTTTGTCCACAGAGAATGAGGATAAATACAGGAAAATAAAGAAATTATCGAGAAATATTTGACCAATTGAGTGCGGAGTTATACCTTTGCATTCCGAAAGTAAAAGAGCTTTCACACTGGTGAGGTGGGTGAGTGGCTTAAACCACCGGTTTGCTAAACCGGCATACGCAGAAATGTGTATCGGGGGTTCGAATCCCCCTCTCACCGCTAGGGATAAAATTTATTGAAATTTTACCGAGCGTAAAGTAGAAATTTTATAAATTTGTGTCCTTAAAAATAATACTCCTTTATTTCCGTAGTGTGATTGAATATTGCAGAGAAGTAAAGGATGCTCGATAAAGAATGAGCACTCGGGGTGTAGCGTAGCCCGGTTATCGCGCCACGTTTGGGACGTGGAGGTCGCAAGTTCGAATCTTGCCACCCCGACAAACAAAAAGGACTTCTCCTGAAAGGGAAAAGTCCTTTATTTATGCTTGAATGTTTCATATTGACCAAGGTAGCAGTCCGAAGGCACACATGGTAGAACATAGAACAGCGACAAGCTATTTTCACTGGAGGGAAATCCTCAGACGAGACTATTTACTTGCGTCCAGCTTCCACCATTTAAGCATTCAATGCCGGCAGAGCTAAGAGTACTTGTAGCTTTTTTACTCCGCATTCCCGATGCACAGCACAAGACAAGAGGTTTATTTAATGCCTTGAGTTCATCGACACTTGCGGAAATTTCATTCAGCGGAATATTCCGTGAACCGGCTACATGGCCGCCTTGAAATTCACTCGGTGTTCTTACATCGATGATAACTGCACCTGCATCGAGGAAAGATTTAACCTTATTTTTGTCATCGGAAAGCCCTAGTAAGCCAGATAAAAATCCCATTGTATTTGTTGTTTTAGTGATAAAATTTAACAAGAGTAAAACAAGCATAAATTCGGTGCATTAAGCATTAATTGAGGCGTGCATTACCCTTGAATTGAGCGATCGCACTTCCCATATCAATTACAGTTGCATCTGGATATGCATTTTCGATAATGCATACCGCTGCGGGAGAGCGATAGCCTCCGGCGCAATGTACAACGATGGGCTTGGACCGGTCCAATTCATCGACGCGACTCCTCAATTCAGCAAGTGGAATGGATACCGCATTGTCAAATATTGCCTGACTTGCTACTTCTCCCGGCTGTCTGACGTCGAGGATGGTGTAACTATCCATGTCATTTGTGAAAGCTTCCTGATCAAATTCTGCTTCCTTGACTTCATCGCTATTTTCAATTCCCGCAGTGAGAATATTGCCCTCGTAACCTATCTTGGCGATGCGCTCAAGGACTTTTTCCCTTCTATCAGCATCGGCTGCTATGAGGTGAAATTTCTCTTCAGGCTTCAGAATTGCACCCAGCCATGTCTCAAACTTGGCATTGGGCTTATACTCAATATTTATTGCATTTTTATTGTGACCTTGACGGAATTCTGCCGGACTCCTCGTATCCAATACGATATTGCCATCGTCCTCGATCGCCTGCACGCGATTCACCCTCGACAAGGCTTCATTGATATTGTCGGCTCCTTGTGAATTAAGGCTTACTGCATGGCTGAAATAATGCGGAATAAAAGGCTGCCCCTCGAGGAGCTGCTCTGCAAATTCTTCTTTGCTCATATCTTGAAGAGACCAGTTGCTTGCTTTTTCTTCTCCGATAGTACTTACGCGCTTGCTACTGAGATTTTTCCCACAGAGGGAACCGGCGCCATGAGCTGGGTACACTTTCATAGCATTGGGAAGAATGCTGTATTTTTCTCTTAATGAATTATACATCATATCCGCGAGCTCTCTGCGCTTTGCTTGTACATTACCTGCATTTTCTCGGAGGTCCGGCCTGCCGCAATCACCGATAAATAAGGTATCTCCGGTAAATGCAGCTACTTCTTCTCCGTTTTCATCCTTGGCAATGATTGTGATTGAATCGGGTGAATGTCCCGGCGTGTTTAAGGCACTCAATGTAATGGATCCCAGCTTGATTTCCGCCCCATCATCAAATGCTTCACTCGGATAGCTTGAATTTGTCAGGGAGGAGACATATATGGGTGCGCCTTTTTCCTCGTGAATCTGAAGATGCGAGCTGACAAAGTCTGCATGCGGATGCGTCTCAATGACTGCTACAATATCTGCATTATGCCTTTCGGCAAATGCATAATATTGCTCGGGATTTCTTCCCGGATCAATGACCGCCATTTTACCGTCGCTGATTATGGCATAAGAGGCATGTGCAAGTGGTTTATCGTAGAATTGTTCTATATGCATAATGCTTTATTTTCTTGATTCTCTATTTCTTTAATTCAGCTTTCATAACGCCACCGACTTCCTTGTAGTTCATCAAATCCTTGTTTTCTCTCTCCAGTGCTCGGAATAGTATAATCTCAATTATGTATAGATTTCAAGAATATTTTAAACAGAACATTGCATGACAAGCACTTACAATTATCTTAAAATCCGCACATTCCTCAGAATGATGGACATTTTTCAGGCATTTCTTGCACGCAAGCTGCGATGGGACATCTTTTATGCCATGGCGGAGCACGATGCGGGAGAATATCTGAGATGGACAAGGCGGCCATGCTGATAGCTATGGTGACTGTATATATGGAAAGAACTGTCGGCGATTAAGTGGATTAAGTCCTACGTATATAAGATAGTAAAGCTTGAATGCCATCATTTTATCGGATAAAGACTTGTAAGATCAGCGAAGCTGATATACTATTGTGGATTTAACCACATAAGTAAATAAAAGTCCTATCTACTCAGTCCTAGTACCTTTACGGGCAAATGCTCCTAGTACAACATTCTTCCAGGGCTTGTCTGCAGAAATTTTGATGGATAAACTATCACCGATTTGATACTTTTTTTCTTCATCATAAAAATTGCCGCGATAAGTCTTCCCTTTGAAAGTATATCGATAGTAAATCAGGCGAGGTGCCTCCAGGCTTTCGGCATCTACTTTGTAAATAATCGACTGTGTATGTAGTGGGCTAGTAATTGTATTCCTTATCGTAAATTGCCGTGCAAAGTAACAAGTTATCAAGAAGAAAAACAGAATAATTGCATTAAGTCCATACATCCCCTTATGAATATCGATTTGTGAATTCTTTTTCATAAAGAAGATAATCCCCACGAGAAAAATAAGGCAGAAGAGGCATAAGAAGGCCGGAAAAATATAATCATTTACCGTCAAAATATTTCCGGAAGGCCAGAAAGCATAGGTCGCATAAAGAGCCCCGATAAGTCCCATTACGTTTAAGCTCAATGCGATGTGTTTCATCTTAAAAGTCTATTTTGTAATAAAATATCGGCAAGAAACCGAGTTGATATTCCTTTCTTATCGGATTACCGCTGGGGTGATTAGGCGCATAAGTCAATGCCAATATATTTCTTATATTAAAGATATTAATGAGATCTAAGCTTATCTCATGCGTCACTTTTTCCTGGTTCCATCGGAGTCCCACCTTAGTATCAACTCTGAAATACGGTTTAAATTGTTTACTGTTCCGAGTATCGTCTTCAAAAACGATCTCCTGTACACGTGCTGATGCTTCTTTATCCACATCCCCGTACCACCTTCCACCGATAAAGGTAGCCTTTGCCCCAAGGCTTAAATTGAGGTTAGGCGTGAGGATAAATTCATATCCGAAGAGTCCATTCAATGCAAATTGTCCGTTATACGTAGTATTTCTCCATATACCATCGCTTCCTTGATACTTGGAATCAAAAAGTGAAGCAGTCACCAAGAAATAGTATTGATTGGAGAAGAATTTCTCTAGTGTAAATTCTATACCATAATTACGGCCTATTCCTTCATTGACAAGATTTCCCGGAAATAACCTGGAAAACCCACTTCCAGCATTGACGAGGGAAAATGAACTCGGTTCCTTATCCACAGGAATATTAAACAAGTGCTGGAAATATGCCTCAGTTTTAATCCGTAAACTAGGCGTAATTCTGTAATTATATCCCAGTACAAAGTGTAAGCTCTTGGACAAGCCCATATCCAGATTATCGCTATTGAGATAATAGTATAAATAATAGGGCTGTACCTGTGAATGAAGCCCTATACCTGCATCAATACTCATGCGATTGTTTAAGGAATATGACATTCCGGCACGCGGTTCTAGTGAAGTGTTGACTTCTCCGCCGAGAAATTGATTAACAAGCATCAAGCCACCGGTGACTTTAAGATCACTATTTAAGGTCCACTTAAATTCTGAATACAGCTGCAGTAAAAAAGAATAGTCATTACTGTTCCAGCGCGTTTTCCATGGCTGAAATTTATATAGTGAGTCCACAACCGTTACAGCCCTGGCACTGTCAATAAAATTATGCTGGTAGAGTTCACCTATGATACCGCTTTTTAATTCAAAGCTTTCACTCAACCTATTCTTAAGATAAGACGTAAGCGTGTACCGATTATTAATAAAATTATACTCAAGAATCTTGGGTATGGAGTCATATACATAATAGCCATTTTCTACATGGCGGATAATTTTAGTGTGATCTGAATGCACGCTGTGGTTGGAAGCGGCAATGGCAGTTTCCATAAAGGTATTCTTATTAATAGAATGAGACAGGGTTACGCCGACGACACCCATCTGAGAACCAAAGTATTGGTCTCTGTCATTGGAACCATAAATAAGCGTTTCTTTATCGGGCTTTTCTTGATCGCTGAGGACAATATCAATATCGCTTACACCACCGATACCGAATACCGCAAGATTTACCTTTTTACTCAAGGGGAAATTTAAGCGAAACGCACCATCCTGATACCTAGGTATAGCATCTGTTCCTATTTTAATATTCATAAACTGAAACAAGGCAAGTGTTGAATACCGATATGTTGCTAGATATGATGAACCGGAAGATTTATCAATCGGCCCTTCAGCCTTTACTTCTGTGCCGAGGAAACCCAGTTTGGCGCTGAATTCGTGTTGTTCATTATTGCCATTTCTCATTCGTAGATCAAATACCCCTGCGAGTGCATTTCCAAATTCCGCCGGAAATGCGCCGGTATAGAAATCAGAATTGGCGAGATAGACATTGTTCAGGATCGTTACAGGTCCACCGGTTGTTCCCGGTATGGAAAAGTGATTGGGATTGGGGATATTTATTCCTTCTAAACGCCATAATACACCGGATGGTGCATTTCCACGGATAATGATATCGTTTCTCGAGTCATCAGCTCCCTGCACACCGGCAAAATTTGCGGCCATCCTGGCCGGCTCACCACGAGAGCCCGCGTAACGCTTTGTTTCCAATACAGAAAACTCTCGCGCACTTACCATCGCCATTTCATTTAAGGCTTCGCCTTCTCTGCCCGATGTAATTGTAATCTCATTCAATTCCTGTGAAGATGGCTTCATCCCCACGTGTAATACAACTTCTCTCGCAGATGTAACAACAACATTATTTCTTACCGCTGTGGCATATCCCAGATAGTGAAATTCTATGCGGTATCTCCCTACCGGTACATTCTTTATCCTGAATTCACCTTCTGCATTTGTCACCCCGGTATATACCTCCGGATTCTTAAGTTTCCTATTTTCTCGCACTGTAATTTCAACCGCTTCAATCGGTAATTGTGAAGTCTTATCAGATACAGTTCCACGGATTGTCTGAGTCCTTAATTCCTGTGCTTTAACTCCATCTGAATATAAACTCATACAGATGAAGCAAGCAATTGTCATTAACACTAGGTAGAAGTTCTTCATATATTTTTTTTCTCATTCTTGCATGCACTATTTCTCTTTACACGCATCAATTATTTTATAGCTCTTCTTTTCTTATCAAGTATATCACGCATACTTAACTCGGGTCAGAGAGCAGGATAGCCATAGCTAGTTTTTATAAATTATAGCTTCCGCAAATGCTAATTTAAGAAATGTTTATTAATTCACTTCTGAAGTTTACATGACAAACCCTTTTTTCACGACTTCCCGGGATAATTAATAGTCCGGTGCTCTGTTGTAAGTTAACAACGTGCTTGTTTTTTAAATTTTCACCACAGATAGAGCTTTCAGAAAGGAACATTGCGATGATATAACTATTGGTTACGGCCTCTTGTATCCACTGGTAAGTATACCTATGAAAAAATGGAATCAGTATTTCAATCACTTGAATTCTACGGAAATTTATTACCTTCAATTTCTATTATTTAAACCTCTTGTCACATGGCGTGACATAAAGGCAAGCTTATGGAACTAAAAATAAGAGAAGGAGATGAGGATGATTTCCCGGCTATTCTCAAGCTCATTCAATCGCTGGCAGATTACGAGAACGCTACTGAAAAAGTGACCAATACCGTTGAACGCATGAAGAAAGATCAGCCTTTTTTCAATTTCTTTGTAGCAGAAAAAGGCGGAGAAATAGTGGGCTTTGCACTCTATTATTTTGCCTACTATACTTGGGTAGGAAAAAGTTTATATCTCGATGACTTATACGTAAAAAAAGCATACCGGGGACAGAAGATAGGGACTCAGTTACTTTCTAGGATATTTGATGTCGCACAGAAAGAAGATTGTCAACGAGTACGCTGGCAAGTTTTGGATTGGAATGCAGACGCCATAGCCTTTTATAAGAAAATCGGCGCAGACATAGACAAAGAATGGTATAATTGCGACTTTGATGCTGAGATGATTAAAAATATGTGAGCAATTTACCCCTTCTTTACACCATATTTGAAGGCTTAATTCTCGTATATACTGTAAATCGCAATAAACCCCAATGCCTGGGATGATAATCTCAATTCTCGTTACACATAGAGGTGTTTAATTGTTAATATATCCCCACATCACGCAATACGCCGGAGGCGTACACGGTATAGATAGGTATAAAAAAGGAAGAGCAGGCAAATAAAACAGCTACTCTTCCTTTTAAGCATTTCTGCTCTATGGCTTTATAATCGTATGCCTATTGTATCATGAGCTCTTGCGATACCGTCCCATCTGCCGATTGCCACCGGAGAAGATAGACTCCGGGAACACAATTGCTCACATCCATTGTCTGTTCATAAGCTGAGTCTTGTGTCTTAATTGTATTCACACGCTCTCCATACATATTGTATAGATGCCATTCTCCTTGCATGGATTTTCCCTTCATCTGCAGATGGAGGATATCTTCTGCAGGCGACGGCCATGCTTGTATCGATAATTGTGACAATTCTGAAGCTTGGCTTGAAGTTACTTCATTCTGATATTTTATCGGCAGTGTCCTCGCACTCGTCCAGCCACCGCCATTGGTGATGGCGTAAAAGCGAAGGCTATCGTAAACCTCTGTTCCTCCATTGTGGCGGATAAGGACCTTATCTTCATACACGTCTTGCATTGTAAATTTATCGTGCACCGTTAATTCCACTTCGTTCCCCTCTTCATCTATCTTAAGCAAGGTCCCGTGCTGTGGTAATTCTATCGGATGAAAACTGATTTCCCATGGCGCATAATCAGGATGGGACATACGGAGTGCGGTATAGATCGATCGCTCCGTATTGAATTTTATCCGCATCGTATCCAGACGGTAAAAATGTGGTGGTATTTCATGGCTCTCAAAGCACACTTCAATTTCCCATGAGTTCAATATCCCGAAGCTCCCACTTTTATGGTCTTTGATAATCAGATTCCATGTTCCATTGACATCTTCTCCATTAAAATCACTTAAATCTCCTTCTGCAGCATAGATATTTCCCGTGGTAAGTGGACAGCCTAGTTGAAGCGATGTACCATCATCAAATCCCAGGTTAAAGTCCGTGCTATTGGCACATTTTCTATCCCATAACACCACCTTAGATCCCTTCGGCGATTCCAGGCTTACCGTTAATTGTCCCACATAAGAATGCTGCCCCGTGATATTCGGCACGTTCACATCTATCGCCGCACCACTCAATTCTACGTCCAGCGGAGATTTTACCGTCGGTGTGCCCTGTCCTGGAATAAAAATATCGTCTTTCCCTGAATTAATCGATGTGCATGCTTGTTGTACTGTTTTAAATATACGCGTCTCTGACCACTCGCCTTCTGCACAGATATTTTCCGGCCTTACGCGCCAGTAAAAAACACTTCCCTTGGGAAGTAGTGTCGCCAGTTGTATCTCCGAGCCACGGACCGTCTTACTTGTAAACAAACTTGAAAAATCCGGAGAATCCGATATCTGGAAGAGGTATTCTTCCGCATCATCGTCTTCCACCCAGTCAAATGCCGTTGCCTGATCTACGTCCGTCGCTCCGTCTTCCGGAAGCAATAAAGCAAATTCATTAAAGAAAGTCCCCGTTGTCTCAAAGCTTATCTCAAATATCGTTGTGTCTGATTCCGATGCAGCTTGAACGTGATAGGTAAAAACCCCGTTCCCTTCAAAGTTCATCAGGTCAATCGTCATCACAGCGCTATCGCCGGCTGCAATGGGATTTGCTGAAAATTCTACTTGAATATCATCCGGCAAATCCTCCACCATGCTGAAAGTAATATCACCACTGTAATCCAGGAGTGCTTCTGTTCCTATATCTACAGTATAGGTCGTCGGAGTACAGAGCTTCTTATAATATGGACTATACGTCAAGGCATAAGTCGGCTCTGAAGGTTCAACTACCGTAAAGGTTTCATGACTATAATCAAAAAACACATTGTCAGATGCCTTAATCTTAATCCTTCCATTATCCGTAGGAATACCGGGGATTAATACATCAGCGCTACCATCATTGGGAATACCTTCAGCGACGAGGTATTTAAATGTGTATCCGCCATCCGTAGAATAATAGACATCCACGCGTTCACAAGAGACCGGTTCTTTGTCAGTATTGGCGACATCCCATTCAACATGGAGTTTCTGGCCGGCAATATGATCCGGGGCATTTTCCCCCGGTTGAGTTACTTTAAAAGGCCCGGCTTTCTCCGTAGCATAAAATTCTATTTCTTTCCATACTGCACGTCCCGCTTTTCCATCTCGAGCCGTGAGACGGAAGTTTAAATCTCTCGTATGGTCGGGTAGTACTTCAAGCCTGTTAAAGATATGTCCCAGGGCATAGTTCAGCTTGGGAAAGTGCCTGTAAGGTTTGGATTGCGGAAATTGGGAAATAAAAGAGGGAGCATTCCCACGTGGATTTCCCACGTCTGACACCGGGCCTCTATTTAATTGTTCCCAATTATACAAGAGCTTATCACCATCCGCATCCTGTCCTTGTCCACGTAATTCAAAGAAAGTTGAGATAGGAATATATAGACCGGAAGGTGCATTGATCTCTATTTCCGGAAGATGATTGTCCATTTCAATAAGCTCGCCGCAAGTACTCCCGATATCCTCTCTACTGAAATTGATTATCTGTTGTAGAGAAAATACGTGGAAAAAATCTTGTCGCGGTATCCCTAGATTCTGATCTCCACAAGCTCCGGCGTAACTCATAAAGGTGAGTCCTGAGCCCGGCTCAACCGCAGTTAAGGAGCTTAGCTGATCTTCATAGGGTGGACAGTTGCTGAATGTATGTCCTGCACTGAGATGATGACCAAATTCATGCGCGGTAGTAAATAAAAATGCTCCTGCACTGCCATTACAACTGACTCCTCCTCCTTTTTTCCGATTATTACAGACGATTCTCGATAAGGAAACTCCGGCAAATCTATCGGAACAACTCCGCGATAAAACGTGTCCCACATCAAATGCATCTTTTCCGATTAAATCGTATAGTACCGCAGTATTGGTGCGGAGTAGCTGATCGCCATTTCTGTTATTGTCACCATAAGGGTCATCTGCCTTGGTCGTAAAAACAAGGCTATCTGACTGTGGAATCATCTCATATTGTATTCCCAGTACCGGGATATAAATGGCATTTAAACCATTCACGAGATCGACTACTGCAGAAAATGTCCTATCAAAGTCATGTTGAAAAAAACTAGCATAGGCTTCGGTGGCTATTATCGCTGTTCTGTACTTTCTGATAACTGCTTTATCTCCTCTTACATCTGCAAGATCAGCTGTAAGGAATGTGGATTCTTGCGTGCTATCGTGAACGCCACAGCTGATCATCTCCTCCGGATGTTTAATGTCTTCGATTTTATATCGACGATACAAGGCTTGATTTGTCGTAGATAGCGGCTCAATAAATACTAGTCCTTCTGCTGTATGCACGTAAGCATGTAAGCCTAGTGGGGATAAGGTGAGATATGCCATCTTCCCATCAGGTGTTTCTCCTCGATATGTCCTTATATATGGATATTTCTTCCCCAGCAGCGGGTGCATTGTATTATAGGCCTTAAAGTGAATTGTTTCCTTCCGGTCTGCTTTAACTGGAAGACTTATAGTAATTGCATCGTGATATGTACTCGCAACGTGATTTATTATTCCATGAATAAGGGATGGATTAAGCTTAAAGTAAGCTGCATCTATTGCTTCAGTTGCTCTGGATGCTTGCTTGTTCAATGTCTGATTCCGGAGATCTACAGAGTGCCAGGCTTTACCTGGGATTTCCTGACTGTATAAAACCCCTATGGAGGTGTAAAGAAAAAATGTGAGGAGTAAAATATATCTTTTCATGATGATTTCTTCTGATTTAAGCTTAATTTATAGTTTTAAGATAAACTAAGGTACAAACACTTCATTTCAATGTGAAGCCTTCTATTGCTATTAACGTGAAATTAATATATCGTGAGCAACATTTTTTGCTTGCAATCTCTCAGATAGTAGTATGGCATATTTTTATCCTTGAGCCCGATTTTCATTGGCAACCGGAATTGCTCAAAGGGAGAAAGTAAAAGTTTGGTGACGATTTAGGGAGTGAAAGCCACTTCGGTACGCAAGTATAAGCCCAGTTTTCCCATGTGATTTACAGCGGCTTGTGCCGTGCAGAGCAGAAAACTATTGATTAATATTTTTACTTCAGGTCCGGCGGCATAGAGGAGGCGATTACGGAGAAAATTATTCTTGTTCATCATGGGGTCTTCCACATATCCACCCACAGCGAGAGCTCCGAGGAATAAATCGATATGGAGATGTTCATAAGAGTCTATCGGAACCCAAGAGCCGAGAAAAATACGCGTTGAAAACAATTTATAATATAAGCCTAGCTTCAGTAGTGCATAATCTTCTCCGTCCAAGAGATAGTAATCATAACCTTCAAGAAATACCTCGCCCCAGTTAATTGCTCTCCGTTCTGTATAGGGCAAGATTCTCCGGTTAAATTGCTTTCTCGCTCTGGCTCTGACATTTATCACCCAGCGTTGTGCGAGCTTTTGGGAAGCATTTGCGTAAGCGGATACCTCCCAATAATTCAGGCTATGGTCATCGTGGTGTTTATAGCGGACTAGATTCACGTGAAAAAGGCTCCCTTGCGTTGCAAATGCCTTATTGTTGCGATTATCATAAAGCCAATTCACTCCGAGGGACAGATAAGTCTGTTTCAAGGCATTATTTCCGAGATAATTGGGATTGGCGAGTCGCACTGCATCGGCAATTTTCTTCTTATAATAATTGAACTTCAACTTAAAGCGATGATTCAATCTGTAGCGATACACGAGCGCCATCCCGAGTTCAAGCCTCTTTAAGAGGTAATCGTCCTGTGTCCAGATAAAAAGCTCTCGAGCATCCACCGTCTTATATCGAATATTGTTTTCTCGAGCGTATAGAGCTTTTAACTCAAGCCCCCAGTCCGGGAGAAAATGGAGCCCTGGCAAGCTATATTTGAGCTCATATTTCTGAGAAAATCCCCCTTGAATCTTCAGCATTGCTTGATCATTACGCCCCGTCAGATTGAGATGGTAGAGCTTCAATCCATAGTTCAGGCGATCTAGCGAGTGATCGTATCGTTTCCACCATACATTAAAATTTCTGTCGGCCAGTTCAAGGAGCGGTACGGGATAAATTGCCCATCGTTCTGTGACTGTAATTGCAATATCAAGCTGCTTCAAGCTATCGGAAAGTGCCTTAATATTAAAGGTGGCCTCTGAAATTATACCCATAGACTCAAGTTGCCTCTTCCCTTGCCTGAAAAGCCCGGGTATCTCGGTAATGGAGACACTATCACCTTCTTTAAAACTCAATTCTCGTAGGATGACATAGTCATGCGTCCTTTCATTGCCGCTGATTGATATTTCTCGGATTAGATATCTTTCCGCTTGCGCAAATGTGATTCCGGGTCCGAGGAAGAGGGCGAGTAATATTGCAATATGTTTTATCCCTGCTTGCATCGTGATTGCAAATGTAAGTTTTTAAGCTTTAGTCTATATGAATCGGCTGTTATTTTGACTTTATCATGCCAGTTGCATAATATGGGTAATACATACATATCAACCACTGGATGTCCTTCCTTATTTTATGAAGCACCCTTATAAATCCGTTCAATAATCTGAACTACTTTCATTCCTTCATAGGCATTGGTAGAAATGGATTTCTCATGGTAAAGTACATCATAGACATTCTCATAGATATGGATGTGATTATCTGCCGGAACGCGTTCCATTGCCTGAAGTGTTTCCATCGGGATTTCATAGTCTTCAATCTCACAAGAAAGGAGTTCTTGCATGTACTGTCCACCGACGCGTATTGATCCTTTTTCTGCAAGTATAGTGATGGCACTCATTAAGTTATGCTTGTACACGGCAGTAGAATATGTGAAGTTTCCCAGGGTTTTTTCTCCTAGCCTGAAGTTTATAATTCCAGTATCTTCAAAGTCGGTGTAAGCTTTATTTCTGAAACACTCACGAGTAGAATATATATCTTTCCAATCTCCGAGTAGCCAGTAAACCGTATCGATAAAATGTGAAAATTGAGTAAAAAGTGGTCCCCCATCCATCTGTGCGCTTCCATGCCAGTCATGTTGTTTATTCTGCTCGAGATAATAGCGATTATCCCTATTCCAGTAGCATTGAATGTCCACGAAATATATTTCACCGAGACGATTGTTTTCTATGCATTCTTTCAACCATGTAGAGACGGCTGAATATCGGTTCTGCATGACACAGAAAACGCGTTTATTGTGATGCAAGGCGGTTTCAATAATCTGCTCGGCTGATGCCGTATTCAGTGCCATCGGTTTCTCGATAATAACGTGATAACCATGCTCAATGCACTGAACTGCTTGAGCAGCATGAAATCCATTAGGCGTACAGATAACTACGAGGTCAATATCTATATCTGCAGCAAAAAACTCTTCTAGACTTGAAAAATGGCTTATATCTTGAACTTGTCTCTCTCTCGGATCAATATATGCTTCAAGCTTAAAATTCTTTAAGCGACGGATGATATTGCTGTGCCGTTGTCCGATTCTTCCCAGCCCTAGTATGGCTATTTTTATCTCCTTCATTATTCTTTTACTTTCAGCTTTACAACTCGGTTTTTCTCGAGGATATATGTACTCTTGTCTATGGGACAGACAGCTGTGCCATGCTTAAAATTAAGCTTGCTTCCGGCTTCACTCATCCAGCCGATCTGTGTACCCGGGTTACCGACGATAAGGGCATAGGGCAGCACGTCCTTAGTCACTACAGCACCGGCACCGATGAAGGCATATTCCCCTATGGTGTTCCCACAGACTATAGTTGCATTGGCTCCTATGCTGGCACCGCGTTTCACCCTCGTAATTGAGTATGTACCACGCCGGTTTATTGCAGAACGTGGGTTAATCACATTGGTGAAGACCATCGAAGGACCGAGAAAAACATCATCCTCGCAGAAAACACCCTCGTAGATCGAGACATTGTTCTGGACCTTGACATTGGAGCCTAAGACGACATTATCGGCAATGAAAACATTCTGTCCGATATTGCAGCTTTCTCCTATAGTTGCTTTTCCCATAATGTGGCTAAAATGCCACACCTTACTGCCTTTTCCTATCTGTGCTCCATCATCTATAA
This sequence comes from uncultured Saprospiraceae bacterium, assembly GCA_964436125.1. Classification (GTDB taxonomy): domain Bacteria; phylum Bacteroidota; class Bacteroidia; order Chitinophagales; family Saprospiraceae; genus CAYRFF01. The sequence goes on along the minus strand of CAYTBT010000002.1, from coordinate 121,023 downwards.
GGGCTGTAGGATGGCAAAAAAACACTTTTTTCTCCATACTGGAAGCGAATTTAATGAAAAACAGGCAAATTATCATCTTTCGGGATGTGCATAGGCTTTTCCTCTAGTACCCAAAACGCAATACACCAGAGGCGCACACGGTAGAAATATGGCTGAGAGTAGTTCTGGCTTGCCAGAACCAGCTTGACATTTAGTCAATCGGTCTCGGGTGAGCCCTATAGAATGCCGAGAATCGGCATGGCCGAAGGTCGTATCGCATCGGGCAAGGTGCTTGTATTCACAAGCTTATGTGCTAGAAGGGATTTATACCATAATCCTTGCAAATAGCTTCTATAGGTCAGTGTTCATGCCAAGAGGATTTTAGTTTTAAAACTTTGAGGTAAATATAAAGTGTTATAATACTTTTTCGCCTTCGGACGCTACTCGTTACAACTATTATACCCAACTGATTTATAGGTAATTAATAGCCAGATGAAAAGGCCTCAATAAAAAGCTATGAGAAAGCAAGTTCAGCGATTAGGCATAGTATTACTTAATTCTGTATATTCCCGGTTTATTCTTAAGCGAGAAAAATACAGATTCATTGCCGGATTATCGTAAATATGCACAGCTTATCATTCCTCTTGCCGTTGATGGGATGTTCACCTATAAAATTCCTCTTGAGCTAGAAGAAAGCGTCAATACAGGAGTGAGAGTTGAGGTACAATTTGGCCCCAAGCGACACTACTCGGCAATAGTGCATTCCATTCATGACCATGTTGAATCAGATAGAAAGCTCAAGTTTATCCTCAGCGTGCTAGATGAAGCACCTATTCTTACAGAAAAACACCTACAATTCTGGCAATGGATTGCTGAATATTACTGCTGTACAATAGGTGAAGTAATGCAAGCTGCATTGCCGGCCTCATTCAGGCTGAAAAGTGAGATGCGCATTATTAAAGGGAAAGACATAGAAAATGAATTGCCCTATCTCGATGATGAGGAATATCTTATTGCTGAGGCTGTGCTTCATCAAGATTACATTACGCTGGAACAAGCGCGCCTCATCCTCGACAGGCAGAGTGTTATGGCGATTATTGAGCGCCTATATGCCAGAGAAGTCGTTAATATCCAGGAAATTCTCGAGGAACGATATAAGCCTAAGACGGAATCTTGTGTACGGTTATTGCCACCTTATGATGAGGGAAAAGAATTTGCGAAAGCTTTTAATCTCCTGGAAAATGCACCTAAACAATCCGACATACTTCTCGGAATTATTCAGATGTGGAAGCAATATGGAATCATAACAGTTAAGACATTACGAAAGAGGATCGATGCAACTTATGCAGCATTAAAGGCACTTGAGGATAAGGGAATAATTGAGCGATATAAACGAGAAGTATCGAGGATAGAGCTCACAGATGATGGTAAAAAGAGCGGCTCACTAGCTGAACTCAGCGATATGCAATTACAGAGTCTGAATGGACTCAAGAAGGCTTGTAAAGAGGGGAATGTGGCACTATTGCACGGGGTTACCGGTTCCGGAAAAACGGAGATATATGCACATCTTATTGCAGATGCATTGAACAAGGGACAACAAGTTCTATATCTGCTCCCGGAGATAGCCTTGACGACACAGATTACACAGCGACTTCTTTCATTGTTTAGGGATGAGCTTGTTATCTATCACTCGAGGCTGAATGATGCAGAACGACTGGAAGCCTGGAAAAATATAAATAATAAAAGTAAAAAGCTTATTTTATCCGTACGATCAGGGATATTCCTACCATTCAGGGAACTGGGTTTAATCGTGGTGGATGAAGAACACGATAGTTCCTTTAAGCAAGTTAATCCAGCACCGCGATATAATGCCAGAGATGCAGCAATTTACGCTTCATATCAGATTTATGATTGTAATATTATACTCGGTTCAGCAACGCCTTCCATAGAGTCATTTTACAATGCGGAACAAGGTAGATATGCGTATATTCCGCTGAAAACGCGATTTAAAGATAGAAAAATGCCTAGCGTTGAGCTCCGCAAGGTGAGTAGTGCTCAAGAAAAGAAGAGAAGCATCTTTGCTCAGGATCTTATCAATTATCTCGAGGAGGATTTAAAAGAGGGATTTCAGTCTCTCATATTTAAAAATCGGCGTGGATATTCTCCGCAGCTATATTGCTCTCAGTGTGACTGGCATCTCGAGTGTCGCTATTGTGATGTAAGTCTTACATACCACAGGTTGCGACATAAAGCACTCTGTCATTATTGTGGCTTTTCTGTTGTGCCACCTATAAGCTGCCCGGAATGCGGAAGCAATGTTATTCAAGAGAAGGGAATAGGTACGGAGAAAGTACAGGAAGAATTGGAGTTATTGTTTCCCGATGCACATATTAAGCGACTTGATTACGATACTACACGGAAAAAGGATGCTATGCTGGACATAGTTTCATCCTTTGAGAATGGAGAAATCGATATCTTGGTCGGTACACAGATGATTACTAAGGGATTGAATTTTAATAATATCAGAACGGTAGGCGTTATTGAAGCGGATAGGCTTTTTTCTTTTCCCAATTTCCGGGCAAAGGAACGCGCTTATCAATTGCTCCACCAAGTTGCCGGTCGTGCCGGTCGCGGTGATTTCCAGTCCAGAGTAATTATCCAGGCCTCCAATCTTCATCATGTCCTCTTTAAATGGGTGATTGCTCATGACTATGAAGCTATGTTCAAGCAAGAAATGAAAGAAAGAAGAGAATTTGCCTATCCACCGATTATCCGACTTATAAATATCCACCTTGAACATAAAAAGGAGCCTGTCGTGGAGAAAGCTGCATTTATGCTTACACAAAAACTCCGCTCAGAACTCGGTACTATCGTCCTCGGACCTTCTATAAGCACTATTCCCAGGTTGAAAAATCGCTATCGTTATGATATCTTCCTAAAATTGAAAAACGATGCTCCGACCTTAATGAAGGTAAAGAAATTATTTTTATTGCGCATTACTCAATTAAAAAAAATGACCGGTATGAGTCAATTGCGTATTAATATTGATGTGGACCCCTATTAAGGTGGATATTCCCCAGTTTATTTTTGGCTAGCGAGTAAACATTTCTGATTATTTGAGCTCGTTTTATAACACTTGTGGCATTGCCCAATTTAAAAAAGAGAACATCGGGTGATAATCACGACAATAAAATAGCCTCGGATTTTAAATCCACCCTTAGCTTATGCTATTGGACAATATTCAAGACGCATCATTTAGTCATGAATCGCAACATGGCTTTTAAGGCTTGGCAGGAAGGATAGTTCCTTTACAATCCCCAAATCCGATGCGCACGCCATCTTTTTCCGCATAGCCTTTTAAATTAATCGTATCTCTATCCTGGATGAAAGTACGTGTCGTACCATCATTTAACTTCAATGGATTTTCACCATTCCAGCTCAATTCTAGAAGAGAGCCATAGGAATCCGGTGTCTTGCCGGAGATTGTACCGGAAGCACAGAGATCACCGACATTAAAGTTACACCCATTTATAGAATGATGTGCGAGTTGCTGTACCATTGTCCAGTACATGTATTTAAAATTGGACTTGCAGATTGTTGTAGGCTTCTCGCCCGGACCGTTCATTTCCACTTCGAGATGAATGTCATAGCTTTTGTCCCCCTTGTATTTCAAATAATCAAGTACCTCGGGGCTCTGCTCAGGGCTTGGACACCTGAATGGTTCAAGTGCCTCAAGAGTTACTATCCATGGAGACATTGTAGAACCAAAACTCTTTCCCAGGAATGGCCCCAGTGGAACATATTCCCATACCTGAATATCCCGTGCCGACCAGTCATTAAACATACAGAGACCAAATATGTGATCTTCAGCTTCATCTATCCCAATACGATCTCCCAGTGCCGTGCCATCACCGACGATAAACCCGACTTCAAGCTCAAAATCCAGCCTCTCGCTTGCACCGACTATCGGTGGATTGTCCCCTTTCTTTAATTGTCCTATCGGCCGGTGAATATCTGTGCCTGAGACAACGACAGAAGAGGCGCGTCCATGGTATCCTACCGGAAGGTGAACCCAGTTAGGCTTCAAGGCATTCTCTTTTCCGCGGAACATGGTCCCGACATTGGTTGCATGCTCTCTACTGGAATAAAAATCGGTATAATCACCTATTTTTACCGGAATAAGCATATTAACCTCCTCCATATCCCGTAGGAAGTATTGTGCATCGCTCGCAGCCTCACTCCCTTCACGTAAAATTTCCGATAGACGACTCCTGGTTTCATTGGTAGCCGGCTTCCCCAGAGATATGAATTCATTCAGATAAGGGTTGCGCAAGGCGCCTTCATGAACACTGAGACCATTGAGATAACCCATTTCATGAAGTACAACAAGATCGACAACCTTATCGCCGATTGCCGATACAACACGTGGCTCACCATCTATTACTCCGATACCGAATGGTAAGTTCTGAATAGGAAAATCACTTCCTTTCTCAACATTTACAAATGATTTTAATGTGGAATCATTGGCTGATGTACTCATGAATTCTGTTTGTTTATTCTGTAAATTTTATGAAAACTGCCGGCAATTTCTCGGGAGAAATCCAGCGTATTTTTATTACATCAATATAATTGCATTGGTAAATAATTGTTTGCCGCTTTCCCAGAAACTCCTGAAAAGTGGATCGTCAAGCATATAGATTATTTTACCTCTGCCATACTTTTTATAGCTGAATCTCATCGAGTGCTCATAGTGTTCTTTAATCTCCGGTGTAATGTAGCCTCGTCCCATTTCCCATTCATTGAAATAACCGACTTGAACGCCTCCATCGAGGTATTTATAGGCTTTATTTCCCAAGATTAAACAATCTAAATAATTTTCCATTCCCCAGCCGAGCGGCGCTTCATTATCCCACTTGATGCGCATAATTGCACCCGGATTATGAAGAGAACTCCCTTCCTTCTTCTGATCGAGATAAGAAATAACCTTGCCGGAGGTGCTTTTTTCTTGACCAAGAGGCTTCTTCTCAAGTTTCAGTGTATTCAAGGGATTCATAATCTGTGATGCCCCTTTGATTAATATGAGCTTGCCACCCTTTTTCATAAAAGAACTTAACTTGTTCACAAGATTTGTATCAAGTGCATAATTCCCATCAGGGAAAACAATCGTATTATATCTATGCATGTATTCACCCAGCTCATCAATGGGTATGCGATAAATCGGATAATGCAACTCCTGCTCAAAGTAGTGCCAGATAAATCCATAACTGTATTTATCGGCATCATCGGATTTTACGAGAATAACTCTGGGCTTTTCAAGCAAGTTAAAATGTGCACTTCCCAGGTCGTAATCTAGTTCTCTACCATCGGTAATTGCCTTCCATTCAACCGACAAGTTCTCAAAACTTTTTTCAGGATTGTCAGGCTTTAAAATAAGGAAATACGGATCCTTGCCGGGAGCTTTAAATGCCCTTATATCATAGCCGTTCTTCATTAATAATGCAACATCTTGTATATCTTCCAGCGCCTTGTACACGCGTTTAAAGGCTATCGCACTCTTCCTCGCTATCGTAGAGGAATTCTCCTTGCTTTTCTTGATATCAGCTTCCGCAAATGTCGGTACGTATTTCATCGATATGGTTTCAATGCCCCACATGTAGGGAATTGCCCAAGCCGTGATATCATAGGTGATTCCGGAGGAAATTGTGCTCTCCGGTTCCATAAGCACATGAATGAGTCGGCTTTCCGGTTGATTGCAATCGATGAGAAGCGTATAAGAATTGGATTGTATGCGACGATTATCATTAAATCGATAGCTGAAGCCCTGGAGATCGACATTTGCCGGAAGGTCTTGCGTCTTTATCCGATGAAGAGCAAGTAGCTTTTTCAGACTTTCCCTCTGTTGAGCAGTCTTGCATAGAAGGGCATAAGACTGAATCTCTTCACCGGCATTGCTCCATGCGCTACGGAAATAATTATTCCAGTTCTTCAGGATATCATCCTTGATGGCAATGCTTTTTTCAATCGTCGTGATTCCGGTCTGTGTATGGTGTCTTATCCGGTCAATGAGATCGAGAGTTGTCCCGTTTCTTAATCGGTAGCTTACGCCTGCGATCCCATGCCCAGCTTGCTCATAAGTCATACCTATTGCTCCGTTAAAAAGCGGGTAAGTATCACCATAAGATGGATAATATAAGTCAAATAGTTCCTCGGTATAGTACAGCCACTTTTTCTTGTCAAATTCCGAGGAATTGGCATCGCCAAATGCATTCATTATCTCTATTTCTCCCTGCGTTATCCTCGGATGAATAGGTTCTGCCGCCGGAGGAAAGAAATAATTATTCTCAGGATATTGCTCGTGAAAATCAATATGAACATGCGGCATCCATCGATGAAAAAACGGTAGCCTCTGCTGTGTTTCTACCTGGCTCGCCCACACCCAGTCGCGATTGAGGTCAAAGTGATAATGATTCACGCGTCCTGTAGGCCATGGTTCTTGATGCTCAATTACTCCGCTTCGGCTCTGAGGTGGCGATGCTGCAACCTGGTTATACCATTGTGAATAGCGAGCATATCCATCCGGATTTACACAGGGATCCATTATTATTATGGCATCCTTAAGCAGATCTTTCTTCTGCGTTAATAAAGTATATGCCGTATTCAATGAGGCAGAGGTAGCACCCGCTTCATTCCCATGAACACTATAACTCATCCATAGGATAACCGGCTTATCTGACGGATCTTGAACTTGATTGTCATATCCGAGCAGATGGTTTTCCCTAATGTCCTGCAAGTGCTCCATATTCTCTTCTGAAGTGATAAAAACAAGCACTAGTGGCCGGCCTTCATAGGATTTGCCATAAGGCACAAGTTTTACAGATGGAGAAGTATCGGACAAATAAGAAAAATAGCTATGAACTGCTTGAAAGGTCGGTATCCGGGATCCATAAGTATAAGTGAGGAAATCGGACGGACTCTGAATCTGTTTCTGACTATAGCCTAGCGTATTGATGAAGAGTATGGCACTCAACAAAATGAAATTTGCTTTTTTTAAGGACATAATGATGGGTTAATAAAGAATATCAGCTAAGATAAGCTTTATCGAGAGAAAATGACGATAGAAAGAAAACTCTTGCAGTTATTTTCTGAGATAGAACCCCTATGATTAAATCCCATTAAGCCTCCAAAATGCTCGTGCCCGGGCTCTTATGCCTTGTATATGGCAGTTATGTCTGTGAATAATCTATCTTAATACCCAAAACGTGCAATAGAAATATGACTGAAAGTAGTTCTGGCCTGCCAGAACCAGCTTGACATTCAGTCAACTCGGTCTCGGGCAAGCCGAGACTTCATTCAGCCATCCTCAAGATGGAAAGGAGCTGATTGCGGATTTCACGGATTGCTGCGGATTGCGGGGATTGTAAAATTCTCTTTTCTTTCCGTTCTTTTTATTCTTCGATACTTTTTTTCATTCCCAAAAAAAGTATCCAAAAAAGGCTAGGAAGCTTCAAAGGCGATTTTCATTCCGTTCAAACGGAATGAAACCGTTGATTCGCCTTATCGCTTCATGCTTTTGTGACTCGGTGTTTAGAAAAAGATTCCAATGGTTCTTCCTCTTTCCCATTCTATCTTGACTTCCCATAAGGTCTGAACACCGAGATCACCGCAATTCCGCTTGGCGAACAACGTATCGCTGGTGAAGCTTCCGATTCCGCTATCTCTACCCGTGAGTGTTTAATACAATGGTTAGTTGTTTTTTCAATTCGTTACTTATTTATTTTTCCGATTTGAAAACCGGAATTCATTTCAGGCTTTCTTGTGGCTTAAAGTGTTCTGTAATAGTTCTGTACCTCTTTCGTCCTTTTCATTACTCGGCTCCTTTCCCTACTTTAGGGAAAGGCGGGGGATAGGGTGCGGAAAGGGAAAGGTCTGTGTGAAATTCGCATTCAATTTGCCATAAATTAGCAATAATTTCGTATGCTGTGGCGGGCTTTCAGTCCTTTTTGGCGGAAAACGGCGGCTTCACCCGGTGAAATGGCTTCGCCAAAATCGGAGATTTCATTTCACGGGGTGAACCCGGTGAAATGAAATCTTCGATGCCATCACTGCGTGATGATTTCACTGGGTGAACGAATCCGTTCTTTTTTAATTAACTCCGGCTTCACAATCCGTTCTTTTGTCTTTCCTCTCGTCAAGACAAAATTCATAGGCTTATGAATCCTTCGTTAAAACCTTAGATTCATACGTGTCCGCCGTAGGAGGAAGCCTTGAGGGAGTGAAACGACCGTGGGATTGTGAAGCTAAGGGTTAAAGAAACAAACAACCTTAAGCGTGCGCAGCGCAATCGCCCTTGAGCCTCATCGCCCGCTCGCCAACTGTCTCTCATTCATTGATTTTGGTTAAATTGTTGAAATGTTCGCACGGTGGTTCCTGAGCAGCGTCGAAGCGCCGTGCGAACCGAAAAGAAACTATTAACCATTTTCAGCCATGGGCTAATGGCCAATAGCTAATAGCTGCCTTGACTTACGACTTATTACTTACGACTGTGACGAAGTCGCCTACGACTGCGGCGAAGCCGCCCCAGGGAAGGGCGGGGGATAGGGTGAAACACCCTTTCCCCTTTATCCTCGGGTAGGAGCCTTGTCTTCAGTTTCATATAAGCTACGCTTATATGAAACTTCATTCGGTCAACTTCAATTTCTAATGCATGATTTGGGTTATCCCTATTTTCACAGAATATGGAAAGCTAGCTGACAGCCGTGCTTCTTTCTCTCATCAATATCGCGTCAAGGCTTGCTTTTCCTCCGCCACTTAACAGAGAAATAAAAATTAAGCCAAATAAGAGGAGAAAATATTCATTACCTTCTCCCTGACCTGCAGTAGCCGACCAGTTCATAAAAAATCCATTCCCCATAATATCAACGAGAAGTACGCCGATGAAATTTATAGCCATGCCCAGTGCTGCAAATCGCGTAAAAAGGCCAAGCAAGAGCAGGATTGCTCCGATAAATTCCACAAGAATAACAAGTACGCCCAGGAAATAAGGAATATTCAACATCTCCGTAAAATAATACATCGTACCTGAAAAACCTCCACCACCAAACCAACCAAGCATTTTCTGTGCTCCGTGAGGAAAAATCGTTATTGCTATGGCAATGCGAGCTATCAAGCCGGTCCAGCTGTCTGCATCTGTTCTTAAATACCTATTCATTGTAGTAAATTTGTTTCAGTGAATAATAGGGCAAAGAAGAACTTATCTTACACAATGGACATTGACCTATATCAAGAAGTTCTTTTCTATTGTGTGCCTCTAGAGCATTGCATGATTTAAGTTCTAGTTCTCTATCCGTTTACCCACAGTCTCGTTTTTATTCAGAAACAAGGCGACAATACCTACTATCTAGCGATAAATTAGGTTTATATGCATAGAAAACAAGCACAACAATTAAAAAATTTATGAATAAGCAGAGAGAAGAAATTCTTGAAAATAAACGCATTTTTTTCTTGTCAAGTGCCTCACTTATCCGATATTCATATAAACTTCTTACTTTTGTCCTTGAAATATGATTAAGCGAGCAGGCATAAACAGAATTTCTGTCCTTATTCCGGATACAAGGTCGGAATAAATTAAAAGGAGCTCAAGGAGCTCATCGCATCTTGAAGAAGCTAATAATAAAAGTTTGTGATGAGAAAATGATTCTTTCAGAAATACAGTTGTAGTACTGAGGATTTAATCATTATATGCAGGTGAAACCGGCACATAAAAACAAAATTGAGAAGAAAAACCGGTATAAATATTTCACCCAATCACATTATCTATGAAGAAGGAAAAAGGCATAAACTGGAATATAAAAGACATTCTGTCTTTTTTCATCAGCAAGAAGTTTTTCATAAACCTCGGGTTTATTCTCTTGCTGATACTTGTTCTCTTTTTCTTCCTTAAGCAAGGATTGAGAGCTTTTACGCATCACGGCGAGAAACTCCGTATGCCGGATTATATCAATATGCCTTTAAATACAGCGCGAGAAGATGCCTCTGACAGGACATTTAATATTGTCGTCACGGATTCCATTTTCATCGTAGATAAGCCGGGAAACATTATTTTAAACCAGAATCCCAAGCCCGATGCCTATGTAAAAGAGGATCGGACGATTTATGTCACCATTACCAAGAGTCAGGCAGAAACCGTAATGGTAAAAGATCTGCCACGCCTGTATGGAGAAAACTTTGACTTGAAGTCCCAGGAATTAAAGCTTGGATTTATGATAGAATCAGAAATTGTGGGACGGCAATACGATCCGGGACCTGAAGGACACATTTTACTCGTCATGGATCACGGTGACACCATTGTATCGGCAGCCGGCAGACGCAATGACGTCGTGCTTGAAAAAGGGCAGACTCTGCAGTTCATCCTGTCTAAGCAATCCGGAGGCGTCGTAAGTATCCCCAAGCTGCGTTGCCGCACATACAGCGCTGCTGAATTTCTCGCCTCCTCCTATGGACTCGAATTGAAGGCCGACAAGGAAACTGCCGGCCTACTCGAGGGTAGCGCCGCCTACGTAAATTACCAGAACCCTCGATATGACCCTGCAGGAACAATACGCATGGGCGATACAATAACCGTACATCTCACACCTACATTGCCTGAAAATTGCACGCTTAATGATACGGAATAAAAACCGCTTAAATTACGTTACTATCGGAAAACAGTTCATTGTTCAAGAAGTTAAAAATATGAGGATTTACAGATTTACACAACTTTGCCTTCTCTTGCTCTTTTCCTTTTCGCTTGCGCAAATGTCGTCCGCACAGCCCCTTACGGCACCGCTTTCCGAGAACCTTGCATTGAAACCCGCAGCGACATTTGACGGAAGTCCCATACCATTCTTCCGCGTCTATATCCCCACTCAAGGAAATCAGCTCTGGTGTGTTCCCGATGGCCTTGCACCGGACAAAATTGATTCGCTCTGGAAAGCAGATTGTGGGACAAGTGACCTCAATATCACAGTTGCAGACAGCTGCATAACCCTCTCTGCATCCAATATCACCTTTCAATACAGAGATACAATCTGTTTTACCTTGAGAACGATCAAGGGAACAGAAATCCCCTTTAAGCTTGATGTCCTCGTAAATCCACCCTATCATTTACCCTTTATCGAAGACTTCAGCAGCAAAGGTCCATATCCGGGCCCATTTAAATGGCAAGATTACGATGTCTATGTCAACCATACACTCGCCATGAATCCACCATCCATCGGAGTGGCAACATTTGATGGGATCGATGGAAGTGGCAATCCCTATAATACCGGTTATGGCAAGTCCGATTACCTCACGAGCAATGTAATTGATTTAAGTGGGCAATTTAATGCACATATCCGTTTCTGGTATCAGGCTCGAGGCCTGGGATTTCAGAATTATCCTCGCTTAAAAGATTCTCTACTCCTTCAATTTAAAACTGTAAGTGGTCAATGGAATACCGTATGGTCAATCCCCGGAATAGGTAGCGCACCGACGGAAGGGTTTAAATCCGTGTCCCTAGCCATACCACCAGCTTATATCGGTGAGGCATTCCAGTTTAGATTTGTCAATTATTCAGATAATGACGGAATGTTGAGCTTCTGGCACATCGATTATATCTTTGTGACCGATCATGAGACAAGTGCCTCCGGAATTCAAGACATCGCATTTACTGAACCTGCGCAATCTATTCTTACGCCTTATAGAGCAATGCCCTATATGCAATTTAAAGGGAATGAAGAGAAATATGTCAGAGATAGTATCCGCATCGAGCTCTTTAATCATTTTAATTCAACCCGCCTTGCCAATCCCAGTAGATTTATCGTCTCCTTAAAAAATCAACAGACGACTGAACTCCTCAATGAAACCCTCCTTGAAGTTCCCCCTACAGTAGATGAGAACCAACGGAACTTAAGTTCAGGAGAACATATTTTTCACAATAAAATCAAGCTGCGTAACTCAGCCCTCTTACCCAATCTTGAAAACTTAAACTATAAACCCAAAGAGGAATTTCTCCTAGTTTCAGAGATGAAATTCCAGAGCTCAGGTGAACCGGTGTCGCTCCAAGGTAATAACCACACAAGCTTTTCCTCTAGTCTCGGAGACCATTATGCCTATGATGATGGTACAGCAGAAGTGGGGATGTATATTCCGGCCGGAAATAATTTCCCTACTGTTGTACAGAAATTTACACTGGACAAAAAAGATACCTTGAAGGCATTGCGTTTTCACTTTCCGCACATCAGACCCAATGTGACGAAGCAGCGATTCAGAATCGTCGTGTATCAAGGTGACCTTAATGAGGATAGTGAACCGATATATGAAGAGGCGTTTAGCAGAGCAATATTTGCGTCAAGTTATTACGATAGCTTGAGTGGCTTTACAACCTTTGCACTGAAAGTTGACGGACGGGATACTGGCCTTGTTATTCCACCCGGCGATCTTTATGTAGGCTGGCAGCAGATCTCTTCCAATACACAATTCGGTGTCTATATCGGCTATGACAAGAATACGCCCACAGTAGCGGCAAATGACAATATCCTTTTTTCTACCGATGGCTCTTCATGGCAAGTCTATAACACCGTTCCGGGTGCTTTGATGATCCGCCCCGTATTCGGTAAAGGTCAACCGATTTCTACCGATATCGCCGAGGCATATCCACAAGACAAGCTCAATATTTACCCCAATCCATCGTCGGGCTCTCTTTCTATCACCGGTGAAAATCTGACACCGGGCATGGATATCCTGACTATTTACTCTGCTGCAGGACAACAGGTCTATAGCGCACCTTATCAAGAAAGTATTAATCTCAATTCACTGCCTGCCGGCAAATACTTTATCCGGCTTTTTAATCCGGAGACAAGGAAGACGCTTTACGGTGAATTTGTCCTCCTTCCATAGTAAAATAGTGAACTCGAGAAGAAAATTAATCTTGTAACCGTGAATATTATGGAGAATATAGAACTTACAATAGCAGAATTCCTGAAAAAGGATAAAGGTTCCTATACCTTAATCGATGTCCGGGAAGAATATGAATATGAAGAAGATAATCTCGGTGGAATATTGATCCCACTCGGGGAGCTTCAAGCACGAATGGAAGAAATTCCGACGGATAAAGATATTATCATACATTGCCGTACCGGACAACGATCAAGTATGGCTTGTATGCTCTTGTCAGCAGAAGGATACTCTCATGTATTTAACCTTTCCGGCGGTATAGTAGCATATCATAAATACCAGGATTCCCATGAATAAAATACAGACGCATATCGGCTTGGGAAGGATTGTCCTTCTCGCATTATTTCTTAATATTTGCATTCTTAAATTACATGCACAGATGGATATACAGAACATAGAATTAAGGACAATTCAAGGAGACACCTTTACTCTTGCTGACTACCATGGCAAAGTAGTAATCCTCGTTAATACCGCTAGCGAATGTGGATTTACTCCACAACTGGAAGACTTGCAATATATACAGGATAAATACGGAGATGAAGGCCTTCAGATAATAGGCTTCCCTTCCAATGACTTTGCAGGCCAGGAACCTCTCAAGGGTATGGAAATCGTTGATTTCTGCCAGAAAAACTATGGCGTAAGCTTCCCGTTTTCTGTAAAAATACACGTGAAAGGTGAAAACGATCATCCATTGTATAAAAAACTCACCGAAATAAGCGGAAGCGATGTAAGCTGGAATTTTCAGAAGTTTATTATCGATAAACAAGGCCATCTGGTGAAAAGCATCCCACCTAAGACGAGACTCGTTGAAGAAGATGTCATTGCAGAGATTGAAAAATTGCTCTGAAGAGCTTAATTGAGCTTATTTTTTCTCCCGGAATTCTCGGAATAAATCCTTAAGCCATAGGAATAGCGAAGCTGTGTCCTCCTTCAGTCAATTCTGCTTAGATCGTGAATAATTTGACCGGAATCTTTCAGTTGCTTTACACGGCTATGTGCTTCCCTATAGATCTATAAAATAATCAAGCCATTTTATCCTCAATAATTATACGATATTGCTTGGATATTGTATTCCCTCCCGGCATATATAAGCGCTAAGATAGATTTTAGACATGTCTAAATAAATTTGTTCATAACATTAAAAACGTTTATCTTCGCACTTTAATTAAATTAACTTTATGTTTGAATGGCTTGAAGCACAGAATCCGATTTTACAAGCATTCATAGCTTGTTTATTTACCTGGGGCGTGACTGCGTTGGGTGCCTCATTGATTTTCTTTTTCAAGGAAGTAGAACGTCGTATCCTCGATATGATGATGGGCTTTGCGGCGGGAGTGATGATAGCGGCAAGCTTCTGGTCTCTCCTTGCGCCATCTATAGAAATGGCATCAGAAACTATGGACAAGCCTTGGATTCCGGCCGCTATAGGATTTTTGTCCGGTGGCTTATTCATCTGGGGAATTGATAAGCTCTTACCCCACCTCCACATAGGTTTTCCCCGAGAAGAAGCAGAAGGAATCAAGACCAACTGGCATAGGTCAATTCTGCTTGTTTCCGCAATCACGCTCCACAATATTCCTGAAGGACTTGCAGTCGGAGTTGCCTTCGGTGCACTAGCCTATGGAGGTGTCGAGACAGCGACATTTGCAGGAGCTGTAGCCCTGGCGATCGGAATCGGGTTACAGAATTTTCCCGAAGGGCTCGCGGTATCTGCACCACTACGCGCAGAGGGCTTTTCTCGATGGAAGAGTTTTTACTATGGCCAGATGTCCGGCATTGTAGAGCCGATAGCTGCGGTGATCGGTGCTGCACTTGTGATCTATATTGAGCCATTGCTTCCCTATGGTCTGGCATTTGCTGCCGGAGCAATGATATTTGTCGTCGTGGAGGAGCTCATTCCGGAATCACAGTATCACGGCAATACCGATCTTGCTACATTAGGGACACTCGGTGGCTTTACTGTTATGATGATACTCGATGTCTCTCTGGGCTAGCTCTTTTATCATGTTCTACTGCCTTTCGGCAAATCTGTCGCCATTCTTCAGAATTGACAGTCACTTGTTACCCAAAACGTGCAATAGAAAGCCTATTTTTATTCCTATGTTGCAATTACACTTTCACATAGTGATTATTGCCATTAATAGGACATTAAGAAAATTTGACAATAATCTATTTTATCTCTAGATGCATTTTTATACATTTGGCACGCAGCATGAATAGAGAGAAAATCTCTCCATGAAATATATACAATATTAACATCCTAAATTTTTTCGATATGACGAAACCATATTATATCCTATCTCTTTTATTTGCACTAGCTATAACAAGCTCATGCGTAAGTAAAAAGAAGTATGCCCAATCACAATCAGAGCTAGAAAAATACAAGAGTAGTCTTGATGACTGCTATAATAAAACCGATTCCATACAGAATGCATACACTGCTCAAGCTGAAGCCCTGGAAAATTCACAGGCTAAGATTGAAAAACTGAAACAGCATATCGCATCACTTGAAAAGAATAAAACACATCTTCTCGATAGATTATCTTCTCTCTCAGTTATCAGCCAATCCAGTGTTGAAAGCTTAAAAAGCACCTTGAAAACCTTAAACTCGCAGTTTAAATACACCAAGAAACTCAACGAGAGAATGCGCGTGAAAGATAGCTTAACACTTGCACTCGTCACCAATCTTAAAAGCTCCCTTGCCAATGTCAATGACGAGGATGTGCAGATCGAGGTGCGGGAAGGTGTCGTTTACATTTCGCTTTCCGATAAAATGCTCTATCGCAGCGGTAGCTATGCCATTAATAAACAAGCCAAAAGTGTAATCTCCAAGATTGCCAAAATCTTAAAGGATCATAAGTCTCTCGACATTCTTGTTGAAGGACATACAGATAATGTCCCCATTTCAAATTCTTGTATCAAGGACAACTGGGATCTCAGCGTGATGAGAGCAACCTCAGTTGTAAGGCTTTTACAAAAAGAATACGAGATAAGTCCGGAGCGCATGACAGCCGGTGGTCGGTCTCAATATGTACCTAAAGCAAGTAACGAAACAGCTGAAGGACGTAGCTTGAACCGCCGTACCGAAATTATCCTCTTGCCCAATCTCGATGAATTCTTCGGGCTTGTTGCCGAGGGTGCTAAGAAATAAGCCAGGAAGAGCTTTGTTCTGCTCTTTTAATCCGCCGGTCTGTTATTTATTTGTGAAAACAGACTCTACTTTATGTGGGATAAGTACATAAGTACCCATAAGGGAGCAAAATCGACAAGATTACTAGGCGATTTTCTTAAATTTCTTTCATCTGGAGCTTTTTTATTTCATAATTCTACTATCTGAGTAGGAGAAAAATATTAAAGTCATAAGAGTGAAGAGATATGTAATTGCCTATATTTGAGTCATTTGGCTAGATGAATTCCCTTCCGGCAAAAAGGCAGAATCACTTTTTGTGCATATATTTTACAATTTGCTTGTAGGATTGAAAGCATTCATCTATCTTTTCCACATGAGAAGCATTTTAATTGCCACAATCTTTTTAGTCGCAAGCACAGTATCCGCGCAACGCGTTACTGTTTCATTGCCGATAGAGATTGATAGAGCGCGCTATACACTACTGGGAAAAGTGGGTGATTACAATATGCTCTTTCTCGATAGCAGGCGTGAGTTTAAGCTTCTGGCATTTGATAAAGAGATGCATAAACTATGGACTCGTTCATTGAGGGAAGAGCCGGCGGATGTGAGTGTATCAGGCATTTATGCCTTGAATAAGCAGATTGAGTTCTTTTATTCCACACGAGTTAAGGATTCCACATATCTCATACATCGTACATACAATGTACAATCAGTTCCGGTAGATAGTACGATTGTCTTGAAGAAAGATAAAGTGATGACACGTTCCTTCCTTTTTACACGCTCTGAAGATAAGAGCAAGGTGCTATTTTTCAATCCGATTCACAGGAAGACGCTACAACTATACGTATATGATGTTATCAAGAAGAAACTCTTGTGGAAAGACGTCATCACATTTGACGAAAGTGTGAACAATGAGTTTCAATTCATAGAAATATCCAATTCCGGAACTGTTTTTCTCGTATTTGATGAGAATAATAACCGATTCAGAAGAAATTCACACCATCTCAAGGTATATACAATCCACGGAGAAAATACTGTCACGGTAGAGAGAATTGACTTTGAGGATCGGCTTACCACTCAGCTTAGTGGAAAATATGACAACCAGAATCATCTCTTACTTATCGCAGGATTTTATTCTGATCATTCACAATCAGAATCCAATGGTTTATTTCTTTTCAGAGCAGGACGGAAGAGTGCCGGTGCGCAGTCGTATTTTAAAAGTTTTGATAAAGAGACGATTTATAAATTACTGGATAAAAGGCAGCGGAATGTCAATGGCATTTCCGATCTCAAGATAGCGGACATTTTATTGACCCAAGGTGGTGGCGTAGTCATCTGTGGTGAAATACGGAAAGAATATTTTAACCGTATGAATTATGCAAGTGGTTTCAGTCCTTATGGAAGTGGCAGCGTGGATTATTACTATGAAGATATTGTCGCAATTGCACTCTCGAGCACGGATGAATATTTATGGACGAGAGTAATCCACAAGCGTCAATATAGTCAAGATGACAATGCGGTATATTCTTCCTTTTTTGTCTTCCGGGTTCCGTCCTTCCTGGAGCTCATTTTCAATGATGAAATAAGCAGAAATTCAACGGTAAGTGCATTTGGCATGAACGGTCTGGGGGAAGTTAACAGATTTAACCTTATGAGTACGGGATTACAAGATCTCAGGATACGGTTTACCGAAGCAATTCAGACTTCCAGCAGTTCATTTATTGCTCCTAGCGATTATAAGGGAGAGCTCAAGCTGGTGTACGTTCAATTCTAATACCGAGAGCATTTTCTCAATCCCGATTCACAATATCCCATAGAATTACACGCTCATAATTGGCGGAAGGGAACGATCAATTTTATTTGAATGTAAGATTGATAAGCTAGCTTGGACAATACAATAGTTGAGCATTTCATAAAGAATATGTGGTTTCACAGGAACAATAGCGAAGGCATCGTACACCTACCTATGTAGAATATATCTATGAGGACACAAAAATTTCTTATGCTATGCTATTAAAAACCTATGCTGCTGCGGTTTATGGCGTCGATGCTCGCCTTATAACCATAGAGGTCAGAGCCGGTGGAACACCTATGATGGATAAGCCCAATTATAGTCTTGTCGGCTTACCGGATAATGCTGTAAAAGAAGGGTATCTACGGATAATTTCAGCGGTCAAGAGTATTAATTTACGGATACCGCGAGTAAATATTGTCATTAATCTCGCACCGGCCAATCTAAGGAAAGAAGGCTCGGCATTTGACCTTACGATTGCGATAGGGATGCTTGCTGCCTGTAATCAGATAAAAACCAAAGGTCTTGAGGATTATATGATTATGGGAGAATTATCTCTCGATGGTGGCGTCAGGCCGATTAAGGGTGCACTTCCTATTGCTATTCTTGCGAGAGAACTCGGCTATAAAGGATTAATCGTCCCTAAAGCCAATGCCAAGGAGGCCGCCATTGTCAATAATATTAAAGTGTATGGGATTGAGCATCTCGGTGAGGCAGTAGCTCATCTCAGCGGCAATAAAACCCTGGAGCCAGTCAATGTCGATACCAGAAAAGAATTTGCCCAATCTAATCACCTCTACTCCATTGATTTCTCCGATGTCAAAGGACAGGAGAACATTAAACGAGCGCTTGAAATTGCTGCTTCCGGAGGGCATAATGTCTTACTTATCGGTCCTCCCGGTGCAGGAAAAACAATGCTTGCCAAGCGACTTCCGACAATTCTTCCTCCACTGAGCCTGCATGAAGCACTAGAAACGACCAAAATTCATTCAGTCTCCGGAAACTTAGGCATGGATTCCTCACTCGTTACGCAACGGCCTTTCCGCTCTCCACATCATACTATTTCTGACGTGGCACTTGTAGGCGGGGGAAGCAATCCACAACCCGGAGAAATATCGCTCGCTCACAATGGCGTGCTATTTCTCGATGAATTGCCCGAGTTTAAGCGCTCGGTACTCGAGGTACTGCGACAACCTATGGAAGCACGGAAAATTACGATTTCAAGGGCACAGATCAGTGTTGATTATCCAGCGAGTTTCATGGTCGTCGCCTCTATGAATCCTTGCCCTTGTGGTTATCATAATCATCCCACCAAGGACTGTACATGCAGTCCGGCCATTGTAGAACGGTACTTGAACAAGATCTCCGGTCCACTGCTCGATAGAATCGATCTTCATGTTGAGGTTACGCCGGTCAGTTATGAAGAAATAACAGATCGCTCTACGGATGGAAAGATTGAGAGAAGCAAGGATGTCGCTCAACGTGTTATTAAAGCACGACAAATACAAGAAGAGCGCTTCAGTGACTTCGATGAAATTCATTGCAATGCACAGATGCCCTCCAATATGGCTCGGAAATATTGCTCTCTGGATAGTGCTTCTACTGTAATGATTAAAAATGCAATGAATAAATTGCAGCTTTCAGCGCGTGCCTACGATCGCATATTGAAAGTTGCCCGTACTGCGGCTGATCTTGAGCACAGAGAAAATATATCGAGCCAGGATATCTCTGAGGCAATAAATTACAGAAGCCTTGATCGTGCAGACTGGAGTACCTGATTGAAGTCCTGCTCAATTTTTCTGTAATCCGAGCCGTAGATTGAACTACAGGTCATAAAACGGATGAATTCTGAAAGTAATGCACAATAATTTTGACCATTATTGATAAAAATGCGTTTTTACATCGATAAGTAGCTAAGTAACATTCTTATGGTTGATGTAATAATTATAGGTGGTGGACCCACCGGAATTCAAGTAGGCATTGAAGCCCGGAAAGCCGGCCTCAGTCACCGGATTATTGAACGAGGCGCTCTCGTCGATAGCCTGTATAACTTTCCGGTGAATATGACTTTTTTCTCAACATCGGAAAAGCTGGAAATTGGTGGCGTACCATTTGTCTCCAATAACGCGAGGCCTACGAGGCAAGAAGCGTTGGAATATTACCGACGCTTATATGAGGCTTATGAACTCAGGATTCAATTTTATGAAAAAGTAAATAATGTCGTCGGTGAACGTGGGGATTTTACGGTCTTGACAGATAAAGATAGTTATCGATGTTCCTATGTCGTTGTAGCAACCGGTTTCTATTCCGTCCCTAATCTTATGCACATCCCCGGTGAGGATCTTCCCCACCTAAGCCATTACTACGATGACCCACATGCTTTTATCGGCCAAGACCTCGTTATTATAGGTGCGGCAAATTCTGCCTGTGACGCAGCTCTTGAAACCTGGCGTAAAGGTGCTCACGTGACGATGCTTGTCCGCGGTGATACTATCAATGAACGCGTAAAATACTGGATACGGCCCGATATCATGAATCGCATTAAGGAAGGTAGCATTGATGCCATTTTTAATATACAAGTAAAAGAAATTACTCCCGATGCTGTAGTTTATGAAAAGGCTGGAAAAACTGAAAATATTCACGCCGATTACGTACTTGCATTGACCGGCTACAGACCGGATTATGATTTTTTGCGGAAGCTACATATAGAAATTGATACCGACCGGTATGCAACGCCGTGGTGTCGTGAAGAAACCCTGGAGTCTTCTCGAAAAGGTATTTTTCTAGCCGGAGTTATTCATTGTGGCTTAAAGACCAATCGATTATTCATAGAGAACACGCGCGATCACGGGCGCAAAATTATCGATGCAATTCTCCACGATAATCCATCCTTAATTGATAAAACTTAAGAAGGTACTTTACTGAAATCGTTGAAGCATCGCTTTTAATCTATCATTATCGGTACTCTCGTAAAAAGATTGCATAACCGCTTTTATATGCTTTGAAATCCGGGCCTTCTCCTCTGCACTGAAATCCTCGGAAGCGGCAACCATATTGCCGATGCTTGAAACTCCATTTGCGAGGAAAACCTGGGTGAAAAAGGAATTTCCCTCCCGATTAAAAATACCCTTGAGAAAATCGATATTTTCAATAACTTCATTCACATCTGTCTGCGCAACAAGCCCGGCATAATCGCCCATTATTCCCATTAAGCTATATCCGCTAGCTGCCTTTATCTGTTTTTTAAAGAATGGAAGATACTTAGGGTCTTTTTCACTACCGTATATGCTTGCCAGTGTATTGTTCACCAGACTTCCATTTCTACTGCGATATTGCTCGGATAATTTCAAGGCCTTTTCAGAATTGAGCTTATATAAACCTTCTAGTGCTTTCAGCTGCTCCGCAAGCGCATAGGCAGTATCAATCTTGGCTTCATACATAGAAATAAGTGTTGAATCACCGCTGTTGTCTAGCTTGTTTAAAGCCGCCAAACGCACTTCAGTCCTTTCATCGTGAGCCGCATATTTCTTGAGTACAGGCGCATTCTGATCGGTATAATCCATTGACCGGATCGCCGCTCTCCTTATGTACCAGCTATCATCTTTCAAGAATAGCTTACGCAAATTCCGCATCGCATCTATATCTTTAAATGCTAGTGCTTCAAATGCCTCGATTCTCGTAGGTGTACTGGGACTTGCCTCTGCGAGCAAGGCCAATTCCTCCCCAGTATAATCCTCATGTTTCACTGCTAGTATGACATCTGCCGGATCAAGGACGACGAGTGCCGGCTCTTGTTTTACCGGAAAAGTAAATGTCTGTTTACGCTCATCGATAACAATTGAATGCTTTTCTACATCACTCGCCGAGTAATATATCGCTATTGTGGTAGGAAGCTTAAATATCGCTTTACTTTTCTCCGGGTCTTGAGTCTGCTCAACTGTTACACTTACCTTCGAGCTATCGACATTATAATTTTCCGAAATATTGAGAATGGGATGACCGGCGGTATGGAACCATTGATTAAAAAACCAGTGTAAATCCTGGCCGGACATCTTTTCAAATGCCAGTCGCAAGTCAGCTATTTCCGTTGCTGTATATTTATATTCGTTCAGGTAATAATTCAGAGTACTAAAAAATAATTCATCACCGAGATAATGTCGGAGCATATTCAGAATCAAGCCACCTTTATTGTAGGTCTGTGCATCAAACATCGACATCCTGTGCCTGTACTTGTAATAAACAGTAGGCCGTGGAGAACGGGAAGCTGCGCGGAGATAGCCCTTGAAATTTCTATTTAAAGCCATCTGTGCATCGTCGAGACCATATTTATATTCAGACCAAAGATATTCACCGTAATTGGCAAATCCTTCATTGAGGACAATATTTGCCCAGCTTTCAGTCGTAACAAGATCTCCAAACCAGTGATGGAACATCTCGTGTGCCACTATACGGTCATTGGGAGCAGTAACGAGGACGTCGGCGTGTTTCTGAATAAATTCGCCGAATACAACTGCGGTCGTATTTTCCATTGCGCCGGAGACATAATCGCGGACAATAACTTGAGAAAATTTCTTATATGGATAGGGATAATCGAGGATATCACTGAAAAAACTCAGCATTTCCGGCGTGTGATTAAAAATCTTCACAGCATCTTCCTTAAACTCTTTCTCTACATAATATTGGAGTGGAATACCGTTCCAGCTATCCTCAACAACGGCATAATCGCCGATTGCCATCATAAATAGATATGGTGCATGTCCCTTTCCGTTATTAAAAACCCAGTGTTCTGTTTTCGTTCCATCATCATTATGGGTGACATCGACGCGCAATCCATTGGAGAGGACTTCATACTTTTCTTCGATGGTGATAAACATCTCTTGCGTTGTCCTTTCATTGGGCTTGTCAAAAGTCGGAAACCACCGCGAATTACTTTCTGTCTCGCCTTGCGTCCATATCTGCATAGGTTTATTGGGGTCTTTTCCTTGAGCATTGATGAAAAAGAGTCCGCGATCGCTTGTTATTGCAGCGCTACCACCGGCTTCACCTTCTGATGGCTTGGCGGTATAGTTGATATAAAATCTCCTGGTTTCATTGCGTTTCAGAGCATTATTGAGCTTTAAAGTAAGCTTTTTGCCATCATAATCGTAAGAAAGGGAAGGACCTGAAGCATCTTTAAGATTCACGGAATGAATATCGAAATTTACAGCATCGAGTACGATCTCCGTAATCGGATAAAAGTAGGCACTTATGTCAAGATAAGCTTTGCCGTAAACATATTCTTTATTCCAGTCAAATTTCACATCAAGTCTTGTGTGGACGATATCATAAGTCCTGCTTGCCTCGGCCCGATACAGCGGTAAAATATCGGGAATTGTATCTTCTTTAACTTCATCTTCATCTTGTGAAATATAAATGGTATCCAGAGTAACGGTACCTTCCTCTTGCTTCTCTGTTTCAACGGCCTGCTTGTTTAACTTGGGACTACAAGCTACCAATAAAAGGGAGGAGCACAACAGTAAAAGTGGTGATTTCTTAAAATACATATCACAATAAATTCAAGCGTAAGCACAGAAAAACTGCACTTGCACAATTATACAATAATAAGTATACTCAGGTAGAAAATCCTATATTCTCTGAACAACGAGGGGCATAAGAACCATCAATACATCGGTATTTTCCTTTTCTTGTTCTTCAGGGACGATAAGGCTTGGCCTATTGGGTGTACTTAATTTTATTCTTACTTCATCAGACTCTAGGTGATTTAAGATTTCAACGAGGAATTTTCCCGAGAATCCGATTTTAGTTTCTTCTCCGTCATATTGACAAGGCAAGGTATCTTCCGCCTTAATGGAGAAGTCAACATCTTGTGCTGACAAAGTCATAGTATCATCCTTAAGCTGGAAAGTGACTCCATTGGTTGTCTGATTGGAGAAGATGATGATTCTTTTTAATGTATTCAACAGTGAATTCCTGTCGATAATCACATGATTGGGATTATCCGATGGGATAACGATGTTATAGTCCGGAAAATTGGCATCTATAAGCCGGCTTATCATCGTTCTATCCGCACTGATAAAATGGACATTTTTACGAGAAAAAGCCATGGTAATCTCAGTATCATTGTCAAATACATTCTTGATAAGTCCTGCAGATTTTTTGGGGATGATAAAACTCTCCGCGATATCGGTCTGTAGGCCTGAATACGTATATTTTACTAGTTTGTGGGCATCTGTAGCAACAAATGTCGCTTTATCAAAATCGATTTCGATAAAAACTCCTTGCATTGCCTGTCGCACTTCATCATTACTCGTAGCAAACGATGCTTTATTGAATGCATTGATTAATACATTGCTATTAATCTTTACCTGATTAGTTTCATCTCTACTCGGCAACTCCGGAAAATCTTCCATTGTAAGAGACAGCATTGTATATTCTGCTTTACCAGCTTTCACTAAAATTGTCTCTTCTTCTTCAGAATAGGTAAATTCTACCGGCATACTAGGAAGGGAGCGTATCGTATCTGTAATTTTACCTGCCGGTATTGTAAATATAAAGTCGCCATCCGACTCTACTTGTACTGAAGTGATAACTGTAGTTTCCATATCCGTTGCGGTAATTTCAAGGATATTGTTCTTCACTTGAAATTTATAATAGGTCAATATGTCTAGAACAGGATTGGCAGCTACAGCACCATGAGCTTTCTGTAATTGCTTAGATAAGATTTCAGAAGAAACGATAAACTTCATCTGCTGATATATTTAGATTATATTATTCGATAATGAATGGACAAAGATAATCTAAATTCGCAGCTTTTAAGATTTCAGTACACCTATTTTTTTAACATTAAGAAAATATTTAATGTGTTCTATGCTTATTTCTGCCTATTTACCCCACAAGTCTGAAATTTTCACCTTTATTGTACCCTATCACTGCACATTTCTTCCGGCAGATAAAATTAAAGATAGGAGAAAACAGATCAAAATTCCATGGGACAGTGCAGACCTTTGTATATTCGCTATTGAATATAAACATGGACTGTGGTAGAAGAATTGCATACACTGTATTACTTTCTGGACCTGATAGGCACTTTTGCATTTGCAATAAGTGGAGCTACGGCAGCAAAGCAACGAGGCTTGGATATATTTGGGATATTTGCAATAGCGTTTACCGTAGCCTGCGGTGGAGGTATAATCCGCGATTTATGTATAGGAGACATTCCTCCGACAGGATTAACGACATGGTACTATCTTGCGACGGCAGTTCTGGCGGTGATTGTAACAATCGGATTTTATTCATGGGTACAGCGCTTATACAGGCCGGTTATTGTATTTGATGCAGTGGGGCTGGCATTATTTGCAGTAACGGGAGCAGAGAAAACACTGAGCTTTACCGGGAATGCAGAAATGGCGGTTTTACTCGGTGTTCTGACTGCAGTCGGTGGTGGAATGCTCCGTGATATCTTACTGACTCGTGTTCCGGTTGTCCTAGAAAAAGAGATCTATGCATCAGCGGCATTTCTCGGTGCTTTAATTGTGGTAATAGGCGATTATAGCGGCTTGCTTAATGAAGCTTGGATAGCGATTATTGCATTGCTCATAACATTTATATTGCGGATGCTGGCACTGCGCTTTCACTGGAATCTACCGACTTTCATTCCCGTACAGGAAGCATCGAAGGATATTGAAAACCATTGAAATTCAAGTATCGGAAGAGTATAAAGATTGCTGTATTTTAAGGGAACAATCTATACAGAAAGATAATTCATCAGACTATCATATCTTTCCTGAAGGTCATCGAGATATTCACTTTCTGAATAGCTTGCTTTCACAAAAATGTCATGTCGTTCTAGTGCCGATAATATCCCGCCTATTTCGTTCTTATTTACCTTTATTGTTACGTGAACCTTCATAGAATCCGGATGAGTGTTTATAAAGGTAGCGAGAATTGCAGTCCTTTCACTTTCTATAATCTGTGCCAGTTCCACGAGCGAGTAATCGCTCTTCAGCATTTCAAGAACGAGGATACTTCCCGGTTCATTAAAAGAAAAAGATTGAGCAAAGTAATAAAGAAGATCTTCCAGGCAGATCGCACCTAGATATTTGTTTTTATAATCCGCTACCGGAATAACACTGAGCCTATGCTCAGCCATAATGGACATAATATCAAATATATGCATCTCCTTCTGCGCATAGGGCCTGTTCATCGACAAGTTATAAGTCTCTATCGCGGCATTTTCATTGTGAGATAAAATATCACTTTCAGATAATATGCCCAGTAAATTCCCGTCTTCAACTATGGGTAAATGCTTCACGAGCAGATCAGACATAAATTGAAGTGCTGTTTTACCGGTATCCGTCGTTTTTACCGGAAATATATCGGTCGATATGAGATCTTGTGCTATCACTTAAAGTCCTTTTATCTATAGACGCATTTTACCCCTTAAAAAGTTACTAAGGAAACGTTAAATTTTACTTTTTATCCTTAAAATCTGCTTTTCCACCTTATATCTTGTCGGAAAGGAATGCTCAATCAGATTAACACTTCCTTTTTCTACACTTGCAATGCCTGTTATACTCTGCATTCAGGCTTTCATCTCACTGCATGATTAAATAAACAGATTTAAATATGAGATAAACATACATTTATTTTTTTTATCCACACAATTCATCATTCAGCAAAAGCGTCAATTCATCAAATTCTTCTACCGATAACTGTTCAGGGCGTTTCCGCATTATCGGAAGAGATTTGACTTTTTCAGAGGAAATTAAACTACTAAGGGAGTTACGGAGCATTTTACGCCGTTGGTTAAAGGCCATTTTTACAATTCTGTGTAAGTGGGAGAAAGTACTGTGGACTCTCGGAGTGTCGAGTCGTTCAAGCTTAATTACGGCACTATCTACACGTGGTGGAGGATTAAAATGTCCAGGGGATAACTTCATTGCTTTTTTTCCCGTATAATAGGCTTGTGTAAGCACGGAAAGGATGCCATAAGTTTTATTTCCCGGTGAAGCGAGTATTCTATCGGCGACTTCCTTCTGAAACATCCCTATCATCTCCGGAATATATGTTCTATTCTCTAGCATTTTAAAGATAATCTGCGTAGATATATTATAGGGAAAGTTTCCGATAAGAATAAAGTCATTTCCTAGCGTATCGCGGAGATTTACCTTCAAGAAGTCTGCTTCTAGGATAGAGATTTCGTCATTTGCGTAAGCTTCTTTAAGATAATTAACCATATCGCGGTCCGCTTCAACCACAGTGATATTTTTATGGGCTTTTACGAGGAATTGAGTAAGTTTTCCCCGACCCGGTCCGACTTCAAGAATATGATAATTCTTATATTGCGGACTGATAAGGGTTGCGATTGATTCAGCAACCCTATCATGAACGAGGAAATGTTGTCCGTATGATTTCTTGGCTTTCATAGAAAAGAGGGAAATTGTGATAATACCCAAATCATGTAATAGAAATTGAAGATAAGCACAAAATCCTGTGAATACAAGCACTTGCTCGAATTTGGTTCTCACCGTAGTCTTACTACGATTCCGAGCCAAATTCTTGCGCGAGCCCTTGTCTTCTGTGGCTTTTGCACTTCCTTTTGCATTTCTATTGCATGTTTTGGGTAAATAGGACAAATGTAAAGAATTGAAGTGGAATGAAATTTAACTTATCGAAGGAATTGAAATTATGAGAAAGAAACTCCGCATAGGAATAAGTATAGGTGATATAAACGGTATAGGCATGGAGGTGATTTTTAAATCCCTTCACCACGAGGATATTTTTAATCATTGTATCCCGATATTGTACGGTAGTAGAAAAATTGCATCTTACCATCGGAATATTGTTGATTACGACGATATTACTCTGAATAATATTCATCACGCAGACCAGTGCAAAGAAGGAATCATCAATATTGTCAATGTGTGGCAGGAGAATGTGAATATAACACTCGGAAAACCTACGGAATTGAGTGGAAAATATGCCATGAAGTCCCTGGAAGCAGCTGTCAAAGATATCAAAAAAGGAAAAATTGACGTACTTGTTACCGCGCCGATTAATAAGCAAGCTATGCAGATGGCCGGGTTTAAACATATAGGACATACTGAATATCTTACCGAGCAGTCGGAAAGTAAGGAGAGTATGATGCTTATGGTGAGTGATAGCATGCTTGTCGGCTTAATTACAGCTCATGTGCCTCTCCGTGATGTTGTGCCATCCATTACTACGGAAGCGATAAAGGAAGGCATTCATCGATTAAATGATACGATGATTAAGGACTTTGGGAAGGAGAAGCCTCTTATTGCCGTTCTTGGGTTAAATCCACATGCAGGAGATAATGGCTACATAGGAAGTGAGGAACAGGATATTATCCGCCCGGCAATTGTTGATATGAAGGAAGAGGGAATAATGGTTATGGGCCCGTATAGCGCAGATGGATTTTTTGGCTCGAGCATGTATTCTAAGTTTGATGCAATTCTCGCTATGTATCACGACCAAGGTCTTATACCTTTTAAGGCGCTTTCCTTCGGTGAAGGGGTGAATTTTACCTCCGGACTATCCTTTGTGAGGACATCACCTGATCACGGCACTGCGTACAACATAGCCGGAGCCAATAAAGCCAATCATCACAGTTTTCTCAAGGCAATGTTCCGAGCTATGGATATTTACAGAAATAGAGAGCAATACGCAATCGATCACGCCGACCCACTTAAGCCTCAGCACATCAATAAAAATTATTAAAATGAGCACTGAAGAAATACCTTATTATATCCTCGTATGGGACCTATGTCGGCAGATTCCTGAGGGACGAGTTACCACTTATGGTGCCATAGCAGATGCTCTAGCCCTTGGTTCCGCTCGTATGGTGGGCTGGGCCTTAAAACAATGCTCTTCCGCTGAAGAAAAGGTACCTGCACATAGGGTTGTCAATAGGAAGGGAGAATTGAGCGGTCGCATGAACTTTGCGACTCCTACGCTTATGGAAGAGCGCTTGCTCGCTGAAGGCATTCCGGTTGAAGATAATAAAATTACCGACTTTGAAACCTATTTCTGGTCGCCGCTCAGTATATTGGAAGAGGAATAAGCTCGATAGCACTCTAGTTTCCGAGATGAAATCGTGTATTTGACCGCCTTTTTGGCCGGTATAGTCGTAATTACACATAAATCGGGGCAGATTTATCCGGTTTTTCTATTGCCTTATGGCAAATGGCCGGAAAGGAAAATAGGGATCGGGAAGATTCACGGAAGCTTTATCCCTTATTTATCCGTATGCACTGTGCTATAATTGCCCGGAAGAAATATCTCCTTCATCCTCTCTCTGTAAGAATCGGAGACGTTCTGAGTTTTTGTGAAAGCGAGAAAATCCATACCTTTGCAGGAGAGAACAAAACAGCAATTTTATGTTTCAAGAATACGATGTAGCGATAGTAGGAGCAGGGCATGCCGGTTGTGAAGCCGCGGTGGCGGCAGCACGGATGGGGAGTAAGGTTATGCTCGCAACAATGAACATGAACACCATTGCGCAGATGAGTTGCAATCCGGCTATGGGCGGTGTTGCCAAGGGGCAGATTTTAAGAGAGATAGATGCAATGGGGGGATATAGCGGTATCGTATCTGATGAAACTGCTATTCAGTTCCGCATGCTCAATAAGTCCAAGGGGCCTGCAATGTGGAGCCCGCGAGTACAGAGTGATAGAATGCAATTTCACTTGAAGTGGCGTAAAATGCTGGAAGAAACCAAGAATATTGATTTCTGGCAGGAAATGATTACGGGAATCGTCGTGAAAGATGGACGAGCTTGTGGATTGCGCACTCAACTGGGGCTTGAAATACCTGCCAAGACCGTAATCCTCACCAATGGAACTTTCCTCAATGGCTTAATTCACGTCGGCGATAAACATTTCGGTGGCGGACGCTCCGGTGAACGAGCTGCCATAGGATTAACAGGACAATTGCAAGAACTGGGATTTGAGTCGGGGAGAATGAAGACGGGAACTCCGCCACGAGTCGATGGAAGGACGATTAATTACGATGTCCTTGAACGGCAAGAAGGGGATGAACATCCGTCGCGGTTCTCTTTTACCGATACGAGAATCCCCACAACGCAGAGAGCTTGCCATATCGGCTTTACATCGCCGGAAGTACACGAGATATTGCGAGAGGGATTTGACAGATCGCCCTTGTTCAATGGACGCATACGAGGACTGGGGCCGCGCTATTGTCCATCGATTGAAGATAAAATTGATAGATTTGCTGATAGAGACAGACATCAGCTTTTTATCGAGCCTGAAGGCTGGGATACCGTAGAAGTATATGTCAATGGTTTTTCTTCTTCGCTTCCGGTAGAAATTCAGAATAAAGCATTGCGTAAAATCAGGGGATTTGAGAATGCCAAGATGTATCGACCCGGCTATGCTATTGAGTACGACTTCTTCCAGCCGACGCAATTAAAGCCGACCCTTGAAACGCATCTTGTTCCCAATCTCTACTTTGCCGGTCAGATCAATGGGACTACGGGATATGAAGAAGCAGCATGTCAAGGCTTCATGGCGGGCTTAAATGCGCATCTCAGATTGAATGAAAAAGACCCTTTTATTCTGAAACGCTCCGAAGCTTATATCGGTGTTCTTATTGACGATCTCGTGAATAAAGGGACCAAGGAACCTTACCGAATGTTCACAAGCAGAGCTGAATACCGGATTATGCTACGCCAGGACAATGCCGATTTACGGCTTACTCCTAAGTTGATGGAGCTCGGAATGCTCGGCATGGATGAAAGAATGCTGCGCGTTGAGGAAAAAATAGGTGGAAAGCAAGACATTAAAGAATATATTGAATCCACATCGGTTACTCCTGATCAACTCAACGCAGTTCTCGAAAAAGTGAATTCAAGTCCATTGAAACAGTCTGTTAAAATGCATACCGTTTTAAAACGTCCACAGGTGTCCTTGCAGCTACTCTGTGATGCATTGCCGGAACTGGAAATGTTTTTGTCTCATTACGATGAAGAAACACGGTATATCTCTGAAGTTGAGATAAAATATGAAGGCTATATCAAGCGAGAACAAGAACAAGCTGATAAGATGGAAAGGCTTGAGGATGTGAAGTTGTCCGATGAACTCGATTATGGCTCTATTTCCTCTCTTTCTGCAGAAGCTAGAGAAAAATTAACCGCACTTAAACCGCATAGCATAGGACAAGCTAGTAGGATAACAGGGGTTTCTCCATCAGATATCTCAGTATTACTTATTCATGTGGGGAGATAGTGGCATTCTGAATAATGGAGTCTATTGATTTTTCCTATACAGCATCAGAGGCATGCAGAATATGTGTCCTTTGCTTATAAGTTTTAGGTGCTCTGTTTATTTATGTTATAGATCTATTCCTTTAAAATTCCTATAAATTTTCATAGATTGTCTCATCAATCGCGGGAAACAAATGAAATGTAGAGAGAAATATGAATTTAGAAACTGGGGAAGAAACGTCTCTGTACAAGCTTCTCAATATTGCCAGCCTGAAAATGAGCAGGAGCTTATTTATATCATTAAAAAACAAAAGAAAATACGTGTAGTAGGAGCCAGCCATTCATGGTCAGATGTCTGTAAAACAAGCGATGCGCTTATCAATCTGGATCTATATAATAAGCTTATCGAGATTGACAAGGTAAATAAAGTCGTGAAAGTTCAGGCGGGAATCCGTTTCTATGAGCTTATTCAGGTTCTCGAGAAAAACGGACTTGCTTTAATTAATCTCGGATCTATAGATCAACAATCGCTTGCCGGTGCAGCATCAACGGGAACGCATGGGACGGGACTCAATTTTAAAATCCTTGGCTCGCATATTATAGAGCTCAGTATTATCAAGGCAGATGGTGAGAAGCTTATCGTCAATAAACATAAGCAAGAAGACTTATATCGCGCTTGTATCGTCAATATAGGGATGCTAGGTGTTATTTCAGAGATAAAATTGCAGGTAACAAAGGCATTTAATCTACATGAAAGAACGGGCACCGTTCCATTTGCAGAAGCTATTGAAAACATTCATACCTACATAGAAGAAAATGATCACGTCAAATTGTGGTGGCTGCCACCTGCAGAAAACATCGTTTTATATCGTTATGAGCGTACGCAGGACGCGGTGAATGATTCACGCATCAGGCAATTTATGCGCGACAAATTCTTTTCTGTGTACTTATACCGCTCACTGGTTTTTATTTCGCGTAAGTTCCCGGCACTATCGGGCAATATCAATCGCCTATTGATAGAAGATATGAAAAAGCCACTCGACAGAATCGAAAAAAGCCAAAAAGTTTTCCTTACACCCGAACCTCCACATCACAGGGAAACTGAATGGGCTTTTGATGTGAAGGATGCAAGAGAAATCCTGTCTGACTACAGAGATTTTCTCACAAGAAAAGCTTTTAAGCTTAATTTCATCCAGGAAATACGTTTCACCCAAGCCGATGAATTCTGGCTGAGCCCTGCATATAAGCGCGATACGATGTGGCTAGGATTTTATGCTTATAAGCATGAGAACTGGGAGGAAACGCTGCCGGAATTTGAAAAATTTGCTCGAGAACATGGTGGACGGCCTCACTGGGGCAAAGAATTTGCTGTCGGGAAAGCTTATTTGCGGAAGCAATATGAAAAATACGATGACTTTAAGCAGTTGAAAAGAACATTGGATCCGGAAGGAAAATTTTCCAATGATTACATTAAACGACTCTTCGGTGAGGAGTGAATGCGGAGACTTAACCTTGGATGGGCAGAGGGATATTAATGCAGGATAGCAAAGAAAGCCTTGCCAACAGCTACTTATGCAGAATTGATTACCTTGAAGATCTTCGGTAGAGATTCGCTGCCATGGCATGCTTCTCCATAGGACAAAGAAAGTTCAGAATGAGCGTACTTTAATCCACGAAGTTTAGACTTATGTCAAAATTCGGTGCAGAATGCGTTAATGCTCCTACCGAAATATAATCAACGCCTGTCAGTGCAATATC
Source organism: uncultured Saprospiraceae bacterium (assembly GCA_964436125.1). Lineage (GTDB taxonomy): Bacteria > Bacteroidota > Bacteroidia > Chitinophagales > Saprospiraceae > CAYRFF01. The sequence continues at coordinate 88,149 of CAYTBT010000002.1, read as the reverse complement.
TCTTACGGTATTCAGATTTACTCCACCGGAAGCTTCTGTTTCATATTTCCCATCTACGAGTGCAATGGCTTCTCTCAATAAAACAAGCTCAAAGTTATCGAGCATAACCCTTCTTATGCCATCGAGTTTCATCAATTCTTTTACTTCATCAATGCTCTGTACCTCAACGGTAATATCGAGTTCAAGATTATGTTCTTTAAGGTAAGCAAGTGCATTGTGAACAGCAGCAGTAATACCTCCGCTAGCATTTACGTGATTATCTTTTATCATCACCCAGTCGTACAAGCCATCTCGATAATTATAGCAACCTCCTATGGCAACGGCCCATTTTTCCAGGAAACGAATACCCGGCGTTGTTTTTCTGGTATCGAGTATTTTGACATCGAGGTCTGTCACGGCAGCGGCATATTTCCTGCTTAAAGTACTTATGCCACTTAAGCGCTGCATCGTATTTAAGGCTAGTCTCTCACCTTTTAATATATTGCGACTATTTCCTTCAACAGTAGCGCAGATATCTCCATAGGAGACGGCTTGCCCATCCTCGATAAGCGTCTCAAATTTAATTTCCGGATCAATTGTTTTAAAAATTAGTTCAGCAATTGAGATGCCGGATAAGATACCGCTATCCTTGATGAGAAATTTGCCATAGCTCACTTGATCTTCAGGTATGCACGCCTTGCTCGTGACATCTCCTCGTGCAGCGAGATCTTCTTCGAGTCCACGGCGGATGAAGGCCTGTAATTTATCCTTGTCTATATCTATTTTCATCAGAAAAATACTCCTATTTTAAGCATAAGAACACCTATATTTCCTTTTGAATTCTCAGGATTCCCATCATTCTTGGTAGCGCTGTCATCAGTAACATCGATTAAGGACTGTTGAAAATGAAGGCCGGCAACGAGTGAAGTCTCCGATGATATACTATATTCTATACCGCCACCGAGTCCTAGAAACATATTAATGCCTGTTACATCATCACCGATAAGTTGCTTGCTGTAGTTCAAGCCGCTAGAACTTTCTTTAATGTCTCCACGCGCCTTGGTAAGAAAGCCCAGATAAAATTCCGGTATCTGAAAATAGTAGCGGATATACCCAAATTCCCTCGTGCGCATCTTTAAGGCAATCGGAATTTCAAAGTACTGAAGGTGGTAACGGATATTCACTCCATCAGGTAAATCAGCCAATACCGCCGGATTATCCAGCTCGGCATTGGACTCGGAGAGTAGATTGCCACCGATATCGTGTTGCAACCTCCCACCGGTATTAAAGGTCCAGTTCAGTCCGGAGACGAGTGCATAATTGGGGGAAAAATAATATTCTAGTGCAACACCGAGTTTGGTCCCGAGATTTAAACCATTGCTGTTAATGTGATTGTCATTGGTTGTCATCCAGCTGAAGCTAGGACTGACTTGAGGACCTACACGCAATCGTTCAAGCTGTGAATACGCTTCAATGCTGAAGAGCGTTAAAATTAATGCTATTATTGTGAGTTTCTTCATCTTAATTTAATAATTTGTGATGATTTAATTTATATCCTTGAAAGCCTTTAAACGAGTATATTAACACTTATCAGACTTTAAATAATATGAAATACTGCATTCTACTCAGCTTTACCATCTTATGCTTCCTTTCTTGTAGTGAGAATCAGAAGACTCCTGATGTAAGCAATGTAAAAGCACCTATACATGTTTATCGTTTTTCTCAAGATTTATTTAACCTTGATACTTCCGATATGTTGTCAGGATTAAATAAACTTCAAAAATCATACCCTGCTTTCTTTCCGCTTTATTTTAAACAAGTAATGCCGATATTACAAGACACTAGCCTTGATGCCATTTCTGCTGACAAAGTTCGGAAATTTATCACAGATGACCGAATACGCAAGCTATATGACACGACGCAACTTGTGTTTAAAGACTTTTCCCAGTGGAAAAATAAGCTTCATACGCTCAATAAATTTATGAAATATTACTTTCCAAAGGAAGAAACACCGACTTATTATACTTTCCTGTCGGAATATGCCTACGCATCCTTTATTTTTAATGATACTTCCGGACGCGATGGTATCGGCTTGGGATTGGATATGTTTCTCGGGAACAGCTATAATTATATACGTAAAAATCCATACGATAATAGCTTCTCTGATTACCTAAACTGGCAATATACTCCGGATTTCCTTGTCAAAAGGGCGGCTGAAGTATGGGTTGCGGATAAGATTGCACCCCCCAAAGAAAATAGATTACTCGACCGACTTATTTATGAAGGGAAAAAAATCTATATCCTGGATAAACTTATTCCTGCACTTGCCGATACGGTCCTCTATGGCTATCGACCCGCCAAGCTAAAATGGGTTCAAGAGAATGAACAGAATATGTGGGCATATCTCCTATCTGAAGATTTGATCTTTTCTCATGATTACGGGAAAATCAATAAGCTCATCAATCCATCTCCTCACACCACAGGAATGCCTCCGGAAGCTCCGGGTCAGGCGGTACTTTATTGTGCTTATAAAATAATCTATAAATATATGAGCCTTCATCCTGATGTGACTTTGCTGGAACTCTGTAAAATGACCGATGCACAAAAAATTCTCTCTGAAGCACGGTATAAACCAAATAATTAACCTATTTTAGCAATCGGATAAGAAAAAAGAAGATTAATACGTATTCTATACGCAAGGGCAGTACTAGAAATGCTGCGATATAGCGGTATGGGTACTTACTATTTACAGCTTAAAATACCTGACATAATGAAAATTATTTATTCGAGTTTAATCGCTCTCCTTTTTGTTCTTTCATCATTCAGCCTTGAGGCCCAGAATGGATTCCTCCTAGGTGTAGATGGAAGTTATAATATTTATTCTATCGTGTACCAGAACAATTATGGTCAGAAAATGATGGACTATAAACAAGCAGAATATCAATTTATCTATGGTGTCCATGTAGGATATAAATTTAACCATCGCCATCAATTAAGAATAGGTATCCAGAGCTATAAAGGAGGACAATCTTATGCCGATACCTTCACAGGAAGACGCTATGAGAAAAGTGTGTCATTTTCTTATTTAGGTATTCCTATTATCTACCGATTCACAACGGGTGCAGAAGAAAATGACAATAATGGAATCAAGTTCTTTGTGGATATAGGTCCGATGATCTCATTTCTCCGCGAGGGAAGCCTTTCACATGTCATAGACAAGCAATCGGTGAGCTTCAACAACTTTTACCTCAGCGGTGGAAATAACCCCACTGCTGAGTTCATCAGGGAACAAGCTCTTACTGAACAAGAAGCTTCTGATGCGACGACTTTCTTTAATTCTACCGATATCCTTGCCAGACTCGGATTCGGTATGCAGGCATATCTCAGCGAGCATTTTATGTTATCTCTGGGGCTTAATGGCGTGATTTCAATAAGTGATATCAATAAGAAAGAATGGCGCATACCCAATGACGATGGAGCTTACAATGCCTCCAGAAACTCCAATGCCGGCGTGAATATTTCCTTGAGCTATTTATTCTGATATTGTGAAGCTTCCGCAAATATCTTCCTAGGCATGTCATAGCATTGAGGACTTATCGGATATGAATTGATATCAGATAAATCTAGCCTTCTATTCCGGACTTAACATTCTGGTATAGTAAGTAACGGCATCATCCTATGATAATATATATTGCATGGAGTTCTGATCGATATAAATATGGATAATTATGGCATAGAAAGTACTTCACGGGACCTTGAAATATCCTTTTCAGATTGTGGGTAAGCTATGTCTTCATTCTGCTCAAGCTATAAAATGCGTAGCATTTATAGGTGTTTTGCCGTAAATCAACTAAAAATCAAGGGAAAATATGGCTATATATCAATTGAATTACTTTCTTCAGCACTCATCTAGGGAAAAATCAATAATTAATACGATAATTCAAGTTTACAGCGTACATTTCTGATTATGGAAATTCAGCAAGCTCGTACAAAGATTCAACGATATTGTGCTCGCAAAGAACACTGCGAGTATGAAATAAGGGGAAAGCTCATTTCTTATGAACTGCAGAACAATGAAATAGAGCTTATTCTCGAGGAATTGCGAGATTTGAATTTCTGGAATGAAGAACGCTATGCGCAGGCATTTGTACATGATAAGCAGATGTTTCATTCCTGGGGACCGATGAAAATTGCCTATGCCCTGAAACGGAAGCACGTGCCTTCTGCAATCATCGATATGGCAATGAGGAGGATAGAATACAAGACCTATTACCGCACTCTGTCTTCCCTCCTTCAGAAAAAGTACCAAGTCACGACATATAAAGACAACAATGACGCGCGTAAAAAGCTTTCTCGTTATGCTCAGAATAAAGGTTATCCCTATGACATGATCAATGAAGTGCTAGATGATATACTTCTCTAGCCTGATTAAATCAAGGAAAGGGCAAGCTCCTTCTTGAAGAAGGCTAATCCTTAAATCCTTCATTTATTTACCTCAATTCACAGCTTTCTATGTGAATTATCATTCCCGGAATAAATAATATTGTACCACGAGGGTGGAATTTGTCGGAAGAGAAAAGTGAATAATATGGCTTATTAACATATAATATACATTCATTGTCCACAAATTTCTTAAATTCACTATTTCTTAATAAATATTTGGGAATTAAAGTGTAAATAATGAACATAAAGCATACACAATTAACGCTCCTTCTAGCGGCAATTTTTATCTTCTCTAGCACTATTGCGCTAGCTCAGGATAAAAAATCACATTATCGAGACCTCGTTAAACAAGAGTTAAATCGAGCAGTGAAGGCGAGAAGTGAATCACACCGAGAATTCATAGACTTCAGCATAGATGCCTTGTCTTATTCACCTCAATCTCGACGGACGATTGTATATATTCAACATGAGATAAATGGAATTCCTATCCAGGGAGCTATCTCAATTATGGCTTTTAATAAAGCGGATAAACTACAATACAAGGACATATCAAGAATGCTTATGGTAAATGGAAAAGCCTCTGCTATTCCTTCCTTTTCACTGGCACGGCACAAGGCACAAGCAGAAGCTCTATTATTTCTTGCTACAACTGAGAAAGAAGTGAGAAATGCCGCACCACAATCAATGACATCACCGATTAAAGTAGAAAAGGTATATGTCAAGAATGGAAGTCGATTTATCCCGGCATATCGCATTGAAGTTTATCTGAAAATGACAGACATTGAAGTAGTAACTGTGGATGGCAGAAACGGAGAAATTCTCGATGCCTATAACAAGGTATTGCATTGCTACTTTCAAGCACCGGTTAATTCTGTAGAATATACAGAAAGAGTGAATGATAAGCAGATGCTCTTGCTTTCATCTACAGATACTTTCTCCTATAATGTTGCGCCGCTACCAGACATAAATATCCTTGAGAAAGGAAGAAGAATAATAGTTAATCCCGCTGATACTGTTGCTTCTCCACTTGGCTGGCATTATGGTGAAGATTCCGTTGAAAGCATTCAGAATATTCTCGAGGGAAATAATATAATAGCAACATTGGACAGAGATGGAAACTTCATTAAAGATGATACCATCCGCGCCGATTCAAGTGGGAGTTTTAACTTCCCCATGAATCTCAGTAAGGAGCCGGGAAGCTATGGAGCGGCTAGTCTTACTCAATTATTTGTCACAACCAATCAATTTCACGATATTCTATATCACAATCAATTTGATGAATATGCCGGTAGTTTTCAAATAGAAAATTTCCATCAATCTGATAGCGTTGCCAATGATCCGGTGCTCGTCTATGGTCAATTCGGTGCTGCAGTACAAGGCGGTGGGAGGAATAATGCATTCTTTGTGCCTGCAGTCGATGGACAGAGTGGCAGGATGGTAATGTACGTATGGACATCAGCTCAAGATAGAGATTTACTTGTTATTGAGCCATCTCAGATTGCCGGCCGTTATGTTGCCGGAGGAGCTTCCTTCACACCGAGCGTTGAAGAACAACCCATAGAAGGTGAAGTAGTTCTTGTAGATGATGGCACCGACGTAACAACAGATGCCTGTTCAGATCTTATAAATACCGATGAAATAGCCGGTAAAATTGCGATGATTGACAGAGGCTCCTGTAACTTTGATCGCAAGGTTCAGCGTGCTGAGCAAGCTGGTGCAATCGGTGTTATTATATGCAATAATGAAGGTACAGATGAAGTAATTCAGATGGGAGGCAGTATCCCAGCTAGCATTCCAGCAATTATGGTGGGAAAAAGCAATTGCGATACATTAAAATTGTATCTCGATGACTTATATGTCTCCTTCAGTTCCGAAAGCGCGGAAGGACCACAATTCAGAGATGGTTCTCTCGACAATACAATTCCGACACATGAGTATGGGCACGGCGTCTCCAATCGGCTCGTCGGTGGCCCGGCTACGGTATCATGTTTAAGGAGTGCAGAGCAGATGGGTGAAGGCTGGAGTGATATCCTCGCCTTAATTCTCACGATGAGCGATGAAAACTATCAACGTGAAACACGTGGTATGGGTAGTTATGCCATGCAAGGCACAGTAACGGGTAAAGGAATTCGCTATAAGTTGTATAGCCCTGATTTTGCGGTAAATAATTATACCTATAGTGATATCGCCGGATCAAGTGGCGAGGAACACAATATCGGAGAAGTGTGGGCGACGGTATTATGGGATCTCACGAGAAAACTTGTGGAGAAAGAGGGATTTGATGAAGACTTGATTCACGGTAATGGCGGGAATAGAATAGCCTTAAAACTTATCGTTGAAGGCATGAAATACACGGCTTGTAATCCGGGATTTGTCGATGGGCGAGATGGTATCCTTGCTGCAGATTCCGCTTTATACAATGGAAAGTATCACTGTTTAATCTGGAAGGTATTTGCACGCAGAGGGCTGGGATATTATGCTGATCAGGGATCGCCCAATGATATATTTGACGGGGTGGAAGATTTTCACCTTAATCCGTATTGCGATGCTCGTATCAAGGTAGAAAAAAGCGTTACGCCATTTGCGGAAGCTAGTGATACCGTAGAAGTACATATAGCTGTATTTAACCACAATCAAGAAGCTGCAGAACAGATTGTAGTCGTAGATTCTATTCCTCCGGGCGCAGAGTTTATTCAATCAACCGGAGAGAATAAGCTTGTGTGGGATGATGGCAAGCTCCGCGATACAATTTCTACGCTGGCATTCAATGATACCGTTTCATATTCATATACTTATCAGCTCAGCAATCAAGGTTCCATAAAAGAATGGGAGAATACCTTTGAAACAGCGGAATCATATAGCGATAATTATAGCGAGAAAGCTTTAAACGACGGATATTCCAATGTAGAATGGGTAGAAAATGCAGGTAAAGATAGTACCGGAGCGGTAAAAATTGATGCCTCCAATATCCGGTTCTATACTGATCAGGCTATGATATTAAAGAATCCGATTCATGTCAGTGAAGACAAACCATTATTAATCCTGAATCACAGATATGATATCGCGCTGAATATGAACGGTGCATTTATTGAATACAGCCTTGATGGGGAAAATTGGTTCATTCTCGATACTGCACTTATATCAGGAGGATATAATAGTAGTATGTATTCAGCTGAACTCGGAGCTGCCTACAGCAAGGCATTTTCCGGCGATGTGGACTGGACAAGAACCGCTATAGATCTGAGTCCGTGGAAAGGGCTCGATATTTACTTGCGATATCGCCTCGTTACCTATACAAATGGCAATGCAACATGGCTCATCGATGGTATAAGCGCATGGGAAAGATTAAGTTATAATCCACCGGTTAAGGTATCCTCTGATTCCACCGTAGTTTATGCCGTAGCACCCGGATATGGAACGATTGTATTCGGCAGTACAGATACTGTTTCTACATCGGATAAAACACTGGATATTCAGGTGACTGTGTCGCCTCAACCCTTCCATCAAACATTCAGAATTGATATTCCGTCGGATATTTTACCACAGGTCAATTCTATGTCAATTTATTCTATGGAAGGCAAGATTATGAAGTATAGTCCATCGGCTACAGAACAGATAATCGATGCTTCAGAGTGGCCTGCAGGAGTTTATATCCTACAGATTGATACTGATATGGGGCGTGTAACTAAGAAATTGTTGAAACAATAATAAATAGCATGAATAGGCATATAATACTCTGATAGGATGTATGCTACTTGCATATCTTTATTGCTGCGTGAATTGCATAGAAGCTTGTCTTGGTCGTGCAATATCATAAAGTATGTAAATAAAAGCAAGCGTCAAGCTTATCGGATAAATACAAGTATTTATTACAGGAATGGGTAAAATGTATATGCCTAGGAGGAGGCAAAGAAGAATACCCCTTCTGTCAGCCGGTATTTCTTTAAAGTGATAGCAATAAACAATCCATATAAATAAACAATCATAAGCGGGATGATATAAGCACAACCAGGTCAGAAGTATAAGATAAAATAAGGATTGTGCTTGTGTCATCTTCTTGAACCGGAATAGATAATAAACTAGTCCTATTCCGAGAGCTGTAAGCGGCAACCATGAGATTGAAGAATAAGGAATATGGAGCCACTGTATCAGCGGACGGATAAAAATCGTCATTTCACCGATGAAAAAAGCATGCTCTGACAAGACATTGGCTTGAAGTAGTTTAACATTGTGTAGAAAATCAATAAAACTCGGAATTAATAGATCTCCGGGCAAGTAAAGTAGATAGACAAGCATCCCCAATATCGGGAACCACAGACTTGCCAGAATTTCCGTCCATCTTTTCTGAAACAGGAGGTAAATACACACCGGAAATAGTATCGTCGGCTTCAACCAACTCAATCCGAGCACTATTCCTGCAAGAATGCGGTGCTTGTCATAAGGGGAGCGCCCGGCATCTCCGTATAATGAAAAAAACATGGCAAATGCTCCGAGTACAATCAGCGTAGGCTGTGATAAGACAAGAAGATATGGGACAAATTTAAAAGAAAGCAAAACTAGTACTCCGATTTTAAAGCGCGCATGGCGGAGAAGCATATACAGCATAATTAAAAATGCTATCCCACACAGAATTAGATACATATTCCTTGCAGAAGGCCACTGATCAGGACTGAAAAGCGTATAAATTCCCACCGTAAACGGAGGGTAAATCAGAGGATTATATGGCATCCCTATTTCCCCTTCACCTTGAATCTCCTCCCATTCTGCAATCAGCAAGCTGTCATTATATGGATTTACCCCTTGTTTTAAGAGTTGTGTACCCGTATATATGTGCCGGTGATCTGCTCCTAATATCGTAGAATAATCGAGATGAATTACCCGCGCAAGAGCAATCAAGACAAAAAATACTATACTCGTTTTTACAATAAATGAATATCTCATCTCTTATTTTTCATGCGATCTTGTGATTGTATGCTCATTTTCTCTATAATAGCTCAATGAATACAGATGGGGATTTCTTTAATATTGCCCCTCCTGTTGTTTCACAATTCATTAAATTGCGATAGATTTTTACCGAAAACATCGGAATCATAGAATTTCAAGCCTCAATATCATGAAATTTACCTTATTTAACCAGAAAAAACTCTATGATGGCTTTCTCCATCTAGAAATGCGTACCCTACAATACGAGACTTTTTCAGGCACTATGAGCAAGAAGCTCGACAGGGAAGTAGTCATAAAGAACTCTGCTGTAGCTGCTGTTGTGTATAATAAGGATACGGATAAATTTCTCCTCGTGAAACAGTTCAGGCCTGCAGCGGCAGATTCCACTCATCCATGGATAATTGAGCTCGCTGCCGGTCATATCGATGATGGGGAATCGGCAGAGACTGCTGTCGTGAGGGAAATTGAAGAGGAAATCGGTTATAAACCGGAGAAAATACACAAGTTATCCAGTTTCTACACTTCGCCCGGTTACAGTAATGAACAGATCGTTTTATTTTCTTGTACCGTGGATGAATCTATGAAAACGAGCTCCGGAGGTGGCCTGGAGATTGAAGATGAAGACATCCTCATTGTAGAATATTCGCCTCAGGAAGTTGAAAATATGCTCCAGAACAACCTCTTCCGCGATGCCAAGACCATTATCGGCCTCAACGCTTACTTATCCACCTTAAAGATGGAGTGAAATCTCTATCCCTTGTCGTTTATATATTCTTTTAAAATTCCTTCAGCTTCCGCAAATGTTGTTGCGTGAAGCCCGTGAATACCACACCGAATTGCAGCATCAACATTCTCCTTGATATCGTCTATAAATACCGTTTCTCCCGCAGTTATGTGTTCAGCGTCAAGTAGGAACTGATAAATTGCCGGATCCGGCTTCCTTAGGTGTAGCTTATGCGAATAAAAAGCCCGCTTAACCAAGTCGTCAAATGCCTTTAGCTCAAATCTAGATTGCAGATTCCTATTTATCCACTGGAGATGAAGTTCATTAGTATTGGAGAGGATGTAGATATTATACCTTTCTCCGAGCTCATTCAACAACTTAATCGAGCTTTCAGGCACCTCTGACAACATTGCATTCCATGCAGTTATAATGTCCAGCGCTTGTGTACGATAATCACCGAAGTCCAGCATCCCATTGATAAATATGGAAGTAGAAATATTACCCAATTCATATTTCAAGGCAAGGGCTTCAATGGCCTCCCTATGTTTATCGGCATCTGTAAAGGTCGCTTGGAATGCCGCAGTTGTTTTTTCCTGATACACCGGAACCAGTACATTCCCGAGATCAAAGACGATATTTTTTATCATTGCTCTCCCATTTTTATGTATTGTTACTCAAGATATATTATAACTAATCCATGATATAAAAATTGTTATCAAAAGGCTTAATTCATTTTTCCTGACTAGAGAAGAAAAACCATTCCTGCAAGCAATGTATAAAACCAGCGGACTATCTGACCGAAAACAATTCACCGAAGAGCTTGCTGGGAAGCATTTGGCTTAAGTCCAAGCTGAAAGTAATCCTTTCCCAGTATCGTTTATGCCCTTGCAATTCCATCGCTTCCTGTAATTCTGTTGATGTGCTGATCGGAAAATTCAGATGAATGATGTCATAAGCGAGGGTAATCCGAGCCCCTAGGGCATAAAAGAGCGATGCATCGGAGATATCCTTATCTGTACTTGTGAAGTATAAATACGGCTCTATACCGACAAAACCAAAATCATATCTCATAGTAATATTGCCACCGAGCACTTTCTTACCCAGCGGATATATGACCGGTAAAGGGAAACTTACACCACGGGTGAAAACTTGTTGCGACAGAGTGCCTTTTCTCTCTGATCTACCGAGTAAAAAGGCATCGTAGCCATAGTCCAATGAACTGAAGCCCGTCCCATTGCTTACATAAAACAAGGTGGAAGGCAAATCCGAATAAGCGGCATCCGCAAGTCCTGTAAATACACGGATTCCGGCTTTAATCCGCTGAGAAAATCGATAAGCACCTCTTAATTCTAGGCTTGTACGCCAGTTTCTCTCAACCAGGTCGCCGGATAAAACTATCTTAAATGGATGTATGGGATGCGTATTTTCACGAGAAATGTTCAGAGAAAGAAATGAATAATCACTATTGAACCATCGGTATTTTTTCTCGAGATAATTAGTCCCTATTCCCTGGTGTTTTCTGACATAAGTATAAGCAAGTCCAAGCCTTGTGCTGTTGTAATTCACATAATTTTCTTTAAACCGATATTCTACCGATGGCGATAGCTTCAGATATGTGTTTCTGAAGCCATAATGTTCATTATGGGAAGAGTGAAATCGCCGACCTTTTAAATTCAGACGTAGGCGATTGAGATTGTGCTTTCTACTATAAATATCATAACTTAACTCAAATAAGCCAGAGACATCGTGCCCTTTAAGCCCAAAGTATGGCAGGACTTGATATTGCAAGCGGTGATCAGGCATTGTGTAATTGTACAATGCAATTCCTAGCATAAAGCCATCGTACTTGTTATAGGCAAATGCCGGTGAAATAAACATTGAGTTCTTTTCCGGTGGTTCATAGCCGAGAAGAAAACGAAATGCTGCATCCCTGTCGATAATCTTTCCTTCCTGTAGATTTACCGATCGGTCTGCTGTATATGCCGTGTAAAGTTCTGCAGTATAAATTGATAGACTATCAGCACTAGATATAGCTGGAATGGCAATCGCCCGCCTATTTGCGAAAGCTGGTATGCGATCCTCCCACACCAGAGAATCTCCTTTATGCTGTTGTAAAATAAGTGGCGCCATCAAGCCGGAATTGTTCTGAATCGTACAGTAAATTGAATCACCCCGTCGCTCAACTTCTGTAAATACATAAGCATAAGCCTTCTCGCCACTCATATACTCAGCAATAAACCAATCCGTAGAAAAATCGAGTGAATTCCGTAAATGTTCGGCAAATTCCGCAGGAGATAGATGCCTATACAGGTATTTCTTATAAAGACTATGCATCATCGCATTCCACTGCTCATTCCCTGCATAATAGCGAAGGAATTCAAGCGCATTGGGCATCATCCGATAGTTCAGCAGATAATAATTAAATTCAACCACGGCCGTACTTCTTGCATGAATACCGGGAGAAAAGTTTTTCTGCAACCTATTCCAGTAATAATACGCATCAATCGGATAATGATAACCGGCCTCTTCAGGGAGATTTTCCTGCACATAATACTTTTTCATATAGCGCACTTCGAGCTGGCTGGTCAAGCCTTCATCCATAAAAGGGTTCTTTCTCTCATTACTGGCAATCATCCCGTAAAACCAATTATGTCCAATCTCATGCGCAATTACCTGGTCGAGCAATCGCGGTGAGTTTTCGGTAGCTATGAGACAGAGCATCGGATATTCCATCCCTGCCCCCGATTGCAATCCGGCACCGACAATTGTCATCTGTGGATATTTATATGGGCCGACCCATCTTGAGAATTGCTTTAAAGCCCGCTTACAGTATTTCATCGATTCATCCCAAGCTGAGATCTCTGAAAAATGATGAAAGACCCAGCATTCCACCGTATTATCCTGAATGTGAATCGTATCGTATTTCACCGTAAATTCAGGGCTTGTGAACCAAGCGAAATCTTGCACCAGATGCGCTTCATAATGCAGGGTTTTCTCAGCCTCTGAATATGGATTGATTGTACTGCTGTCTCGTGAAAGTTGCCGATACCATTTCTTCTCTACACTTGATTGCAGCATTCCCGTCGCGGCAACTTTGTACTCACTAGGTACGGTAATATCAACGGCATAATCCGCATAAGTGCCATAGTATTCACCCATATCAAGATAGGGATAAATTGTGGACTGCGCAGAATCCTGGCGCATAAGCTTGGGAAACCATTGACTGATATGAAATGTCCGGTCTTCATAACCCATCCGAGAAAATAATGAAGGGATTTTTACCGTAAATGGCGTGGATATATGAATCTGCTCCCCTTGCTGCATTGCCATGCCTATGTAGATGTAGGCAATATCCTTATTTCCGTGATAAAAATGGTGTTTTACCCTTGTTCCATTAATGTGAAAATCAAGGCCTTTTATCCAGCCTCTCTCTTCAGCTTCCGCAAAATAAAACTGGTCTTTCCCTTGTTGCAGTAGTTGCTCACCCAAAGCAGTAAGCGGTTCACTGTAAGCATTGGGATAGAGTTGAATAAAAAGTGTATCGTATCTCACGGAATCATAGGTAAAGTAGATATCAACAGTACCTTTCAGCAGCTTATCATTGGGGATTAATTCCACTTGAATATCGTACTGAATAGGTGCAGATGTCCTTTCCTGGGCATAGGAAAATCGGCACAAGCTTAAGCAAATGAGTATGTAGAGATAGATTTTCATCGGAAAATGGATAAATTTCCGCTATATTAAGCAAATCTGATGACATGCAGAAGCTTCTTTTATCCTTCGATGTCTTCAGACCCATCATTCTTGTACTTTTATAAACATAAATCTCGATGAATCTCTGAAATAAATAAAGGACTATGGCGCATAATTGCGATTCCACCATAGATTGAAGAGAACTTTTAAGCGCATTTTTCACCTAGGTATTTCCTATTGCTTCGCCTATTTATCCACAGAAATGCTAGCACTTTGTCCTACAATAAAGCGCATATAATTGGCGGCTATTTCTCCTCGGCAAGCGTAAATTCTCAGTTCCCGTATCGATATAATCCTCCTATATATTGCAGAAGACATTCCGGCTTAGGGAAGTTTTAAGCATAAAAAATCAGGGAGATATGTTTTACCGATAAGCTTATAAGATATTGATAAAGAACATTCTATGAGATATAACTGAAATTGGTCAGTGCAGACCTATTTAAGCGGATACATTTTATAGGCATGAAACTTGTGGAGAAGAGTAGAAAGCCTTACCTTTGCTGCTCATTCGGATATTTTTAAGAGAATATCTGATAAAAGTTCATTGAAAATGGCGGTTGACAAGACATACATCATACCATTTGAGGGACTAGGTGTAGGAGAGTATTCATATACGTATGAACTGGACAGAGCATTTTTTGACGCAGTTGAATACATTGATTTTTCTGCTGAGGTAAGAGTTGACTTAAGCTTGATTAAGCAAGCGAGTTTAATGGAGTTTCACTTCTACATTACTGGAAAAGTATTTACTGACTGCGATAGGTGCTTACGAGATATAGCATTACCTATTGAGGAAGAATATACTTTAATAGTAAAGCGAGGTGAAAATGAAGACACCGGAGAAATAGTCTATATAGGGGAAGATGAACAAGAGATAGACATCAGCCACTATCTTGTCGAGTTTACCGGTTTATCAATTCCGATGACGCACGTATGTGCTGATACGGAATTAAAAGAATGTCCGGAAAAGGTGAGAAAATTGCTCGATAAAGAGCAGGAAGAACCACGTGAAAGTCCGGAGAAAAAGTTGAAGGTGTGGGATGCACTTAAAGACTTGACTTTTAATAAGGAAGATTAAATAAACAGAGAAATTTATAAGAGATGGCACATCCAAAAGGTAGAACGTCCAAGCAAAGGAAAAGAAAACGTCGCACGCATTATAAAGCGACTAGTCCGCAGATTCAGACTTGTAAGAACACGGGGGAACCTCATATAAGGCACCACGCATATTGGCATGACGGTGATATGTATTATCGTGGGCAGCTTATTGTGAAAACACAAGTCGAAGAAGTCTAGAAAGGAAAAACAGATTATAATTCCATATTTAAGCTCCCATTTCAGGTAAATGCGGAGCTTTTTTAGTTGATAATTACCGAGTTAATCTGATTAAGGCGATTGTTGAAGAGCAAGCAAGATTGCAGGAGAACTTTTAAGAGTGAAATGTCCGGAGAAGATTATCTCATATACATTTGCGTAAGCTAAAATTTAATAGAAATGAAGAAAATAATAACAGCAGAAGGAGCACCACCGGCTATAGGGCCGTATAATCATGCCTGTGAGGCCAATGGATTGATATTCCTCTCCGGACAGATTGCGATTGATCCGGCGAGTGGAGAATTAAAGAATGAAACGCTTGAAGCGGAGACTCATCAGGTTTTTAAGAATATAGGAGCAGTGCTTGAAGCCTGTGGCCTGGATTATTCTGCAATTCTTAAATGTACGGTATTTTTAAAAGACATGGGGAGATATGCTGATGTGAATGCGATTTATGCGACATATTTTAAGGAGGAGAGCGCACCTGCACGGGAACTTGTTGAGGTAAGTGATCTACCGAAGCATGTTAATATCGAGATTTCAGTAATTGCAACGAGGTAAAGTAGAAATTATGAGCGATAAACAAACTATATTGTCGGGCATACAGCCGACAGGAGACCTACATTTTGGGAATTACTTTGGAGCCATTGAGAACTGGGTTAAACTACAAGCGGATTACACTTGCTATTATAGCGTGGTCGATTATCATGCTATGACAATGCCATATAAGCCGCATAAACTCCGCGAGGCGACGTGGAATATGGTGCTGAATCTCCTTGCTCTCGGAGTAGATAAAGAAAATATCTTCATTCAATCCATGGTTCCCGAACATGCAGAGTTGACCTGGATATTTAATTGTTTCTGTTCTTACGGTCAGTTGAGCAGGATGACGCAATTCAAGGATAAATCACAACAATCTGCAACATCAGACAGTGGATTTATCAGCGCAGGAGTATTTGATTATCCGGTATTGCAAGCTGCGGATATTTTAATCTATAAAGCGGATAAAGTGCCTGTGGGAAAGGATCAAGAACAACACCTTGAACTTACCCGCCATATTGCCAAGCGCTTCAACAATCAAGTAGGCCAAGAGTACTTTACGGTACCCGAGACATTCAGCTCAATAGCGCCTAAGATTGCTTCGACTGCTGATCCGACGATGAAAATGAGCAAAAGCAAAGGCCCCAAGCATTATATATCGGTATTCGCCGAGGAAAAAACCTTGCGAGAACAGATAAGATCAGCCGTCACCGGTACAGAGCAAGGAAATGTTGAAAATATGAGCCCGGGAATACGCAATCTACTTACCTTATTGAAGGCCGCGGGCAATATGGAAGCACATAATACCTTCCTGGATGACTATAAAGCAGAGAAACTGAGATTTGTAGATTTAAAAGACGAGGTGGCAGACACTTTAATCGCAATGACGAGCAAATTCAGAGTAAGAAGAGAAGAATTAAAGCAAAACCGCTCTGAGATTAAGTCGGCAATTAAGGAATCATCTGCAGGAATAAGGCAAGTCGCCGCACAGACTGTCAGAGAGGTAAAACAACTTGCCGGACTGATGAATGTATGAGCTTGAAAACAATGGGTAGAATTTATATGGAATTGCCATGGTTCTATCACTTGTGTTGTGGAATTCACCGAAATCTATAAAGAAATCTACGGAGTAGGCGCATGAACTTAAAGCTTAGTATGCTGAATGTTCCTGTCTTTTTCTCGTCGATAATAGAACTCATCTCACCACTTAAACTCCCTTGGATGGCGAGTGGTGGTTGAGCCCAGAATATGTCAATAATCCCTTTTTCTGAGCTTGTATTGTGAAACCAGTCTATAGGTAAGTAGCACTTATTTTCTTCTAGCTCTTTGATTAAAGTCTGTGCACCCTTAAGATCGATGAGATAAGCACCGGTCATTCTACCGTGTTTTTCTTTATACAGAAGCTGATTCTTTTTCCTTAAGCTGCCTTTGACATATTGAAGGCTGCTGTCTTCTAGCGAGATGATGTAATTGCACAATTCTCTTTCTCGACACTCTTTAATTATTTTTTCTAGCTTTAGGCAGAAGTGCTTATATAGATAAATATCATCTTCCAGAATAAGTGCAAGCTCTGTCCCTTCAGACAACATATCCCAATAGCTCAGAAAATGCTTATAAGCACAAGAGGTTGCTGGTCCCGGCTCTTCAAGTTCTCCTCGGAAATAGCGATCCATGATCTCGGGGCTTAAGTCCTTGATATCTCCCTGATGAACCATCCTATATTCCTCGATACATTGCCGTGGTTTTATCTGCTGCAAGATATGTTTCCTGCGTTCCACTTCTGTACTTACATTGATTATATATGTTTTCATCTTCTTCTGAATTGCAAGATTCGGAAAGTATGTCCCTGAATATAGCCTGTCAATTGCGTCTTGTCTTGATAGAATATAGGTATAGGAAGAATAATTTAGCGCCTTTCGGCAAAAAACTGTTTTAAGATAAGCCTACACTCATTTTCCATTAATCCATAAAGGACTTTGGTTTTGGGGTGCAAGAGCTCTCGACCTATGCGAGAAAAGCCACTCTTTAAGTCTTCCGCACCATAAACGAGCTTCTGTAGCTGCGCCCACCGCAGTGCTCCGGCACACATAACGCATGGTTCAAGACTGACATATAAAGTGCAATCTGTAAGATATTTACTCCCAAGATAATTGGCTGCTGCCGTAATGGCGATAATCTCAGCGTGCGCCGTTACATCCTGTAATTGTTCCGTCTGATTATGCCCCCGTGCAATGACGATTCCATCTGAAACGATAACAGCGCCTACAGGGACTTCACCTTTCTCTGCTGCTTTTTCAGCTTCTTGCAATGCAAGCTTCATAAAATACTCATCTGACCTTCCTGTTTCCATTCCATAAAGATAAAGATTTCTCCGGATGAGGGAAAGCTATAATGCAGAAAAGACTTTCTCTGTGAAACTTACAATACGAGATATTCTCGGTAAATGATTTAAATTAAAGCATCGATGGTGTCTATGAATGGCAATTGAGTGAAGGCTTAATTTCGTTCAAATCTCTTATCAGGAATAAACCACAATAATGCTACTGCAAGATATAATAAAAGGGAGAGAAAGGGGAGTAGATAGGCAAGCGCGATTCCTATGAAATAGAGCACAATCGAGATATATTTTTTCCTATCATTCCGGTAAATCTGAGCAAGATCCGAGTCTTTGCCTTCATAATTTATCATCTGTCGAGCTAGTATTTCCCAGGCTGTTGCACTCATTAAGAGGATGAATCCATAAAATGCAACGGGAATAAAATCTGTATAATAATTGCCGAGCCAGCCTGTTGCAAGTGGTAGCAATGAAAGCCAGAAAAGGAGGTGAAGATTGGCCCATAGAACTCTACCATTCACCTTCTGTGCAACCTGAAATAGATGGTGGTGATTATTCCAGTATATGCCGACATAGATAAAGCTCACGAGATATGTGAGAAATGTGGGAAACAAATCCTTTAAGTCTGTCCACGTAACCCCATCGGGAACTTTAACTCCCAATACCATAATTGTAATAATAATTGCTAGTACTCCGTCGCTGAATGCTTCCAGCCGTCCTGTTTTCATAAAATTTAATTGCCTTTATCGTTCATATTCTATAAATATGCCTCTACATCTATGGTATTTACACTTAATCCTCATCAATTTCTCAGGATATCTGAATTCTCCCTTCAGAGAAATTCATGACAATCATCCATGAAGTAAAATTAATGTACTTTTATATTTTATAAAAATGACGGGAATAGAAATCTTAGTTCCGTGAATAGTGAGTCTATAAGATAGGATTTCTCTCATTTTATGAATTGCCACAATCCAGCTTATTTTAATTGCGGTAGCTTCCAGCCTCAGGCCACTATTGAGGCAGGAATTTCACAAGGAGCCACAAGTCCTTTTCGCTATTGAAAGTTGCTCGACCGATAGCTCATTTTTTAAGGTAATTAGTCAAGCAAGATAACTGATCTCTACCCTTCCGCTTACGCAAATGCTATTATGTAAGACCTCCTAAGCGATATTTAATCCTCCACTTTCACCTGTATCTTCCCCATTTATCAATATTCTCTTATGCAATTAAATAATGCATATTCATGGTCCAATAAGGTAATATCCTATATAAGTAATATAAATTGTTTAATAATTTGCATGCAAGGGCGCAAGATGTTATATTTACATAATCATAATATAAATCAACTTACAATGACAAAGAAATTAATTGCAGAATTTTTCGGGACCTTTTGGTTAGTCTTTGCGGGATGTGGAAGCGCGATATTTGCATCACATATTGCCCCTGCGACCAATGGTCAGATAGGTATTCTTTTACTAGGATTCGCACTGACATTTGGACTCTCGGTATTGACGATGGTTTATGCTGTGGGACATATCTCTGGTGGTCACTTTAATCCTGCTGTATCCTTTGGCCTTGCTCTCGGCGGGCGACTTCCATTTAAAGAACTTGTGCCATATATTGTTGTACAATGTATCGGTGCAATAATAGCAGCTACGGCGCTTTATTATATTAATGGCGGAGCAGGAAGCGGAGGCCCGGGATCATTTGCTACCAATTTTTATGGTTATGCCGTCTATTTCGGCAAATCTTATACATTAAGCCAAGCTTTTCTCACGGAATTTATAATGACGCTCATTTTTGTCTTCGTAATTATGGGAACCACAGCCAAGCATGCCAATGTTAAATTTGCCGGTATTGCTATCGGCTTGACTTTGACGATGATTCACCTGGTTTCTATCCCGATAACCAATACTTCGGTAAATCCTGCTCGTTCATTATCTCAGGCAATCTTTGTCGGAGGGCAAGCAATTTCACAGTTATGGATGTTCTGGGTGGCTCCACTTCTCGGTGGTGCGGCCGGTGGTGTTCTATATCGGTTTTTGCTGCAGAGCAAGGATGAAGCAAATGCCTCAGAATAAAGAAAAGCATACAATTTTCCCCTGTAATTAAGAGAGCTCATCGCAGCTTATGAAGATGCAATGGGCTGGATAAGCATATATGGATATAGCGCGGGTTCAATTTGCCGGTAGGTTTATATGTAGTTGAATATTTGCGGAAGCGAAAAGGGAAAAACGCATTTACTCGTTCCATTTATAATTCTTTAACACTATGCCTGCGCTACTAGGACGGATATCGACCGGAAGGAGCTGATTTCCTACTACTTTAATTGATGAAATTGCACTATATCGAGTACAATGCAGCCACACAAGGATTGGGTTGCTGTGGGAATAGAGTTTATGAGGGTGAGAATTCTGAGTGAGAATATAATATCAAGAGAAATATACAATGTGTATAATTGAGACGTTTTATAGATAACAGAGAATATTTCTTAAATTTACGGAATTAAAGGACAGTGGATTTCATAATTATTATAAGGATAGAATATGTATAGAATAACTTTACTCTTAATAGCGGTATTTACGATTTCAGCGGGTAGCCTATACTCACAAGATCTTCAGCATGATTTATGGCATAAGATTGATATGAAGAAGGCTGATTTAAATGAACTTCCTGAAACGGCAATTAAAAAGAGCATGGATCGGGTCGATGCAGACTATTTTACAATTCCGGAAGACAAGATTGATGCTATCATTGAAAACGTAGCCGGCAAATATCACGATGCTGTAAGCTTAAGCATTCCGATTCAAGGCAAGGAAGTGGAAACGGTGCACTTTAAAGCCTATAATACAATGCATCCTGCACTAGGAAAAAAATATCCGTTTATACGGACATACCGCGGTACGAGTAAAAATGGAGGAGTCGTTTATCTTACATTATCGTCACTGGGAATAAATGCCTATATTCATACAGCCAAGGGACTGGTGTTTATCGAACCGGTTTCTCCTTCCAATCAGCATGTCTATCTCCGGTATCGAGTTGATGACCTTAAGCACCCTGAAAATATTATCAACTGCGGTGTTCATAGTGGTTTACAGCTAGAAGCAGATCTGCTTAACTTGAACGTATCGAAGTTGCGAGGCACAGATGCATTTGTACGGAAGTATAGGACAGCAATAATTGCAACAGAGGCATATTCAGAGGTTTATTCCCATGATTTTGATGCTACGCTAGCTGCGGTTACAAATCTTGTCAACGGCTTAAACTCCATTTATATCCCTGCTACGGGAATCAGATTTGAGATGGTGCCGGAATCCGATCAACTCATATTTACTGATATTGATTCTGATCCCTATGGTGATAAAAATAAAGATGGACCTTATCTCCTGAATAATAATACAGCTATCCTGTACGACTTGATAGGACGAGATGCATTTGATGTAGGGCACGTTCTGTCATCGTATTGCTCCGGGGGATTTGCAGGCGTCTCTCGTAGTAGGATTGTCTGTAATGACCCAAAGAAAGGGGCCGGGGTGACTTGTTATGGTTTATCTTCAAGCTTCCTCTTGACAACCGCGCATGAATTTGGCCATCACTTCAGTGCCGGACATACCTGGAACACCTGTCCACCATCCAAGGAGCAACGGAGTAGTTCAACAGCTGTTGAACCTGGAGCCGGTCTTACAATAATGAGCTATGCCGGTTTATGTGGAGCACAATATAATCTCGGGATTCCCCGACAAGATTTCTTTCACAATATGTCGCTACAACAGATAACCAATTTCAGCAGAACCGACATAGGAAGTACATGCGGTGAACTTATCGATGTTCAGAACACTCTGCCGACAGTAGAAATAACAAATCCATCCGGGCTTTATATTCCGATTTCAACTTTCTTTGAATTGGAAGGACAAGGTTCTGATCCCGATGGTGATAAGCTCTTGTACAACTGGGAAGAACTCGACGTGGGACCTATTACCGAAGTAGGAGATCCGCGAGGTAGTGCGCCGGCTTTTATTTCTCAGGATCCGGTAATCGATGCCTATAGACAGTTTCCACAGAGGAATTATGCTCTGGCACATGCTTTTTATAAACTCGAGGTTCTACCTACATATACCAGGGACCTAAATTTTTCATTGACCGCACGTGATGGTCAGCCGGGTGGTGCTGTCTGGGCAGAGATAGTACTACATGCTACGGAAGAGGCCGGGCCCTTTAAAGTAACTCAACCGGGAGAAAATGCTCCGGATCATATTGCCGGCCAGAAACTCCATGTTGAATGGGATGTCGCCAATACTGACAAAGAACCGGTCTCTTGTGAACGCGTGGATGTCTATTATTCTACGGATGGCGGATACACATTTAAATACCTCGTCGCTGAAGGTATTCCCAATGATGGTAGCGCTGATGTATTAATCCCCGGTATTCCTACGGATAATGGAAGGATTAAGATTAAGGCATCTGACAATGTGTTTTTTGATTATAGTCATGAAACCTTTACGGTAGTTGAACCTTCAGAGCCGACTTATGCCTTGACGTATAGTCCATATTATAAGAAGCTCTGTACTCCGACGACCTATACTGTAGATATAGGAACAGAAGCACTCCTGGATTACAGTGGTGATATTACTTTCAGCATGGTGGAGGATTTGCCGGATGATATTCAAGTAGAATTTTCAGCAAATCCCATTGCAGCCGGCGATAGCGCTGTGATGACGATTGACCTGATGAACTTTGAAGGGAACGGGGTTTTTACCTATCACGTTCAAGCTGCATCGGAATCAGACACAACGATATTTGAGATAAGCTTTGAGACAACGGGGACTTTCTTTAATGAATTTGCTTTATTGCTTCCGGAAGACGGAGCGACGGACGTAGATCAGGCAACGGCATTTGACTGGGTGGAAGACGATGATGCGGAAGAATACCTCTTCCAGATATCGGATTCTCCGGATTTTTCAAGTTTGTTTACAAGTAAGACGGTCCGTGGCTCGGAGATACAACTGGCGACACTACTTCCCAAGGGAAGTGTTTTTTACTGGCGCGTAAGGCCGGAAAATATCTGTGCAGAAGGCGAGTGGTCAGAGACGCGTATATTTAAAACAGTACAACAAGCATGCACATCGATTAATTCAGGGAAAGACGATATTTTTATTCCAGGACAGGGCACACCGACGGTAAAATCTCCGCTGGACGTAGAATTGAGTGGTGCGGCGATAGATGTGAACGTGCCGAATATCACGGGGCAGCATTCTTATGTGGGACAATTAACGGTAAGCCTGGAATCGCCGAAGGGATCTAAGGTGGTGTTATGGGATAGAAAATGTGCCAATAGCACGGACTTTAACCTGGGATTTGATGATGGTACATCGCTTCAACTAGGCTGTCCACTTACCACGGGAAATATCTATGCTGCAGAAGGAGATTTAAGTGATTTTAATGGAGAAGATGTCAATGGAACATGGAATCTGATTATCAAAGACCATAAAAGTGGGAGCTTCGGGATATTGAACTCATGGGAAATTGAAGTGTGCTTTGAGAGCCATGAAATACCACCACATTTTTACCGTCTGGATACGATGCGGATAAAATTCAATACGGAGCGATCGATCTATACCGCACTCCGTATGTCCCATCCTGATTATGCGCCATGGGAAATCAGTTTTCATCCGATAGAATTACCACAGCACGGGACCTTGCTTAAGATAGATGAAGAGGGGAACGAAGTGGAATTAACGGTGCACGATAAATTTACAATGCAAGACGTGTATGAAGATAAGGTCCTTATCCGCCACAATGGAGGAACAGAGGTTTACGATAGCCTTCGCTTTTACGCCATCACCAATGGCGGTGGCTGGACGAGTGCGAGGACACTGCCGATAAAATATCAGAATGAAGTAACTTCAAGCCAAGCTTCAGAATTGTCACAATTATCGATACAAGCATGGCCGTCGCCTGCAGAAGATATCCTCCATCTGCAGATGAAGGGAAAATCCATGCAAGGAGAATGGCATCTATACAATATGTATGGAGAGCGTGTGAATACAATTAAGACACAAGACTCAGCTTATGAACAGACAATGGATGTGAGCAATTGTGTTCCCGGAGTCTATCTTCTCCGGTGGCAATCGGCAGATGGGACGGTATCGCAAGAGCTCATGATACAATAGGCATACGATTATAAAGCCATAGAGCAGAAATGCTTAAAAGGAAGAGTAGCTGTTTTATTTGCCTGCTCTTCCTTTTTTATACCTATCTATACCGTGTACGTCTCCGGCGTAATGCGTAATGTGGGGAATATATTAACAATTAAACACCTCTATGTGTAACGAGAATTGAGATTATCATCGCAGGCATTGGGGTTTATTGCGATTTACCGTATATACGAGAATTAAGCCTTCAAATATGGTGTAAAGGAGGGCTTATTGTATTATTTTTTCTACAGCCCCCCAGAGAAGTGATGAAGTTCTGTCCCAGGAATACAGTTGAACGCGTTCAAGGCCGCGATTGATAAGAGCTTTTCTATTCGATTGATCCAGCACAGTATGAATTCCTTCACTCATAGCCTCTATATCCAAGGGATCTACACGTATTGCTGCATCGCCGACAACTTCATTTATCGCACCGATATCGGAGACAAGTACAGGTACCTGACATTGCATCGCTTCCAGTGGAGGAATACCAAATCCTTCAAATAAGGGCACATAAATCATCGCATCAGCAGCTGCGACAAGCTTGTTTAATTCATCTTCAGTGCATTGTCCCAGGAGAATTATATCATCGGAATCAAGCCTTTCCTGATAAGCGGCTTGCATTTCATCGGTCCACCATTGTTTTTCACCTACAACTACAAGAGAATATTCTGCGTGGTATTTTTGCTTGAATTTATTGAATGCACGGAACATCCTGGCGATATTTTTTCTGCCATGGAGACTCCCGGCATATACAATATAAGCTTTCCCATCGGTGAATCTATTTCTGACACGTGATTTTTCAGCAGTTGTAAGGGCTTGAAAGCCATCGGAAATACCATTGTAAACAACCGTGATTTTATCTGGATGTATATTGTATGTTTTTACAAGATCTTGCTTGGAGAATTCAGATACCGTACATATATGGGTTGCTTGCTGAGCATACATTGGAAATTTTTTCTTGTAGTAGCGCAGATCTTTTTTGGGCAAGAACTGTGGATAATGCTCATAATTAATGTCGTGAATTACGGAAATCGTGGGAATAGATGAATTTAAAGGTATAAATCCATCACTAGAGAGGAAGATATCTGCGCGTGTTCTCTTGAGCACTTGGGGAAGGCGCATATCAAACCATATCTTGTATAAAATCGGATGGCGTGCTTGAGGATATACTACTTTGGGAATGATATTTTCAGCGTAGATAAACTCCACAGCATATTTTCTGTCAAAGAGAAAGAGAAATTCATGTTCTGGATGTCGCCGCGTTATACGTTTCATTGTCTCCCTGGTAAAACGCGCAATCCCATCCCTCCTGGATGGTATGAGTAGCCTTGCATTAACTGCTATTTTCACAATAATTTCTATTCATTTAAACCTTATCAGATAATTGTGGACTGTGTGAACCTATTGATTGAGAAAACTTTCTATTTTCATCCCTTCTATTATTACTAGCTTCCGCAAATGCCCTTTCTCTTCTTCCATTACCCAATGATACAACACAATTATAAGTATTTAATATAAATTCTTATTGTTTATTAATTCTACTCCCTCACTTGAACTCAGCTTCCACTCGAGATATTGGCTAGATTCCTATACTGCCTGATTTCATTCAGCTTAAGAATTGTGACTAGTTGATGTATGGAAGGTGTAGGTCACGCTCAATTTGCCTATTTGTATATTAAGACTATATATTAATATAAAACTTCATATTAATGCTAATAAATTGAAGGTTAAAATTATATATATTATGAATAATGGTTATATTTGTGGCAACACTAATTGTTTGTCCCGAAAACAATGAAGTAGAACAACTTATGAAAAAATTAATAATAGGAGGATTATTAAGTCTATTCCTCGCCTACGGAGTGAATTTAAAGGCATCTTGTAACAATACTTATGAATCATTGAATAACACCGTTGACTTAAGAAAGTCGATCGATGGCGATAATGATAGTACATTGACTCTGAAGATTGTCGGTGATGAATATTTGCCGGCAGGCAGCATGAAAGAGATTGCATTGACATTTGCGGAAGCTAAGACACTTATAGGAATGCAGTTGAGCTTGCAATTTAACATGGACTTGGTGGAAGAAATCATTCCTATGGAAAATAAAGCCGCCAATATTACAAAGAATGACTTTGGGCTTAAGAACCTGGAGAATGGTTTACTGAATTTTAGCTGGATGGTTCCCGAAGGCGTAAGGTTTCAGAATGGAGAAGAACTTTTTCACCTTAAGGTACGGATGAAGGTAGGTGCCGGCGTGCGAGAAATTATAACATTAAGGGATGGGCCGTTGAAAGCAGAAGCGTATGATGAGGCTTTACAGATAATTCCTGTAGAACTAGAATTTACGGAAGCAACTGAGATAAAAGAAGTCTCTATGCATCGTGGATTACGCCTTTCCCCCAATCCTTTTAAGTCCATAATGCGGGTTGTGTTTCCGGGGGAGATTCCGATTGTCGATTGTACTGTTTTTAATATTTATGGCAGAAAAGTATATCATCGAAGCCTGAATAGGAGTATGAAAGCCATTTTATTACATGGATCAGATCTTCCTCATGCTGGGATGTATTTTCTCGTAATTCAAACGGGTAAAGAAGCTCTTACTCAAAGGTTTATATATCAGAAATAAAAAATATTATGCTAATTAATGCGGAACTAGGCCACTACATATTAGTTAAAATTATAATATATTTTATAAAAACATCGGGATAGATTTGGTAGAATGAAACATATTAGAGAAATTTGTAATATGTTTCATCCTGAAAATGGTTCTTCTACTCAATGGAGAGAGGAAGAAGGCAAAAGAAGTTTTCAACCATTTTTACACTAAGCATACCCGCAAATGTCGGGCAGAGACCGGCAAGCAGGCTTATGAAATGGAGGAGAGGGTATAATTATCCTCTCCATCCCATTATACACGATTGAAACTCAAGTAAATTAACTATTATGGATCAATTATTACACATTACGAAGAAAATACGCATAGCGATATTTGCAGGAATAATCCTGTTGGGTGCTATCGGATTACAATCATTTATGTCTGGGGAGAAATCAGGTTCGGAGAGCACGACAACGAGAGGAGTTGTCATGTCGCCCCTAGGAATTACCTGTATCGGGAATGCCATTTTATCTATAGGAAGTGGTGGATACGCAGTACTTGAACCCGAGATGTTTCTTATGGGGAATTATACCGATTATGGTAAATTTAAGGTTGAAATTCTCGACCCTGGATATCCGGATGACACAATTACCTGTGCAGATGTAGGTAAGATTTTATCTGTAAAGGTGACTGATACAACGACAATGAATAGTTGCGTAAGCCAGCTAGAGGTATGTGATTCTTATGCGCCATTTATTTCATGTGGAGCAGTTGAAGTGCCGTGTTATACTGATCCATTTGAATTATTCGGAGAGAGTCCGGAGATATATTTGGACACATTTGGAGATAATTGTACACCGGTTTCTGAATTAGATGTAAGTTTTGAAGTAATAAGCAGAGAGAATTTGCTCTGCAGCGATCCCGATTACTCTTATCGGGTAAAGGGAAAGTGGACTATAACCGATGCAAGTGGAAACTCAACTAGTTGTGTTAAGACGATAAATTACAAGCGTCTCGATATGGACAGTATAACACTTCCAAGTGATACGATGTTCCAGTGCGGGCTTGAAAACCTTGATCCTAGTGTATCCGGTCAACCGATGATTGATGGACATGAAATAGCGGGATTATGCTGTGTGGGTGTGAGCATGGAGGACGATTCAATCCCATTATGTGGCAATGCATATAAAATACGCCGTAAATGGCTCTTGATGGAGACTTGTCCGCCATATAACACAAAGACACATTACCAGATTATTTTAGTTAAAGACACTACGGCTCCAGTTCTTACATGTCCTGCCGATTTATCCATAAATACAGATCCGGGATTATGTAGTGCAGAATTTGATATTATTGTACCTCAAGCTCAAGTAGATTGTATAGATCAAAGTGATTTAAATTACAATATTTATGTCGATGGAATTATGGTTAACACTAGCTCCATTGAGCTGAGCAAAGGTGAGCATGAGGTAAGAGTTCAGGTGATCAACCCATGTAATTTACTACAAGACACATGCACATACACGGTTACCGTAGTCGATAATGAATTACCGACCGTTGCATGCGAAAATTACATTACAGTAAGTCTCGGTTCAGAAGGCCTTACGGAGATTCCGGTGTCACATTTTGACAATGTATTTGGTGATAATTGTGGGATAGCAGATACTGCAGTAGTCCGACTTACACCTGGTTGTGGATTAACCGGAAATGAAGCACCGTCAGATGTATTAAGAGTATGTTGTGATGATTTAGGGAAGGAATTGGATGTTAAATTTATAGTTACTGATGGATCTGGAAATACGAGTGCATGTATAATCAATGTAACAGTAGTAGATTCACTCAAGCCCACAGTAGTATCTTGTCCGGCTGATACTACGATTTCCTGTGAAGACATCGGAGATCTTAGTGTATTTGGAAGCCCGACATTTGATGATAATTGCTCGGTAGATACGGTTGCATACACAGAAGATATTAACCTGAATAATTGTTCTGAGGGGACAATTACCCGTTTATGGGTGGCTTATGACGAATCTGGAAATTCAAGTATGTGTCAGCAGATTTTACAAGTGGAGAACGATTCGACATTTGATCCCGGTACCATTCACTATCCTACGGATATAACACTTACGGCTTGTGGAGTTAATGCTTCCGATACAACGATAACAGGAGGAGTTTACATCAACTATAATGGCTGTAATCAACTAGAAATTAGCTATACTGATGATACAATAAGCGCAGGAGCTTGTTTAGAGTTAAACAGAACAATCATTGTTACAGATTTATGTACTTCATTTCAATATGAGGGCAATCAATCAATTACGATTAAAAATTATGGAGATCCGGACCTAACTGTACCTAATGATACAACAATTTATCTCAATCCGGATAGTTGTGATGTATTTCTTGAGCTTGTTGCAGCGCAAGTAACATCTTGTTCACCGGGCGCACAGATTGTAAATAATCTTACTTCTGGTGGAGCCGTTGTAGCTTATGATTTTCCGGTAGGTGTAAGTACTGTAATTTATACAGCTACGGATACTTGTGGACATACAAGCATAGATACGACAATTGTTACTGTTCTCGATACAATAGCACCAGTAATAACTTGCCCTGATGACATCGTACAAGGAAATGATGTGGGTTTATGTGAAGCATACGTTAATGTTCCATTACCTGCAACAGATAATATATGCGGTGCAGATAGTATTTATAATGATAGAACAAATAATCCTGATGCAAGTGATGTTTATCCTGTAGGGACAACGATTGTAACCTACTATGCCATCGATGTAAATGGCAATATTGATTCTTGTACTGTATCGATTACTGTACAGGACACAGAAGCACCTGTAATAAGTTGTCCACCGGATACAGTAGAAGTAGCAGTTGACAGCCTCTGTACCTACGAAGTGCCGGATTTTCTCGGTGGATTATCAGTAACAGATAACTGTAGTTCATCAGATAGTTTATTACTTACCCAGACCCCTACTGCGGGAGAAGTGCTCGATGGAGATACAACTGTAACTATAATAGCTACAGATGCTTCCGGAAATAGCGACACATGCATGGTTTATCTCATTGCAAAAGATACGATAGCGCCGGAAGTAAGCGGGCCGGGAAGCATTACGCGAGTATTGGACGGGACGTGTAGCTATGCATTAGAAGATTTCAAGGATAGTCTAGTGGTAACAGATAATTGTTCAAGTAGCTTTACCTATAGCTATGATCCACCGCTAGGAACGGTATTCACCGGAGCGGGAACTGAAGTAATTCATATTACAGTAAGTGATGAATCAGGGAATTCAAGCACAATAGATATAAACTTAAACTTAATCGATACGATAGCACCTGTAATAAGTTGCCCGCCGGATACAGTGGTGGTTGCAGTTGATAGTCTCTGTGAGTATGAGGTGCCGGATTTCCTCGGAAATTTGACAGTTACGGACAATTGTACGCCATCAGATAGTATGGTAATCACACAGACACCGTCTGCAGGTGAAGTTTTAAGTGGCGATACAACGGTAGTCATTGTAGCAATGGATGCTTCCGGAAATAGTGATACCTGCACGGTATATCTCAGTGCGATAGATACAATAGCGCCGGAAGTAAGCGGACCGGGAAGCATTACGCGAGTATTGGATGGGAATTGTAGCTATACATTAGAAGATTTCAAGGATAGTCTAGTGGTAACAGATAATTGTTCAAGTAGCTTTACCTATAGCTATGATCCACCGCTAGGAAC
This sequence comes from uncultured Saprospiraceae bacterium, assembly GCA_964436125.1. Taxonomy (GTDB): domain Bacteria; phylum Bacteroidota; class Bacteroidia; order Chitinophagales; family Saprospiraceae; genus CAYRFF01. The sequence goes on along the minus strand of CAYTBT010000002.1, from coordinate 57,578 downwards.
GGTATTCACCGGAGCGGGAACTGAAGTAATTCATATTACAGTAAGTGATGAATCAGGGAATTCAAGCACAATAGATATAAACTTAAACTTGATCGATACGATAGCACCTGTAATAAGCTGTCCACCGGATACAGCGGTGGTAGCAGTTGACAGTCTCTGTGAGTATGAGGTGCCGGATTTCCTCGGGAATTTGACCGTTACGGATAATTGTACACCATCAGATAGTGTGGTGCTTACACAGACACCGTCTGCAGGTGAGGTTTTAAGTGGCGATACGACGGTAGTCATTGTAGCAATGGATGCTTCCGGAAATAGTGATACCTGCACGGTATATCTCAGTGCGATAGATACAATAGCGCCGGAAGTAAGCGGACCGGGAAGCATTACGCGAGTATTGGATGGGAATTGTAGCTATACATTAGAAGATTTCAAGGATAGTCTAGTGGTAACAGATAATTGTTCAAGTAGCTTTACCTATAGCTATGATCCACCGCTAGGAACGGTATTCACCGGAGCGGGAACTGAAGTAATTCATATTACAGTAAGTGATGAATCAGGGAATTCAAGCACAATAGATATAAACTTAAACTTAATCGATACGATAGCACCTGTGATAAGCTGTCCACCGGATACAGTGGTGGTTGCAGTTGACAGTCTCTGTGAGTATGAGGTGCCGGGTTTCCTCGGGAATTTGACAGTTACGGATAATTGTACGCCATCAGATAGTGTGGTGCTTACACAGACACCGTCTGCAGGTGAGGTTTTAAGTGGCGATACGACGGTAGTCATTGTAGCAATGGATGCTTCCGGAAATAGTGATACCTGCACGGTATATCTCAGTGCGATAGATACAATAGCGCCGGAAGTAAGCGGACCGGGAAGCATTACGCGAGTATTGGATGGGAATTGTAGCTATACATTAGAAGATTTCAAGGATAGTCTAGTGGTAACAGATAATTGTTCAAGTAGCTTTACCTATAGCTATGATCCACCGCTAGGAACGGTATTCACCGGAGCGGGAACTGAAGTAATTCATATTACAGTAAGTGATGAATCAGGGAATTCAAGCACAATAGATATAAACTTAAACTTAATTGATACGATAGCACCTGTGATAAGCTGTCCACCGGATACGGTTGTGGTAGCAGTTGACAGTCTCTGTGAGTATGAGGTGCCGGATTTCCTCGGTAATTTGACAGTTACGGATAATTGTACGCCATCAGATAGTGTGGTAATCACGCAGACACCGTCTGCCGGTGAAATATTAAGTGGCGATACGACGGTAGTCATTGTAGCGAGCGATGCATCCGGAAATAGTGACACCTGCACAGTACATATAACTGCAGTTGATACATTGGCGCCAGTTATTACTTGTCCACCGGATACGGTTGTGGTAGCAGTTGACAGTCTCTGTGAGTATGAGGTGCCGGATTTCCTTGGTAATTTGACCGTTACGGATAATTGTACGCCATCAGATAGTGTGGTGCTTACACAGACACCGTCTGCCGGTGAAATCTTAAGTGGAGATACAACGGTAGTTATCGTAGCAATGGATGCATCCGGAAATAGTGATACTTGTACAGTATATCTCAGTGCAATTGACACAATAGCGCCGGAAGTAAGTGGACCGGGAAGCATTACGAGAATTTTAGATGGGAATTGTAGCTATACGCTAGAAGATTTCAAGGATAGTCTAGTGGTAACAGATAATTGTTCAAGTAATTTTACTTATAGTTATGATCCACCACTAGGAACGATATTTACCGGAGCGGGAACTGAAGTAATTCATATTACAGTAAGTGATGAATCGGGGAATTCAAGGACAATAGATATAAACTTGAACTTAATTGATACGATAGCACCCGTAATAAGCTGTCCACCGGATACGGTTGATGTTATGGTCGGAGGAAATTGTACCTATGAAGTACCGGATTTCCTTAGCACTTTAACAGTGAGTGATAATTGTGATCCGCGAGATAGCTTAGCACTTGCGCAGGAACCAGATGCTGGGGAGATAATCGGAGGAGATACTACAGTGGTAATAGTAGTCAGCGATAAATCGGGAAATAGCGACACTTGTACGGTATATATAAATGCAGTTGATACGATAGCACCGGTAATTACCTGTCCACCAGATACAATAGCAGTTGAACCGGATAGTACCTGTACTTATGAAGTACCGGATCTGCTGGCCAATCTTATTGTAACAGATAATTGCACCCCGAGTGATAGCATTGTGCTTAACCAGGTGCCTGGTATAGGAGAATTCATCAATGGTGATACTACTGTAATAATCATTGCAAGCGATGCATCCGGAAATAGTGATACTTGTTCCGTTTATCTTGAAACGATAGATACAGTAGCTCCACAGATTCTATGTCCGACTGATACGCTAGTGATAATAGACGGTAGTGCATGTGAAATATATGTTGATGTGGATGGTCCTATCGTGAATGATGTGTGTGGTATAGACGCAATTTATAATAGCTATACATCGACAACAGAAGCAGATAGTCTTTATGGATTGGGTGATACAGAAGTAACATACTACGTCGTAGATGAAGCCGGAAATGTATCTACGTGTACCTTTGTTGTTACGGTAGAAAACACAATACCTATTGAAATAATCTGTCCGGGCTCAGACACAGCTTACGCAGATCAGAATTGTGTATCAACAATGCCGGATTATAGCGGTATTGAAATTATCAGCTGCCCGGCTTATGGTCAGGTAAGCTTTACCCAGACTCCGGCAGCAGGAGCGGTAATTAACGGCGATACTATAGTAGAGATAATTGTATCCAATAATATCGCATCGGATACTTGTGAATTCCCACTTATATTTACCGATACAATAACTCCGTCTCTCAGTGGACCGGATACATTGACGGTTACCATGGATCAGGATTGCAGGTATATTGTGCCATCGGTATATAATCTGGTTACAGTTACTGAAAACTGTAGTTCCGTTACAATTGAACAATCACCTTTACCGGGTACAGAGAAAAATTATTCAGAATTTGACTCGATTAAAGTGACAGCAACGGATATAGAAGGAAATGCGGACTCAATATTTATAGTATTGGATGTTATAGATACTTTATCTCCTATTCTTCTCTGTCCGCCTGACACAATAGCAGATTGTGGCTCCGGATATGCAGATTTATCGATATATGGCACACCGACTGTAGTGAATAATTGCGATCTTGATACACTTATTGAAGCAGTTACATATTTCCAGGATTCCTGCTCAGTTGACTCAATCGTAAGGACATTTACGGCAATTGATGCACAAGGAAATACAAGTACTTGTAGTCAGACAATCATATTTAATGGGAATATAAGGGAGCTGGAAATGGATGATTTTATATATGAATTTAGTATTACTAAGGGAAGTTGTGATTCGATACTGACGCCGGATGATTATCCGATACTCGATCCGTCCTTGAATTTATGTAATACATGGACTATTGATAGTATTATCATCGAGCCTAAAGTACCCCTTAATGTATGCAGGAGATATGATATATTCTATTATATCCACGATCATTGTTTCCATGATCCGACGAGTACAGAAAATGATATCTTATTGAAGCAGACGATACTGATTGTAGATACGATAGCACCGGTGGCAATCGCACCTGCAGATACAGTAGTTGTTGCAGGAAGTAATTGCATGGCTGTGGTTAATCTTGCCCCGGCTACAGGCACGGATTGTATGGGGATTGCAGATTATAATAATAGCTCAATTTATGCCGACGACAATACGGGAGCTGATGCGAGCGGGACTTATCCGGTAGGAACACATGTAGTTTATTTCTATGCTGAAGACTCTTGTGGCAATATCGGAAGCGACAGTACAATTATCAGCGTAGTGCCTAGTGGAATATTACCGATATCATGTAATCCACCGAGTGGACCTATTCACATGGGCCCTACTGGTACAGTAAGCTTGAATGCTAATGATTACGTGAACCTCAGTGCTTCTTGTGGATCCAGCTTCAGCGCTTCATGGAGTGCAACTGATCCCGCAGATTCAATAAGAATAATTACCTGCGATAGTCTTGTAAGTGGATCGTACACTTTCAATGGAACTGTAAATGTATATCAAGGAGACGTTGTTATCGGAAGTTGTACACTTGCCATAAGCATTGATGACCCGAATAATTACTGTGGGTCTCCACTTGTAGGGAATATCTATGGACAAGTAGTGAACTGGAGCGGAGATGCCGTAAGAAATGTGGATCTACAATTGCTGAATAATGGAACAATTGTAGCTGAAACTAGTACCGATAGGGAAGGAAAATACTCTTTCACAGATATCCCTAGGATGACTTCTTATAAATTGAGAGTTGATAAAGAAGATAATCCGTTGAGAGGTGTATCTACTTATGACCTGCTCTTGATGTACAAGGAAGTGCTCGGTGAGGATATTTTCACCTCGTCATACCAGTACCTCGCTTCAGATGTCAATAAATCTACTTATCTGAGCTTTGTCGATGTGGTGAGCTTGAAGAGAATGATTCTAGGATATGAAGATGAGTTCCAAGACGGAAAGAGCTGGTATATAAATGCTGCTGACTTCGATATGGATGCTTACCTGAAGTCTCATAATCCGGAGGAACTTGAACAGAGTTATAATATCGGCTACTTTAATGAGGAGAATGTAGAGCTTAATCTGATTGCAACCAAAAAAGGAGATGTTAATGGCTCCTATAGGACAGGATTAAATAGTGCCGTGGAGTATCGATCGGATATTCCATTGAATTGGAGGATTAAGAAGCAGAATGGAATTTATCAACTCATTATTGAGACAAGTCGTGACCTCGCTATTGAAGGTATACAATTTACCTTGAGCTTACAGAACACCGATGTACTGAAGGTGAGCTCAACTCTGTCTGACTTCTCGGAGAAAGATTATAGAATTGTGAATGGTGAGATGTATCTAGCTTACGCAAATGATGGTGTAAATAAATTATCCGCCGGGGAAACATTACTAGTCGTAAACCTCGGAAGTGAAATAACGCCACGCTTATTATATAAGTACAGCCATCTAATGCCTGAAATCTATCTTGAAGGAAAGCAACAAGCGAGTATAAGGCTAGAACACCGAATTACAGAATCAACGGGTAGAAATTTTGCACTCTTCAGTGCAGAACCTAACCCAATGTCTGATATAACTCGGATAGGCTTTACGCTTCCGTATCAAGATCTCGTAAGCTTTAAGGTTTATGACCAGAATGGTTCTGTAATTATACACAGAGAAATTCAAGGAAGAAAGGGATATAATGCAGTGAGACTTGACTCACGAGATATCCCATCTGCCGGATTGTATTATTATACGATTGAAACAGATGAATTCTTTGCGACGAAGCGGTTCATAAAGATGTAGATCTTATCGATCCATATAGAGAATTTCATAAAGGGCTACCGTAAAAAGTAGCCCTTTTTATGTATTACACCATAGCGCAATATCAAAAATACCAACATTGAAATACGACAGATTATAACAATTTATAATATATTTGCTTCCAGATAGGATAAAAACCCAACCTTTTAGACTATCTATACAGTAGCTACTCCAACCAAAGGCTACGAAGAAAACAACCAATTGATTTATAGATCCTGTAATACGGGAAAGTAGGTGAAGTAAAATTCATCAGGAGATTCTTTTCATACCTCATATCAGAACGAGTTTAACTAATTCGGTTATAGCAGTAAATGGCGTTTTACCATCCCATTTGCTTTGACTATATAATTAGATATTATTTAATAATTAAAACTAAGATCTCATGAGGAAGACGAATTTTACTTTTCGTAACAGACGAGAGCTAAAAGTTAAAGCAAACAGTAAGTTACAATTTTCGCTTTGGTTTTTACTCTTTGTATTATTTATGGGTATGTCCTCATTGGTACATGCCCAATGCAACATTACCGTTGCAGGGACAGTAAACATTGCTATCGGCAATAATGGTACAGATACCATTACGGTAGAAGATGTTTTATTAAATGCTCCCGGTTGTAGCGGACTTGTTGCTACCGTATATGATGCAGAAGGGAACATAATTCCTGACGGTATCATTGATTGTTCATACGTAGGAGACACATTATCCGTATGTGTACATGAAGAAGGTGTACCTCCGGGAAATTGTACTGACTGTTGTGCACAGGCAATAATCTGTGACTTTACAGCTCCAGTTGTACAATGTGTCAACGATACGATATCATGCTTAGAGTCAGGTGAGCCACCTTTCCCTATTGCTACAGATAATTGTACGCCTAGCGCAGACATAACCTTTAACGTGCTCAGTGAAACACCATTTGATATCCCTTGCGATTCCACTTTAATCAAAGGAATAGTCAGGGAAATCGTTGCTGTTGATGCACAAGGCAATGTCTCTGAAGTATGTCACGACACATTATTTGTTGAACGATTCAACATGGATGAGCTTACTATGCCGGATTCATTAACCCGTGCAGACAGCACAGCTTTATTGTGTGATGAATCCAACTGGACAGACACTAATAATAATAACTATCCCGATGTTGGGGAACCTGGTGTAGGTGTTCCCACATATCGCGGTGTACCGATGTTTCCTGTACCTCCTTCACTATGCTGTGTAGTTATAGACGTAGAGGATTTTGAGGTGCCATGTGGAACATGTGGTTGCACGCAGACGAGAATTATCCGTAAGTTCACTGCTACTGAATGGTGGTGTAATACGGAAGTAACGCAGACTTACGTTCAGATTATTGAAGTTATTGATACTACCGGACCTGAAGTACAAGCACCGGCCGACTTTACTGTCTCAGCCAATAATAATGATTGTACAGCTTCTGTAACAATCCCTGCTGCTCAAGTAACAGAGGATTGCGGAACGATTTCACAATATTATGTTGAATATCCCGGTGGTTTTGAATCTTTGACTACTCCTCAACCTGTTGACCTTGAGTTGAATGCAGGAGATAATGAAATCGTTATAAAAGCATATAACAATTGCTTACTAGAGGGAACAGACACACTTGTGGTAACAGTACTCGATGGCGCAGCACCGATTGCAGTATGTGACCATTATACCGTGACTACACTAGGTGTAGATGGAACATCAAGAGTTTATGCAACGACATTTGACGATGGAAGTTATGATAACTGTAAACTTGATTCTATGGACGTACGTAGAGTCGATGGACAATGCGGAACAGGAGCACCGGATGACTGGGGTTCTTATGTGGAATTCTGCTGTAGCGATTTAGGAACGCCGGTTACTGTTCAATTTCGTGTATTTGATGCATCCGGGAATTACAATATCTGCACGGTAGAAGTAGAAGTTCAAGATGTTATTGAGCCGTACTTAACTTGTCCGGACGACATTGAAATAAGCTGTACTTACGCTTATGATATGAATGACTTAAGTGAATTCGGAACTGTAAGAGTATTAACAGATCCCAATGATATGAGCCCGGTACAAGATATCGTGATTGATCCGGATCCGGATGACAGCGAGGGAGCGATTAAAGTAGGAGAAGATGGTTATGCTTATGATAATTGTAATGTGACCATTGTAGAAGACGCTACCTTGATTACAGAATCTTGTGGCACAGGTGTTATTGAGCGTGTATTCTCTGCAGTAAATAGCATGGGACAGACAATTGCTACTTGCACACAATACATCAATATTGTAAACTTCCATCCATTTAACCCTGAGACGGATGTTATCTGGCCGGAAGACATCACATTGACTAATCTTGCTTGCGATGTAGATTCACTTACTCCTGAGTATCTGAACAGCATCGGAGAAGATGGAACACCGGAATTGATTGAAGGACCATGTGATATGGTTGCTGATACTTATGAAGATCTTGTATTCAGAGATGTTGAATCAGGATGCTTTAAGATATTGCGTACTTGGTCAGTATTTGATTTCTGTATAGACTGCGATCAATGTCAAGCTTATGAATACTGCCAGACAATTAAAGTTGTGAATAATATCGCACCGACATTTGATGGAAATTGCGCTGATATAACACTATCAAGTTCCAATCCTGATTGCGATAGTCGTTATATCTCATTAACACAATCAGCAACAGATGATTGCACTCCTGCGGATATGTTGTCTTATTCTTATAGAATTGATACAGGAAACGACGGAACTTATGATATCAGTGGTCAAGGAAATGATGCTTCCGGTGATTATGGATATGGTACACACAAAATAGAGTGGGTTGTTTCTGACCACTGTGGTAATGTAAGCACTTGTAGCTATACCTTCACAGTTACTAATGAGAAAGCAGGTACTCCGATTGCATATAATGGTTTAGCCGTTGAGTTAAATCCAAAAGATTCTGATGGTGATGGTGTTATCGATGGTGCTTCAGTGACTATTAATGTTGAAATACTTGATGCTGGAAGTTTCCACAGTTGTGGACTACCATTTACATTATCATTCTCTGCTGATCCTACGGATACAACGAGAACTTATACCTGCGATGATGTAGGTCAAGTTCCTGTAGAGTTATGGATTCACGCAAGCAATGGTACGCATGCACACGTACGTACTTATATTCTCATTCAAGCCAATGATCCGAGTGAACCTTGCGGACCTGGAAATACAGGACCTAGTACCCTTGTAGCCGGCACAATAACTACAACATCCGATTATCAATTGCCGGCTGTTTCAGTTGAACTACAAGGAGAAGCCAATAAGGTTGCCAAGACAGACAGCGAGGGAGATTATGAGTTTAACAATGTTGCACAGAATGGGAATTATGTTGTAAGCCCTACATTTAATAATAATGTATTGAACGGTGTTACAACATGGGATTTAACCTTGATACAGCAATATATCTTGGGAATGAATGACATCGTTGATCCGTACTTAATTCTTGCTGCGGATATCAATAACGACAGACGTATCACGGTCCTTGACCTTGTAGCTTTACGGAAAACGATCCTCGGATTGAATACAACTTTCCCCAATAATGAATCATGGAGATTTATTGAGAAGGGATATGAATTTGATGGCGTAGGAAGTGATATCCTCAATGAAGATATCCCGAGTAGCTATAGCATCACAAATCTAGAAAGCGAGTTAAACAACTTGAATTTCTACGGTGTGAAGGTCGGTGATATGAACAACACTGTCGATATACCTGGACTACAGGGCGCTGATACGAGAGGTGAAGCAGTTGCTGCAGCCATCCAGAATGTGGACTTTGAAGCAGGAGACATCGTTGAAGTACCGGTGAAAGCCAATAACCTTCAGAATGTCCTCGCTCTTCAGTACTCTATGAAGTACAACGCTGCAGTTCTTGATTTCTTAAGTATCAAATCTGGAGTTCTTGAAGTAGGAAACGAAAACTATGCATCTGTAAAGCGCGGTTTAATTACAATGAGCTGGAACGATGTGAATGCTCACAATGTGGATGAAAACGAGACACTCTTTACCCTCGTCTTCCACAGTAATCAAGCCGGAATGCTTTCAGAGGCATTGGACTTTAATAATGAAGTTACCGAGTCACTCGTAGTTGACAATAACGTAGAGAAAGACTTTACGGTAGAATTCAGAGGAGTTTCAACAGATCAATATGCACTTTACCAGAACGTACCGAATCCGGTTAACGGAACTACGGTTATAGGGCTTACACTAGCTGAAGACCTGCACGGTACTATGTCGTTCTACGACATCACCGGTAAATTATTGATGTCAGTTGAGAAGCAATTCCACCAAGGATACAATGAGATTACAATCGAGAAAAATCAACTCGGAATCTCTGGTGTTGTATTCTACAAGTTCTCTTCTGAAGAGTTCTCAGCTACCAAGAAAATGGTGATTATTGAGTAACTCAAGAAATAGGTTATTTCGATAACCTGAAATGAATTGTTTACTGTTTTTGGGATGGGACCCCGATCCGCTTTAAGCGGACGGGGTCTTTTTCATTAAATAAAACTATGAACTCAATTATATTGTATTCATTGCAAAGTCTGTGCCAAGTTCTTCTTAGTTTTGTCCTAGGAAGAGTATTGGCTGTTTTTCCGGAAATAAATCTATGGAATACACGATACTATGGCTTCATTCCCGGCTTCCGGGAATGAATTTTTAAGAAATAAACAGAAATACAGATGGGCAGGATAATGGGCATTGATTATGGAACTAAGCGTTGTGGAATCGCGGTTACGGATCCACTCCAGATTATAGTGAACCCATTAAAAGCAGTAAAAACGAGTGAGTTAAAACAATTTCTGGACGCTTATATAAAAAGCGAGGATGTTGAGAAAATTGTATTTGGAGAGCCGACGCATAAGGACGGAACACATCCTGCATTCTACGGTGATATTGTGGGACTGCAACGACATTTGCGGAAGCGGTATAAAAATCTAGAAATTGATATGCAAGATGAAGCATACACTTCTATGAGAGCAGAGAGTTTGTTAATTCAGTCAGAATTGTCGAGAAAAAAGCGGAAGGAGCCCGGACGTGTAGATGTAATGAGTGCAGTCTTGATACTGCAAGAATACCTGGGACATCTGGATGACTAGACCGGTAACTGAACTATGCATCTTCTTTCACGTTAAAGAAACTGAAAAATAAGTTGATATGATATTACCTATTTATGCCTATGGGCAGCCGATTTTAAAGAAAAAAGCACGGGAAATACCGAGAGATTATGAGGGATTGAGCGAGCTTGTGGATAATATGTTTGAGACAATGCACAATGCGTCCGGAGTCGGACTTGCAGGGCCACAAGTAGGGATGAGTCTCCGCATATTTGTCATTGATACGGAGCAATTGAAAACTGATAAAAAGCCCAAGCTTCCCATTGATGGAGTGAAGCGGGAGTTTATCAATCCGGTTATTCTTGAAAGGGTAGGTGAAGATGTCACGTATGAAGAGGGGTGCTTATCGATTCCAGGGATTACCGGAGATATTAATCGTGAATTTGCCATCCGGATGACTTTTTACGACAAGGATTTTCAACAATATGAGGCGACTTTCAATGGCATGGAGGCGCGTGTGATACAACATGAATATGACCATGTTGAAGGGATCTTATTTACGGATTATTTTAAGCCGATTAAGAAGCGTTTAAGCAAGCGGAAACTCGATAAAATCCGGAAGGGAAAGGCACAGACGGATTATCCGATGAAATTTCCTCACTTGAAAAGGCGATAAGACTTATTTTCTTCCGAAGTCTGCCGGGATTTCTCCCCAGACCTTGGTCTTCCATTTACTTAATGGATTTTTCCATTGATGTGTAGCAAGCCATTTTTCTGCTCGCATGATGAGCTTAAAAAGAGATTGATTGGCGGTAGTTTTACGCAATTTTGTATTGGCTTTTCCTCTTTTTACCCAGCCGATGGCAATTTTACTATCGGAATAAATCCGTCTTTCATCGTCACCGCTTTTCTCAAATGCCGCAAGTGCATGGACAATCGCCAGAAATTCGCCGACATTATTGGTGCCCATTTTTAAGGGACCGACCCTGAATACTTCATCGCCACTTGCAAGGTCCACTCCTCGATATTCTAGATCGCCGGGATTACCTGAACAAGCGGCATCTACGGCGATAGCCTGTTGATCTATTTCGGAAATGGACTTGTAAGATGGAAAGGATTTTTGAGCGGATTTTTTCTCGACGTAAGCTTCCGCAAATGCCGCTTCAGCCGCCTCTCTGGACTTAAAGGACTTGTACTTGGCATTGGGGTAATTGTTTACTTGTGCTTTACACGCATTCCAGCTTTCATAAATCCCGGGCTCAAGTCCCACCCATACAACATAATATTTTTTCTTGGCCATTTCTTTCTGCTCTGTTTTATTGATTGCAACCCTGCTTTTCTCTTATTGTATCCTTTCTTGAGATACAATGAGCCGGATAAAGTCGTAAGTAATGAAATATTCTACAATTTGCAATAATTTATGCGTAATCATTGATATTATATCGATGATGATTTAGTCACCATTGAAAAAATAGGGCAAGATTATTGTGTGTTCATCCTGAGAGTATGAGTCTGATGAATTTTTAGGCCCCTTCTATTCTCTAGCCTCTGTTGTTGCACCAGGGATAAAAGGATAATCTGCGTAGTCACTCGGAGAAATAAAATGATAAAAGATGACAAATTGATAAATACCTTGTGAGAAAGGGAATACCTTTACGGGGAAATAAGTAGTAATGCAAGAAGAGCAAAGATCATATATTGAGCTACACGTAGCGGTATTTTTATTTGGCTTTACGGCTATTCTCGGAGATATAATTGATCTAAGTGCATTGCATATCGTCTGGTGGAGGTTAATTTTTACGGTTATTACCTTATCCTTCATTATCAATTATGTGAAACTATTTAAGTCGATACCACTGCGGAAACTTCTGCGATACTGTGGAATAGGAGTTGTTATAGGATGTCATTGGATTGCCTTTTACGGTTCATTAAAATTAAGCAATGCAAGCATAGCTCTAGTATGTCTAGCAACGACAGCTTTTTTTACAAGCCTTATAGAGCCGCTTATAACAGGACGGAAGCTAAGAATCTATGAAATACTTATGGGTATTTTTATCATACCGGGAATGGTGCTTGTGGTACAAGGTGCGGAGCCGAGTATGTACGTCGGCATTATAGTAGGATTGAGCGCAGCTATCCTTGCATCCTTATTTTCCACCTTGAATAAACGGTATATAAGTGATTACAAGCCTCTTCAGATTACGGCAATTGAGCTATGTGCTGCAATGATTTTTATCACTTTGCTCGTTCCCTTTTTTATTCCTGCTGAAGAAGGATTCATAGCTGCGATACCGATGGGAATCGACTGGATATGGTTGATCATTATGGCTGTGTTCTGTACGGCATTTGCCTTTTATCTTTCCTTGCGGTCTTTGAGGCATTTATCGGCATTTGCGTCAAGCTTAACCTTTAATCTTGAGCCTTTATACGGAATATTGATGGCAATTTTTCTTCTTAATGATGCCCAAGAGCTCGATTTAAGCTTTTATATCGGAGGTACTATAATTTTAATCGTTGTCTTCACCTATCCCTTTATTAATCGATTTCAGAAAAAGCGGAAGCTTGGGCGAGAGAGAAATTAATCCGTTGATGTGATAAATTTTAAGATTTTTCTTCAGCTAAGTTGCTTCTATAAACAGCTGCGGAAATAAATAAAATGGAATAGGGATAAAGCTATGGATAATAAGGTCAGATTAACTATATTTGTAATACCTATAGCTTGCAATACGCCTAGGCACAGGTGAATATCAACTTAATAGTACTTGCACACAAGAGACTCAGTACTTAATTCAATCTCAAGCTGTGTCTGACAGGCTATGCATAAGTAAAGAAATAGAATAAAACAGTAATACCATGCCAGAATTTTTACACCTTCATAGTCACACACAGTTTTCAATTCTCGATGGAGCTTCTGCCATTCCCGATATGCTGGATAAGGCAAAGGCGGACGGAATGAAAGGTGCTGCAATAACAGATCACGGGAATATGTTCGGTGCATTTCAGTTTGTCAATGAAGCTCATAAGCGTGACTTAAAGCCTATAGTGGGCTGTGAATTTTATCTGGTGGAAAACAGACGGAAGCAATCTTTTCTTAAAAGTAAAGGAGAAAAGGATGTGCGCTATCATCAACTCCTCCTTGCCAAGAATGCAAGGGGTTATCAGAATCTTGTCAAGCTCTGTTCTCTCGGATTTACAGAAGGTTTATATGGGAAGTTTCCTCGGATAGATAAAGAGTTACTGGGGAAATACAGCGAGGGATTGATTGCTACCTCATGTTGTATTGCAGGTGAGATACCTCAGGCAATAATTCACGGAGACCTCGAGGCAGCAGAAGATAAGCTGAAGTGGTGGCTGGAACATTTCGGGGCCGACTACTATATTGAATTAATGCGACATAGAGGCCTGGAAAACATTAGCTATAAGAATGAATACGGTCGTCTTATCGAGTCTGGATATAGTCAGGAAGATATTAATAATATTCTCTTGAAATGGGCGGATAAATACCAGATAAAAGCCATTGCGACCAATGATTCTCATTATGTCGATGAAGAGGACTGGATGGCGCATGATATTCTCCTCTGCTTGAATACCAATGCTAAACTCTCCGACCCCAAAGGAGACAAAAAGGGGGAGAGATTTGCTTTCTCGAGTACGGATTATTTCTTTAAGACGCAAGAAGAAATGAATACACTATTTGCGGATATTCCTCACGTCATCGCCAATACACAAGAAATATATGACAAGATTGATCCGCTGCATCTTGAACGCGATATCTTATTGCCACAATTTCCTGTTCCGAGTAAATATGCCGATGAAGATGCATATCTCCGGAGCCTGGCTTATGATGGTGCGCGGAAAAGATATGGCGAAATAACAGAGCAACTTAGAGAGCGCCTTGACTTTGAATTGAGTGTTATTAAAGATTCCGGATATCCGGGCTATTTTCTCATCGTTAGAGATTTTACGAGTGCAGCAAGGGAAATGGGTGTTTCCGTGGGTCCCGGCCGAGGTTCTGCAGCGGGATCGGTGGTTGCCTATTGTCTGGGAATAACCAATATTGATCCGATTAAGTATGACCTCCTCTTTGAGCGATTCCTCAATCCGGACAGGATTTCCATGCCGGATATTGATATTGACTTTGACGATAGAGGCCGGCAGAAAGTTATCGATTACGTTGTCGATAAATATGGAGCCAATCAAGTAGCACAGATTATAACCTATGGTACAATGGCGGCCAAGTCATCCGTGCGGAATGTTGCACGCGTCCTTGATTTGCCTCTAGATCAAGCCGATACGCTTGCCAAGTCAATACCGGATGGTATAAGCTTGCATAAAATGTTTACGGATGATGGTCTAGACCCGGAATTGAAAAAGCAATTGCGAAATGAAGACTACCAGAACGTGGTAAAGTTGAGGGAAGCATTTGCGCAAGCAGATGAAACAAGTGGTAATGTATTGAGAAATGCTCATAATCTTGAAGGTTCAGTGCGTTCAACCGGGATACACGCCTGTGCAGTTGTGATAACGCCGGATGATGTGACGGATTATGTGCCGGTATGCAAGAGCAAGGGAAACGAGCTTCTTATAAGCCAGTACGATAATAATGTCGCGGAAGATGCAGGCTTGTTAAAAATGGATTTTCTCGGGCTACGTACCTTGACAATTCTGAAAGATGCCGTAGAAAATGTCAATGAGAGGCATGACCTGGATATTGATCTCGATAGCTTGCCAAAGGATGATAAGAAAACATTTGAGATGTTTCAACAAGGAGAGACGGTCGGGATATTTCAATTTGAAAGTGGTGGTATGCAGAAGTATCTCCGCGAGTTGAAGCCGACGGCATTTGAGGATCTCGTTGCCATGAATGCCTTATATCGTCCCGGACCTATGGAATATATTCCACAGTATATTGCCAGGAAGCATGGAAAGGAAAAGATTCAATACGACTTGCCGGAGATGGAAAGTATTCTGAAGGATACTTATGGAATCACGGTATTCCAGGAGCAGGTGATGTTGCTTTCACAGAAACTCGCCAATTTTACTCGTGGTCAGGCGGATTCTCTGAGGAAGGGAATGGGAAAGAAGAAGAAGGCTATAATTGATGAATTATATCCTTTATTTATCAAGAATGGGAAGGAAAATGGCCATCCTGAAGACGTCCTGAATAAGATATGGAAGGATTGGGAGGCATTTGCATCTTATGCTTTCAATAAATCACATTCTGTCTGTTATGCGGAACTTGCATATCAATCGGCATATCTCAAAGCCAATTACGGTGCAGAGTTCATGGCGAGTGTCTTGAGCAATAATCGGCATGACGTTACTAAACTCAATGTCTTCCTTCAAGAATGTAAGCGGCTAGGAATCAAATTAAACAAACCATCCGTCAATAAAAGTGGGATGAATTTTACCGTGACAGAGGATGATGACATTATCATAGGCTTGAGTGGATTAAAAGGGATAGGTGATGGTCCTATTGCTGCTATTATTGAGGAAAGGAAAAAGGACGGAGAATTTGTGGATATTTATGATTTTATGCGGAGAAATAGCATGAAGCAAGTCAATAAAAAGGTGATGGAATCGCTGGCACTCTCCGGTGCCTTTGATGATTTTGGCTTTCATCGCTCTCAATATGTTACACCGTATATGGATAATTATGAAGATGAGACCTTTATTGAACGCTTATTGAAATATGGTGCATCATTTGATCAAGAGAATGCGAGTGGAATGCAATCGCTTTTCGGCGGAATGGAGGAATCGCTTGCTACTATGCCTGAGCCGCCTGACATTGATGAGTTCAATCTCCTCGATAAACTTGAAAAAGAAAAGGAAATCGTCAGTCTGTACGTGAGCGGGCATCCGCTAGATGATTACGAGCTTGAATATCGCCTCGTTTCCAATGCCGGTTTATCAGAATACAGCGCATTGAAGGAGACGGAAAAGTTGTTGTGCTTCGGTGGATTCATTACTGAATCACGGGAAATCATTACTAAGCGCGGTGACAAAATGGGGAAATTCACAATTCAAGACTTCAATGGCTCGCAGGAATTTGTCCTCTTCGGTGAGCAATACCTGAAGTTTCAGCACCTTCTGGATAAAGGGAATACAATTGCACTATCCGGGCATTTCTATGAACACAGATATAGCAATAGCCGACGATTTAAGATTACGGATATTCATCTCATAAGCGAGGTGGGCTCTGAGAAATTAAATGGGATATGTCTCGATGTTCCTGTGGAGAAAGTCGATGATAAATTAATCCATCGCTTACATAAAATATGTCATGCGGCTCCGGGTGAACATTATGTTCAGTTATCTCTGTACGATGATACGGACAATGCCGTTATCCCGCTGCAGTCCAGGTCCCTGAAAGTAAAAATCGATATGGATTTTATCCATGCATTGAGAAAACTTGACTTAAAGTTCAGATTGAATTAAGCCGGATAATAGGTTTATAGTTCTTGCTGGTGTATTGCACGTTTTGGCTTGTAGGACAAGCCAGGTCCTTAAATTTAATGATCTTATGAATTGTGGATTTCTCTCCGCAAGCCTATCATAAAGCTGATGCCGGGGCGACACTATGCATCTACGCTTTTGTTTCCTGCGCGTTTACGCTCGAGTTCCGTTAATAAAATTTTGCGTAAGCGGATACTCTTGGGCGTTACTTCAACATATTCATCCTCCTTGATATATTCCATATATTGTTCAAGGGACATTTCAATAGGAGGAGCGAGAGAAGCCTTGTCATCCGATCCGGACGCACGCATATTGGTGAGTTTCTTGGATTTTGTTACATTGACAACAAGGTCATTTTCTCTTGTATGTTCACCGACAACCTGGCCTTCATATACCTCGACTTGAGGTCCGACAAAAAAGCTGCCCCGGTCTTGCAATTTATCCAGTGCATAGGCAATGGTAGTTCCGGGTTCATGTGCAATAAGGGAACCTTTGATACGCTCCGGCACTTCACCTCTGTAGGCATCATATCGGTCAAATCTATGTGCCATAATCGCTTCGCCGGACGATATATTAAGCACTTGTGTGCCCAGACCGATGATACCACGAGAAGGAATCTCAAATTCCAGGTGCATATATTCTCCTTTCTGTACCATTTCCTTCATCTCGCCCTTCCGTTGTGACACATGCTCGATAATCTTGCCTGAAGCTTCAGTAGGAACATCAATCCTCAAGATTTCAATCGGCTCCATCAATTTATCATCAACGCGTTTAAATAGAACCTTGGGCTTCCCTACTTGCAATTCATATCCTTCTCTACGCATCGTCTCTACGAGTACGGAGATGTGCATAACGCCACGGCCATAAACCATGAATTTATCCGGGGAATCAGTATCCTCAACCCGCAGGGCAAGATTTTTCTCTGTTTCCTTATACAACCTATCTTTGAGATGTCTGGAAGTAATATATTTTCCTTCTCTCCCGAAGAAAGGGCTATCATTTACGGCAAATAACATGCTCATCGTCGGCTCATCAATCGGGATATTGGGTAAGCCTTCCGGCTCTTCAAAGTCGGCTATTGTGTCACCGATGTCAAAGTCTTCTATGCCGGATACAGCACAGAGATCTCCGGCTTGCACTTCATCCACTTGCTTGCGACCCATTCCTTCAAATGTATAGAGCTCTTTTATCCGTGACTTTTCTATACTCCCATCTCTTTTTACGAGACTTATAGGAGCATTGGCTTTTATCGTGCCTCGATGTACCCGGCCTATAGCTATACGCCCGATGTATTTACTGTAGTCAATATTGGTTATCTGCATCTGCAGTGTTCCTTCTTCAATTACCGGTGATGGAACATGTTCTATAATCTGATCGAGGAGATAGCTAATATCTTCTGTGGGGTGCTGCCAGTCTTCTCCCATCCATCCATACTTAGCTGATCCATATATGACGGGAAATTCAAGCTGATCTTCTTCTGCCTCAAGGGCAAACATGAGGTCGAATATCTCTTCATGAACTTCTTCAGGTCTGCAATTGTCCTTATCGACCTTGTTTATAACTACAAGTGGCTTCTTGCCGAGTAGGATAGCCTTGGAGAGGACATATCTCGTCTGGGGCATCGCTCCTTCAAATGCATCTACGAGAAGCAGTACTCCATCCGCCATATTTAAAACGCGTTCAACCTCTCCGCCGAAGTCCGCGTGCCCCGGAGTATCGATAATATTTATCTTATAATCTTTATATTGTATTGCAACATTCTTGGAGATGATGGTTATACCACGTTCTTTTTCCAGATCATTGCTATCGAGGATAAGATCATCGGAATCATTTTCCGCTACATGTGTCTGTTGTAGTATTCTATCGACAAGTGTTGTTTTCCCATGATCGACGTGTGCGATAATTGCTATATTCTTTATTTTTTTCATATCCTCTATTTTTTGAGGGCGCAAAGGTAGCTTTTTTCTTTCCTTCTACGCAAATTTTCTTTATGCCTGAGAATTTATATTTCTATGGGGTAATTTAGAAGCCCCGATTTAGCTGATGAAGAAAGCCTGGAATAAACGCAAGAAATTAAAGCAACGGAGCGCCCTACAGTTCAGTATCCACGGATACTGATGCAGGAATATTCAGGCGCTCAGAAAAAATCCTATGTGCTACTTTTTATCTGAGTTGATTCCGATAAATATCCGGCATTTATGAATCCTGGGACTCAATCTGTATGTCGCAATTCCTTCCGGGTGACGGATTCTGAAAGGCATTTGCGTAAGCTGATAGAGTCACAGGACTATGTAGAAACACCGGTTATGCTTTAATCTTTGCCTTGGCGAGTTTATCGTATTTCCCTGTGCCGAGATCGTGAACGAGCTTCATGTGGCTCTTGATTGCACTGAAGAAGGTCTTGTGTTCATAATACGGTACATTATGCTTGGCAGACACTTCACGGACGATCTTAGAGATTTTCTTGTAGTGAATGTGACATATTCCGGGGAAAAGGTGATGCTCAATCTGAAAATTAAGCCCGCCGATAAACCATGACAAGAGAACACTCTTATTGGCAAAATTGGCTGTGGTTCTCATCTGGTGAATTGCCCAGTTATTTTCCACACTACCATCTTCTGCCGGAGAATAAAACTCTGTTTCATCCAGGACATGTGCGGACTGAAAGACAAATGAGAGGAAAATTCCCGTGATAAAATGCATCAAGAGGAATCCGATGACAGTGTACCACCACGGAGCACTTACGAGGATAAGCGGAAGAACGATAAATAGAACGATATACCATAGCTTGTTAAATATAAGCATGGACAATGCAGAGCTAAAGCTCGTTCCTGCTTTTTTCAATAGATTTTCCTTTTTGTATCGGAATAGTTGCGTAAAATCCTTGTACAACAACCAGTTTAAAGTCATCAAGCCATAGAGAAAAGGGCCGTAATACGCCTGATAACGGAATATTTTCTTATGCTTCTGCTCCGGAGAAAAACGCATTACCGGAGTTTCAATGTCCTCGTCAAATCCATCGATATTGGTATAAGTGTGGTGAAGCATATTGTGCTGAATAATCCAGTTCTTATCATAGCCACCGACAAAGTTGATTAAAAAGCCAAGCGCTCTGTTGACCTTTTTGTTCTTGGAATAGGCTTGATGATTGGCGTCGTGCATAATCGATAGACCTATGCCTGCCATCCCTATACCCATTAATGCCCATAGCCCCATGAGCGCCCAGAAGCTCGTCGCTACACCTGTCAGCATAACGATGTATGGAATGAAGTATAGTAAAACCATGACGATTGTTTTGATAACCATCCTGGAATTGGCATATCGTGAGATATTGTTATCCTTGAAATATGAATTTACACGTTGTCTGAGATCTTTAAAAAACTCTATCTGTGTCGTGTCGCTATTATTAAACTTAATTTTTCCCAATATTTTATGTCTTTATGGTGATGCTTGTGTACGTAGTCCCGGCGTGGTTCTGTGAGACCGACAAGTCGGGGTAATTCCTCTGTCGCCGGTCCTTTAGATTCAACGCCTTGCGCAATTTATTGCGGCCAAATGTATAAAAAGTATTTGGCTTTGTTCATTTTGACATCGTTTATTCTATTAATAAAATCATAATCTCCGTGGCATTGCTTCTTTTTATAATATACTGCCTTGCGGCAAATATTTGTTCTGTTTAACGCCACTTGAGCATTCTGTGCCAAAAGTAAGAGGTAGAATGGAGAAATTGTAATAAGAGACAATAATATCCAGAATTACTATGGCCGATTTATTCAATTTATCCTTGTGAATTTTCAATTTTTCTATGCAGCGCCTTGAATTGAGGCTCATTTTTTACTTTTTCATCTATTTGTCCTGCGTGGACGAGGATTGCAGAAGCTAGCTTAAAGGAATAACACTGGACGCAGAATTGCGCGGCATCAATTAAAGTCTGCGCATCTTGTGACCCGTTCCAGGATTCTTGGATAAACTCCATTGCAAGATCGCGCGTTTTCTCATTGTTAAAATTGTTGAGCATGTCTTGTGCCAGTTTCAGATTTTTCTTTAAACTCGGATTTTGCAAGCTGTTGTGATAAGCTTGAGCGGCTTTCAGATACGCAGCATTATCATTGACAAGTGCATAGTAAAGCATTTCAGCCTGAGCTTTATATAAATCGGCATTACTTCCGGCAAATTTTGAGATTTTCTGAACGGCGTCTGTCATTAGAGGTTTATATTGAAACTTTACAGCCTTCTTTACGGTGTTAAAAACCGCCTCCATCATCCATTCCTCGTATTTGTCGCGTCCATTTTGCTTAATAAGGGCATTTTTATACTTAATCGCCTCATCAAATAGTCTTGAATCAGCTTCAGAAGCTGCGGCGAAGACGAAGTTAATGCGTTGCTCCTTACTTAGTTCCGGTTCAGAATGGAGGTAATCATTGGCGACTTTCACGGTAGATTTGTTACTCTTTCTCAAGGACAGCAGATAGCCATATACGGTTTCATAGTCGCGTTTCCCTTCCTCTTCATAAGCGATGCGATACACGGAATTTTCATCGTATTTGCTGAAGGCAAGTGCCCCGAGCTTCAATAGTTCATTGACATCCATAGCACCCACAGCACTCTGTATAATCTCGCCATCAGCAGAGATGAAAAGGAGAGTAGGATAGGCTCTTACGTGGTATTTTCTTGCTAGTTCAGGACCGATTCCCTTTTCCATGTCGATCTGCATATTGATGAAGTGGCTATTGAAGTATTCACCGGCTCGTTCCTTGGTAAAGACATTGCTTGCCATATATTTACACGGTCCACACCATGAAGCATAAGCATCGAGAAAAATCGGAAGGCCTTCCGATTCCGATTTATGGAGTGCTTCTTCCCATGTTCCCTCAAAGAATTTTATGCCTTGAGCATGAAGAAGGACAGGGAATAACAGCGCGCATAGAGCTAAATAGAAATTTCTGTACATAATTGTGTTTTTTTGCGGTATTCTCCCGCAGTTATATGTCTTTTTACTTGTGTTGCCTTTTCTTCTGATTCTTATATTTGATAAAAGAAATATCCCTGTTTTTGTTCCCAATTATATGGATAAAGCTGGTTTATAAAGAGCATTTATTTATGCGGTATTCCGATTAAAGTCTATTTGCCGTGCTCTGCGCATTGCTGGAATACTTGCGAGAATTCCGATTGCCGTTATGATAATAAAAGTAAGGACAATATCTGAGAAACGCATTTCAACCGGATAAGTCTGCATGACAAATGATTCCGGCACTTTCACCCAGCCGAAGTATTTCTGTCCTCCATATAATCCTAGGGCGATAATCAAGCCGGCAATAAAGCTAATTCCGGAAATCATGCCTCCCAGCCAGAGGTAAATATGGCCTATCTGTTTTCTTCTCATCCCCATGGCGCGTAGAATTCCTATATCCTTCTTTTTATCAAGGACGATCATCCACATGGCACCGACCATGTTAAAGGCAATAAGCCCTGCCACAAATATCAGGATTAGGAATCCAATCCATTTTTCAATATTCATTAAACGGAAGAATTCAGCTTCTTGTTGATATTGATCTTTCACGGTATAAGCATCCCCGTAGAGGGCTTTCAGTGCTGCTTGCACCTCGTGAATATCGGCAAGGCTATCCGTTTTAATTTCAAGAGAAGATGCTCTGCCGGCTTCATTGAGTAAATCTTGTACAAGCTCAAGGTCGGTAACGACATACTTATTGTCAAATTCCTGTTGGATAGAAAAAACGCCGCTCGGATAGATAGCTTCCTCTTTTACAGGCCTACCGATTCCTATGCCTCGCTGTTCACGTGGAGAATAGACGGTGATCGGAAGGAATTTATTCTTGATATTCAAGCCGAGTTTATTGGCTATTCCGAGGCCGGCTACAGCATAAAATGCATGGCTATCTTTCAGCTTAAATTTACCGGCAATAAGTCGCTCCGGCAGGTCGGAAACATCGGTAAAGTTCCCATCAACACCTTTTACATAAGCCACAACTGTCTGGTCTTGGTACTGAAACAGTGCGATTTCCTCTAGGGACCTGCTTATGGCTTTGACACCTTGAATATGCAATGCATCTTGAAATCTTATGGAGTCAAGCTCAAATGTCTTTCCGATCTTCTTTTCAATCTTCAAGTCGGGATTAAAGGGATTAAAAAGCTTTAACAAAGTAACTTCTAGCCCATTAAAAACTGAAAGTACAAGTAAAATAGCTGCAGTTCCTATGGTTAAACCCAGGATTGATAGTGCAGTTATTAAGTTAATAACATTGCTTGACTTGGGCCCGAATAGATAACGCAGTGCTATTTTTACAGGTAATGGCATATCAAGAAGATTCTCCGCCTTTTATAGCACGATAAACGATGGATTGTACCCGCGGTCTGTAATTATGATGAACAAATTTTTCATTCTCCATTGTCGGGTTAACCCTATTGGATAGGAGGATGTAAATTAAATCGTATTCCGGATCTGCCCAGACCGCACAACCTGTAAAGCCCAGGTGCCCAAATGCTTTTTCCGATGCAAGTGGTGAGAGGTTCATTCCTTCATTGGGGTCGAGCTGCTTCATGTCGAAGCCAATGCCTCTTCTACTTGAGCCGGGAACTCGGTGCGTAAACAGCTTAACGGTTTCTTCATTAAGGTAGCGCATTCCACCGTAATAACCGCAATTGAGCAGCATCTGATAGATGACGGCGAGGTCATGCCCATTGGTAAAAAGGCCGGCATGACCTGCTACTCCACCGAGGATAGCAGAGTTCATATCGTGAACATAGCCGTGGATCAATTGATATCGGAAATAATCGTCATCCTCAGTAGGGACAATATTTCCCATTGTGTAGTGCTTGTAGGGATTGAAAACGGTATTTTTTAAGCCTAGGGGAGCGTAAAAAACTTTATTGGCAAATTTATTCAGTGGCAAGCCCGTTATTTCCTTGATCGTTTCACCGAGCATAATCAAGCCCAGGTCGCTATACACATATTCTCCCGGTGTCTTGATGGGAGAATCAAGTATTTCCCGGATAAAACTATCTTGATAACTTTTCTTCATCCACAAGTGATCGGCGACATGAACACTGTATTTCCTCGACTGTTTTTTATGGTAGATAAGTGGATCGGGCATATCGTTACTGTTGAGAGTACTTACATAAAATGGGATCCACGGTATAAGTCCTGAGGTATGTGAAAGGATATCTTTGATGACGAGAGAACCTTTATTGGTTCCTCGTGCAGGCGTAAAATATTTTCCAAGGGTATCGTTGACATTAATACGTCCCTCATCTTGAAGCCGCATTAAAGAAATTGTTGTTGCAGCCGTCTTGGTGATGGAAGCAACATCGTAGATGTCAGAGGTGAGGACCGGAATCTTCCCCTTGTAAGTGTGTGTGCCGAATCCTTTATAATACACTATTTTCCCATTCCTCGCGACGAGTACCTGGCAACCAGGCGATGCTTTTTCTTCTATCATCTCCGCCATAAGGCTGTCGATAAGCTTGAGCGTATCACTACTCATTCCGACACTCTCAGGGATAGCATAGCCCAATCTCTTCAGTGAAGACACAATTATGCCTGTTCCGTGTTTAAAATCGCTCGAAGCCGTTACCGGAAGCCTGCCTTTTATCGGTATCGCACCGTAAAGGGCCTGCGCTGTGAGGTCTTGCGTAATTTTATCGTCTTGATAAGCCACGATGACATTATCAAAATCTTCAAATAAGGCTGTAGCGTAGGGACTGCCGAATAGCACGACGATGAGTTTGGTTTTCCTCTGAATCTTTTTCAACAGGTCAATTGCTTCTTCTGATATACCGAAATTCTCTGACGGATGCTTACTTATATCGTGGAATGCCGCAATAAAGATGTCCATATCGCGAGCTTGATCGAGTAGCTTGTCTTCAAGAGCTTCCGTCGGATATTTACCGGAGGTAAAGTGAATGACTCTTGAATAATCCGAAAGTCGGCGTTGAAATGTCGAGATATTCTTATGCCCGAATCCCACGGTAGCAGTGAGCACATCATTGACGCGATGGATGGGGACAATATTATCATCGTTTTTTACAAGTGTGATACTTTCTGCAATCAAAGCCCTTTTTAATGCGATTGCATTGGGGTTGAATATATCTTTCTCTGTAAACTGACTTGGGAATGGATCGATATTCAGTTTTAATCGGTATTTCAGCCTCAATATCTTCTTGACAGATTGATTAATCTGAGAAATAGGTATTTTCCCGGCCTTGATATATTTCTTAATCATGGTGATGGCCTCCTCGACATTTGCCGGAAGGCATATCATATCGTTTCCGGCCATAATAGCGAGAGCCTCTGCCTCTCCATCTTCAAAGTACTTAGTGACGGCTTTCATTTCCATTGCATCGGTAATTACGAGGCCTTTGAAATGGAGATCGCGCTTTAATAAGCCTGAAACTACAGCCGGAGAAAGTGTTGTAGGATATCCTTCTCGTTTTTCATAAGCGGGGATATTTAAATGTGCAACCATAATGCATTCTACGCCGGCATGAATAATCTTCTTAAATGGATAGAGTTCAATGCTGTCGAGACGTTCACGGCTGTAAGGTATAACGGGTAGATCCTTATGGCTATCAACCTTGGTGTCGCCGTGTCCGGGAAAATGCTTGGCACAAGCAGCAATTCCCGCATCCTGAAGCCCGCGCATATATGCAATTCCGTACTCCGCGACACGCTCGCGTTCATCTCCAAATGCCCTTGTGTTTATGACGGGGTTATTGCGATTGGTGTTGATGTCAACGACGGGGGCAAAGTTCAGATGTACCCCTATCATCTTTAATTGCTTCCCTATCGTATAGCCCATCTGGTAGATTTTCTTCTTGTCCCTTACAGCACCCAGTGTCATCTGTCGAGGGAAGGAAATAGCATCTTCCTTAAAGCGCATACCGAGTCCCCATTCTGCATCCATACCTATGAGTAATGGGATATTGCTCATTTCTTGATAGGTGCGCGTTAATTCCGCTTGTCGTTGCGGATTGCCTTGAAAGAAACAGAGCGCGCCTATTTTATACTTGCGCAATATTGCTTTTAGGTGCTTGACATTGGAGGTTTTTCCATTGGAGAAGGCTCTGAGCATCATCATCTGAGCTATCTTGTCCGTAGTTGATAATTCAGCAAATACGGAATCGACCCACTCTGACTCTGCTTGGGATTGTGAGCTTAAAAGGTTAAAATTCTGACTTATCCCTACTTGAGCGAGAAGGAAGAATATGGTACAAGGAAAAAGGTATCGTAATTTCATAAATCTTATTTCTGAGCCTTTAGTTCTTTATATAAAGTTAAGTAATATTGACTAGAGTCTTGCATGCCTAGTCCGGCGTATGCAATTCCTAGATTTTTGATGATTCCGGGATGTTCTTTTCTTTTACTTACTTGTAACGCCTTTTTGAAGTAATGAATTGCTTGCCTGTGCTTTCTCTGGATGCCCTGGTTTACGCCCATGAGCCTCAATGTCTCATAATCTCGTGGTCGTATAGCAAGTGCTTGCTTCAGCAATATTGCAGATTTCCGGAGATTGTGCTTCTGCTCTCCGTAAAATCGACCTGCAGTTCTCAGACATATAAATTTATTGTTCAAGGCATCTGTAAAGGCCGGGTCGAGTTGTAGGGCAATATTAAAATTGTGTATGGCTTTCTCCCAGTCGTGGAGGTAAAAGTAACTATTACCGCGGAGGAGATAGGCATTTTTATAGGTAGGATGAATTTCAATGGCTTTGTCAGCATATTTTAAGGCTTTTTTTGCCAGCTTTTTCTGTGCTTCCTTATTATCGGCTTCACCGGCTTTATCGAGTAGTGCACCGGCCATAGCATTATTCATTTTTGCGGAAGCTGAAGAAGTTTTCACATCCGTGGAAAAAAGAGTAAAGTTATTTTTCCAGGCCTGTGTTCTCTGGAATCCGAGGATAGTAAAGATGATAAGGATAAACGGAATTATATAATTTATCAGCTTACGCAAATGTCGCGGTGCATAATATATGCCATAGGCAATCGCAAGGCTCAATCCGAGGGAAGGAATGAATAAAAAGCGCTCGGAGGCCAATGTCCCGATAGGGAAAAGGAGATTGGATACGGGTAGAAGTGTGAATAGGAAGAGAAAGAGTGAAATACTCACAAATCTCCTTTTCTTATAGCTGAGAATCATACCTATTGTTATCAGACTGTAAAGCAGAATAGACAATAAAGAACGCCAGTTGCCGAGCGTTGCCGTAGGAATCTGCCTGGGATAATAATCGTGAGTTAAGGGATATGGAAATAAGTAAAGCCTGAGATAGGTCAAGAGGCTTGAAAAGGCGGTTCCATAGCGTTCGCTCAGATTAAATGGAATGTACTTGCTTCCTGTCCATTTCAGAAATGGATTATTCATCAGTTCTTGTGAACTTTCTCCGGGAAGGAGACCTACCACTTGAAGGCGGATAATCAGTGCTATGCCGATTGCTATGCATATAGGAAGACTTTCTGTAAGGATTTGCTTCCATGAGAGCTTATATGCCCACGCATAGAATAGTGGCAGAGTAATAAGAAGAAAGAGGGCATTTTCCTTGCTCATCATTGCAATAAATGCACATAAGGCAATTCCTATCGACTTCAAGATATGTGGAATCTTTCTTAAGGTCATCAGGAGTAGGACAAGAAAGGATGCAAGGAGAACCCATAATTCATCCCTGCTTTTGATATTGGCGATGACTTCTGTATGTACGGGATGTGCTGCAAAGATTAAGCCGGAGATGCTTGCGATATAAACCGCCGCTTTCTTGCCTAGTCGCTGAGTAAGGAGATTTTTCATGACAAGCATAAAAAGTGCGATGGCAGCTATTGCTGTGAGAATGCTGAATAGATGTCCTACCCAGGGCTTTTCCCCAAATATAGCTTGCTCTATCGTAAATAAGGTGGGTGTCCATGGTCGGTACCTCCCACCGGAGACAAGATTTTCAGTATCGGGATCTTTAAAGAAACCTTGAAAAGTATCGTGCGACCATAAGCCGGGTATGCCTGAAATGCCTTCTTGAACATACATATTTTCAGATATGACAATGGCATCATCGACAGTATAGTCGTAACTAATGGACTGTCCATATATGATAAGGATTAAACTTATCATAAGCCCGAGTGAAATGTTAAAAAATCGATCGGGTGATCCGGATAATATGGAGATAATTTTATCTGACATTTTTAGAAAGGTAAATATAACAACTTTCAATAATATGTATGCCTTTCAGGAAAGGAATTTAGCAATTCTATATTATTGAAAAAGCTTGAACAATAGAGAAATCTCCTCCACTACGATAGATTCTTTATAAAATAACTGGAGAATATGGGTAGTATATTGAGCGGTCGAGTATAAGGGCTTAAAAATATTCTAGACAATTTCTGTTCCTCCTTTATACTTGAAGCGGATAGCTCTAGCTTTTACTAGATAAAGATTCTATGCAGATATGGTACATTGTTTATGGCTTATGCCACAGGATGATTAAGAAATCGGCCATTCCTGATCTGATATATAATATGTCGAAATAATTCTCAGAAATCTTTACCCTATTTTTACTCTGTCTAAATAAAGATTGTATATTTGTTACGGATTTATGACAATCTCCGATTTATCAAGAGAGAATAATGCATAAGGTGGTAAAAAGAGATGTGAGTCTAAATATTAAGTTATACAGTTAAAATAGAATACGATGAATTCAATAATTGCAGAGCCCAAAGCTGATACGATTAACTTTGTCACACCAGAAGAGAAGCAAGAATATGAGCGCAATCTTATCAGGTCGCTAGCGGGCAATTATAAGGTTAGCTTTAAATTTGCCGAGACATTTTCTCCCATAAAGGATTATGAATATCGCGACCGGCATTTCTCACAAGCAAAAGAATTGGCTTTTATCCTTGAAGATTCGGAAGAGAAGATTTCTATTCAACACATCTTATATGTAGGGAATAAGGTAATTAAGCACTGGAGGCAAGACTGGCTATATGAGAATCGAGAGATTTTAAGTCTTGTCAAGGATCACGAATGGAAAAAGACTTATATAAGTCCGGAAGAGGCAAAAGGAACTTGGACGCAGAAAGTGTATCAAGTGGATGATTGTCCTAGGTATGAAGGGTATGGCACATGGGTTCACGTTGATGGCAGACACTTCTGGGAAAGCACTGCAGATGCCGCACTTCCACGGCGTGAGATTACGCAGCGAGATGATTACAATGTACTCAGAAGAAATTCTCATATTGAGATATTTGACGATGGTTCATGGTTGCTAGAACAAGACAATGAGAAGATTTATCGCGATGAGAATAATGAAGATACATTGATATGCCTGGAGAAAGGACTTGAAAGATTCACCCCGAAGGAGTACGACACAAGCAAGACAATGGAGTGGTGGAATGAAAGGAAAGCCTTTTGGGCAGATGTACGTGATATCTGGAGCGAGATTATTGAAAAGGAAGATCTTATTAATATCCAGGATGATCAAGGGCAGTATTTTGGCCAGTTTGAGCTTGCTGAAAAATTCAGTGGGGAGAATTATGTACAAGACGAGGCACAGACTGCAATAAAAGCAATGCTATCAGAGCATCTGATAGGCTATAAAGGATAGCTAAGTTCATAGACTATCAGTCAAGGAAAGAAATAATTGCATTTACCCTCAATAAACAACGATACAGAGGTGTATGCGTAGAAATATGACTGAATGAAGTCTCGGCTCTGCTGAGACCTCTGTCATTAGCTAGTTTATATCGTCCCCAGAACTAAGGTTTCCCTTACCTTCTGTGGCTTTTGACACTTACTTTTGCACTTTTACCGTGTACGCCTCTGATGTACTGGATGTTTTGGGAATAATGGATAAAATCACGATAACTTCTCAACATTTTGTGGTCCTATATATGTTGCTAATTTACACAAGAGATAAAATCATGGCATACAATAAGCTTACAGAGATTGAAGAACATATTATCCTGAATAAAGGGACAGAAAGACCTTATAGCGGTGAATACTTTACAGAAGATAGAAAGGGTACTTATATCTGCCGACAATGCAATACTCCACTATATACAGCTGATGATAAATTTACGGCTCATTGTGGGTGGCCTTCTTTTGATGATGAAATCAAGGAAGGAGTAGTGAAAAGAGTTATGGATGCCGATGGGCGCCGTACCGAGATTCTCTGTGCGCATTGTGGTGGACATCTCGGTCATGTTTTTACCGGTGAAAAATACACAGCAAAGAACACCAGACACTGCGTTAATTCAATTTCTATAAAATTTATCCCCGAGGGAGAAAATTTGCCGGATATTCTAGATGCATAAATGAGTGCTCAATAGGGCTCCGACTGTGTATTTTTCTCAATATAGTCCTTCAACAGCGTGAATTTACGATAGAGCCATTTGCGTAAGCAGAGCTATGATGTGATACCTGAAAAATTCCTATATCTTAATTTATCCACTTAACCATTATGGTTGAATTTAAAACAGCTATTAATATTAAGTTAATATGTTATACGTAATACGCTTGGCATAATATTTGTACATATTATGATAATAAATAATATGAACAATGAAATACATCCTTATTTGCCTTGTTTCTCTATGGACGATATCTACTTACGCATACACAGGGAATGCTGAGAAAGGAGATAGATCAGACCTGGGAAAAGAATTTAAAATATACACGAATAATGTCGAAGTGAATGCCATTATGGCAAGGTCCTTGCAGATGGAAACTATTCACAATGAATATCAGCTTAAGCTTGTGCCATTAAGTAAGGGGAAGGTCTGTTTTACGCTTACGGATATCAGGTTCAGAACAACCGTAAAAGTTCCGGAACTCCTTTTCAGAATTGAGGTCAAGGGCTACCTAAATGGTGAGCAAGTTTCCCCCATATTTAATGTAGATAGGGCAAATCAACAGACCTTCATCCAAGGGAATAAGCTATATTTCCGCGAGATTTATGGAGGAATTCCGGTGTGGTTCAATGAAAGTGTAGATTCGGTAAAGATTATCTATTCCAATTCTCATGGACTTGACTTGCCTCAGTACATCCTATTGGCAGATTTACATTTGATGCCGGATTTTAAAAGCGTAAAAAACCCCATACCGGCTCTAACTACTACCGGGGATTCGATCTCGTTTCTCATTGCACTAGATGCATCTTCTTCTATGGATAAACGAGAGAAAAGAAAGATGCACAGATATTTTATGCATTTTATGGATGAGGTGAGTCCCTCAGAAGCAGACACACTTGCGAGCATCACATTTCTTAATTATGGAACAGAAATATATGGTGAATATAACTTTCAATCAAAGCGCGATTTCCGTCGTGCTTTCCGTAAAATCAGGAGAAAGGATATCCCGGCCAGTCAGACGCGATATACAAATTGGTCAGCGCCATTAAATCGCGCATTGGAAGAAAAGCCAGATGTTTTTATTATGGTTACGGATGGCTGGAGTAATTATTACGCAGGGAAACCGACGATTCTTACACGGCATTTTGCATCCCTTGTGCATCTCTGCAATAAAATTAAAGAGAATGGCACAAGAATTATCTTTGTTACCACTGGTTTTATGCAGAAAAATCAACCGGAATCCTTACTTACTTTCCTCCTTGATGGTGAAAACACAAGAATTGTGCAGGGAAAGGATATCGATAAACCAATATACTCCCAAGAGACGGATCTTATTGCCCTGAGCTCATTTAAAGAGTTAAAAGAAGTCAAGATGCTTGCACTTTTTCAGAAAGAAGAAGCACAATATGTTGCGAGTAGAGAAGTGCAGTAAGCCGAGAAATAGCTGGTGCCTTTCGGCAAATTTATAGTGTAGGAAGTTCATGGGCTAGAAAGAATCTTCACTTAATAGATGTCTGATGCCTTCGCTATATGGTCGTCTGCATATACCTTCCATTGGTCGTGACTCCTTGGGTTCCGAGGCAGTGCAGCGCTCTTGTTTAAACTCATAGATTGCAATAAACAAAGGCAATAGGAAAATAAATCCTATTGCCTCTGTCACTATAAAATAAAGTATAATACCTTGGATATTACATTTTAACCATAGTTTTTCTCACGAGTTCCTTGCCATTATTAACACTTATATAATAAACTCCACTTGTCAGGTTCTGTAATCCTGCATTTATTTCAAGCATATTTTTCCCTTTGCGGAGTTGAACCGTCTTCTGAAGCATAACTTCACCATTAACACTATAGATATGCAGTATTGCTTCTTGCTTAACCGGTGAAGAAATATATACTTGTGTATGATCAATTACAGGATTGGGAATAATAGCGAGGCTCATTTCTCCTTCATTATGCTTATCGATAAACCGAAGGTTTATAGGTCGTTCTGTACTGACCTTATCAGCGAGTAGCGATGGTCTTAGGTCAGAAAGAGAAAGCATCTGAGAGAGGTAGCCGTTTTGCTGTGCTGTAAATCGGATAAGTATCTCAGAAGCATCTTGACCAGAACCTCCATAATAAACAACACTTGCATAATTCTTGCTCAAGAAAGTATTCTGATTGCCCTCTGTCTCCACATGAATATTTTCAATTGCATACTGCTTGTTATTCTCGAGATACAACTGGAAAGAAAGTGCATCCTGACTTGGAATTTTCATCGAGACATCCACGGTTTCTCCCGCTTGAACGTATTGATCTTTAAGGATGAAATTAATCGGGTCCTCCGTACGGGGGTCAACCTCATCAGATGGATGAGAAGACAGGTTGATATCTCCGATTTTTACTCCGGTAAAACGCGAGTTGTATTCAGGTAAAGTCACGTTTTGATCTTCTACGTAATCAAGCGGATTGTTTTCATCCATAGGCACCATTTCATTTACAAATCTCCATGAGAGATTGGAAGGGAAATCTTCATATTGCCCGAGAATTAACTGTTTTAATTCAACGAGATCCACGGTTGAGAATTTGCCATCATTATTTATATCAGCAGCAATCTCCTGGAATGCATTTTCAAATGTCATTTCGCCTAGATTAATCTTGTGCATAAAGAATAAATCGTAAGCCGTTACGCCGTTCAGTGGGTGATCTGTTCTCACCGGTGCAACACGTACTGAAGAATAGCCACTTAAATCAGTATAAGAAGCAAAGTTATAATTTCCCTCTTCATCGGAAGTGACAAGATATTCACCGAATTCAGGATGAGTGATAGAGAGCGTGACATTGGCAATGCCTTCTCCCTCTTCAGTGAGAACACGTCCCGCTAGATGCGTCGTTAATGAATCAAGACACACACCTAGATTGTCTTGTATCTCAAGATCGACATAACATACACCTTGATTACCTGCTTCATCGGTAACATAAATCGGTAAGTGATTAATTCCTAGGTCATCACAGGTAAATTGACGCGCCGTATCGGTAACATCGCTTGAGAAGGAGAAAATAAGATTATCTCCACTTGTACAATTGTCAAAGCTCCCTGCATCGTGCACATCGGCATTAATAGTTACAGAACCGGATACCGGCATAACAATCGTTGCAATTGATCTGTAGCATACAGGTGTAGGCGCAACGCAATCTTTTACGGTAACCAGCTTGGTACAAGTACTGGAATTCATACATTTATCATTGACCGTCCAGCTTATTTTATGTGTTCCATAAGGGATAAATCCACTGAGATCACCATAATCTACAACCTTATCGATACTTCCGTCATTATGATAATCTATTGTAGTTTGCCATTCAAGATCTTTTAATGGAGTGCAATCTTCAACCTTAGTATAAAGTTTTACATATCCCTTGCAGTTCTTCACGGAATCCGGACACACAACGATGTCAGAGCAATCGAGAAACTGTGGTGCTTCTCCATCGGTAACCTTAATCAACTGGCGATATGTAAAGAGACCTGAACCTGTATAGCGGTTGTAATTGCAGCAATCTAGCACTGTCCATTCTCTGAGGATTTTCATACATGCGTCTGAACTTGTATATCTGAAAACAAGGTCCTCATAAGTGTATGCAACAAGGCTACACGGCTTATCGTCAAATTGCGGCTTTCCGGTTACTTCAGGACTGAGGTCGTCCGGGTTACACTCATATACTGTTATATCATCAGGCCAGTTTATGTCTGTTTCATTAAAAGGATGCTCACTCCTGATATAGATAAATTGCGTACAATGTGCAATATTTCCATAAGGATCAGTAGCAGTAAATGTCCGTTGTATCCAGCCGGTACCACATCCACTGATTTCCTTACATACTGTTTCTTCAATTGTTACGTCGCAATTATCACTAGCATAACCATCGTAGCCGATGCATTGCCCATTGAGATAAATCGGGTCGCGCTGCGACGGATCAGATACCACTGTACCGAAGATATCTAGATTGTTCATATTTATAGGGAATCCGCAATCAACAGTGATATCCGGTGGACAACAGATAAATGGAGCAAGCTTGTCCTGGACGTGAACCAGTGCTGTACATTCATTGGTATTGCCATGATTATCTGTAACGCGGAGCATAACTTCTATAGGGCTAGCAGCAATATCTTCACAACAGAATTCAACATAAGGCCCATATTGGGTATCATCTTTTACTCCCGGAGGACACCAGCCTTGATGTATTCTTCTCACAGATATACTTGCTATATTTCCACAGCTTGTATTGCTATAATCATTAAAGGTCTCTGCGTAAATACGGCCTACACCATTGGCTCCGAGTGCAACGACGGTGTTCTGATCACAGACTGCTGTTATATTCCCACCACCGATTACGTGTAGTTGCATCGTACAATGAAGGTTCTGTTGACACGGACCCTGCGAAGAATAATATACCGTGTACCAGCCTTCCGATAAATTGTGAGCAACCCAGTTCTGCCCATTGAAAGATACATTTTCTCCCGGGATAGTCACGGAACAACTCCCTGGTTGTCCACATACTCCCGCCCATGGTGGAGAAGGGAGAACAACTGTTGCTGTACAATTAGGACCATCTGCATATACTGTCATATCCTGAGGACATTGACAATTTCCACCGGCAAGTGCCAGTGCAGGTAATAAAGCAAATAAAAATACGTAGAGTCTTTTCATAGTTATATTATGCTATTTTATTCTGTGTGTTTTAACTAAGCGTTTAAGCTATGCTTATAATTATCCTCAAAATTAACAAATTATTTCCAATTTATCAATATCTTCAGACCTAAAGCATAAAATAAAGCTTTCATCAGCGTACAATGTACGGATTAATATTTAAAACCATAGTTGGATTGAAAATTAAATTTACGAGAACGTTATTTTCTATATTATTCACAGCTGTTTATAGCCCTATGCACACAGAAACCTTAGGGTGAAAATCATGAATTAGTAAAGAAATTTCATTCCACTGAACACAGCATGACTGATTATTTATCCTTGTGGACAAGTGTGGATTTGGGGATTTATGCCACAGCGAACTTAAGCAGGGGAATAAGTTTCTTGAAAATTAAACTTAAGCGCTATTTTTTTCAACGACTTGCTGCTATTGACATCAAATTTGCGCATGATGTTTTTCTTATGGACGCTCACCGTCTGATTACTGATATACAATGCTTGTGCGATTTCCTTGGTGCTTTTACCGGTACATATTTCATACAGAATTTCCTTCTCACGGCTCGTAAGTTCATGCTTCATCAGGAAGGCATCCTTGCTTGTCCATTTACGCTTGTCATGTGGTGATTTCGTTCCGCGCTTGGGACCGATACTTATTCCATCACCCATAAAGGTTTTACCCTGAAGAACTGTTTCAATGGCATTGAATAGGTTTTCTATGGTATCGCTTTTCAGCAAATATCCATCTACGCCATCCAGGAAAGCATCTTTAATAAACTTAGCTTGGGTGTATTGGGTAAAAATGATAATTCGTACCTGCGGATTAAGTTTCTTCAGCTCTGTGAGGATATCTATGCCATCAATATCTTTAAGGCATAGTTCCATAAGAAGAATATCGAGATCTAAGCCCTTGATTTCTTCAAGTAACTTTTTCCCGGACTGCCCTTCCCAGCACACTTTATACCTCGTATCTTCGTAGGTATTCAATATCATTTTTAAGCCGTGAAGAAAAATTGATTGGCTATCGGCAAGACCTATATTTATTGTATTCATTAAGTTCATTCTGCTGTAAATATAGAGAAAATTTACAATGAACCGAGCATCATAAAAATAATTTATACACAATCTATACACCGATTCTATATAATCTTGTTCTTGTCTATTATTTTATGATGGGAATCAATCATAGATAGGATTATATTCTTCTTTTAAGTATTTTGATCATGATTTTATCGGCACAAAGTCTCCTCATATTACCAAGTAGGCTCAAGATAGATATTTACAGAGATAATAATCACCATAATCGGAGGTGACTATCACATTAACTATTCTTTAATAAAATTCAATGACACCTGGCTGTAAAGTCGGTGAAAGCTAGTAATATCCATAGGCTATGGGCATATTAGAATCAATTGGCTCAGGCAATAGAGAAGATGCTTTATGCTCATCATGAGATATGTATTGGCTGCCTTAAATAATTCTTTATCTTTATCGTTCATCAAGCATCACCCAATATTTTAAAGATATGCATAAAATCTATTTTGTCTTATTTATCCTATCGACGAGCTTTCAATACGCAATAGCTCAGAAAGAGGGGAGTTTCCCTACATTTGAAGACTTTATGGAACTTCAGGAAGAGTATAAAACACCGATAATAAGTGATATGTACTCAACAATTGATGATATTGAGCCGCTTATCAAGAAAATGAAAGCTGAAGCAGCCTGGACGGTTAATAAGGAAGGAGAAAGCCTGGAAGGGAGACCGATTTATTCATTGACCTATGGCACAGGTCCGACCAAGGTTATGTTGTGGTCGCAGATGCATGGCAATGAGCCTACGGCAACTATGGCAATCATGGATATTCTCAATACCTATATTGAGGATGCACCGGAACTCAGAAATTTATGGGCATTTCTAGGGGAAAAACTCACAATACGATTTATCCCGATGCTTAATCCGGATGGTGCAGAATCCTTTACGCGACGCAATGCTGCACATATTGACATCAATAGAGATGCAGCGCGTACAGCAAGCCCGGAAGCCAAGATCTTGAGACGTAATGCCGAGACATTCAAGCCCGATTTTGGATTTAATCTACACGATCAGGAGATATACTACCGCGCCGGTCGTGACGGCAAGCAAGTTGCAATCGCATTTCTGGCACCAGCATATAACTATGCCAATGAAATTAACGACGTACGTCGGAATGCGATGAAGCTCATGTCCATTCTTGCTGATAGCATTACACCGGTTATACCGGAGCATGTAGCTAGATATAAAACAAGTTTTGAACCACGAGCATTTGGCGATAATTTTCAGCGTTGGGGAACGAGCACTATCCTTATCGAGTCGGGAGGATATCCGGACGATCCACAGAAGCAATATTTGCGTAAGCTGAATTATGCACTGCTGATGAAGTCATTTATACACATTGCGCAGGAAGATTATAAAGATGTAAGTATTGAAAGTTATATGGCATTGCCGTTTAATCAATCCAAGATGCTTTCCTTGTTAATTAAGGATGCGATATATATCGTGAATGGATATAAAGTTCCGATAGACATAGGTTATAAAGGAAGTTTAATTGATCCTGAGTATGGTCATAGATTTACAGATAATCACATTGTCCGTATCGGTGATTTATCGGTCTTTTCAGGATTGGAAACATTTGATGCGCAGGAAATGTACATTCTGCCCGGAGATATAGCGCCACTTCCCAAGGCGCTACACAAGATGAAGCGTGCGGACTTTCTCAAGCTCTTAAAAAATGGGGTGCATACACTACTTGTAAAAGAAATACCGCAGAATGCAAGTGCTTATCCTATGGTTTTCACTACGGAGAAGAAGGACTTAAACCAAGAATATTCACGCGTCGATATACGGCGATGGACTGATCCGGCTTTTTTCCTGGGGCATGCGGGGAAGCCGGAATATCTCGTGCATAACGGGCAAGTTCTTACGCTCGAGGAAGCGGCTGCTCAGATGGTGCAGTAAAAAGCAATTGTCTGGATAATTAATCAAAGTAGAAATTTAGACTATAAGCACTACTTTTCATGTGAGCGTGGATACCGACAGGCATTACTGTCTGATCTGCCACATGACCTACGGAAAATCCACCTATCGTAGGAATAGACAGATCCATAAAGTGCATTTTGAGTGTTTCTAGCAGAGATTGGTCGCCATCAGCTGGTTTACAGCCCTTGAATTGCCCGAGAATAATACCGGAAGCCTTCCTTATATTTGTTGCTTGAAATAGCTGGACTAGCATCCTGTCAATGCTATAGGTCTTTTCTCCTACGTCTTCAATAAAGACAATTGCATCAGTAAAATCCGGCAAATATTCCGTGCCGCATAATGCTGCCATCAAGCTTAGGTTTCCGCCCAGTAATCGCCCATGTGCATTACCGTGATGTAGAATGAATGGAGCTTGTAGCGGCGGCTCTACATCGGATACAGGCTTTATATTTACCTCGAGATTCTTCCTGAAGAGAACCTTGTTAATATTGGATTGAGCGTAGTCAGTCATTGTTGAACTT
Organism: uncultured Saprospiraceae bacterium; assembly: GCA_964436125.1. Lineage (GTDB taxonomy): Bacteria > Bacteroidota > Bacteroidia > Chitinophagales > Saprospiraceae > CAYRFF01. The sequence goes on along the minus strand of CAYTBT010000002.1, from coordinate 19,064 downwards.
GCTACGGGGCCATGGAATCCTACGACGCCAGCTTTCGCAAATATTGCTAGGTGCAAAGCTGTAATATCACTGTAACCTATCAAGGCTTTGGGATTTTTTCTGATTAAGGAATAATCGATATCTGAAATAATTCTCGTTGTGCCATATCCACCGCGGACACACCAGATTGCATCGATATCCGGATTCTTGTACATATTGTGGAGGTCATCTAGGCGTTGTTTATCTGTGCCGGCGATAAATCCATGTTTCTCGCGGAGAAAATTACCCTCAATTACCTTTAAGCCCATGGCTTGAAGATTGGAGATGGCTTTATCCACGCGTTCATCATCTGCATTGCTCGCCGGAGAAATGAGGCCTATTGTATCTCCTTTTCTCAATGGAGGAGGAATTATTGTTTCTAGTTCCGGGGATTTTTCTTGTGATGGAGTTCTCTTGAGCGGACTTTTCACACTTATGAATGGTGTTGAAGCTAGTGATAATCCTATAATCTGAGCGAAGTCTCTTCTTTGCATATATTTTTGCGGAAATATACAAAAAATTTAAGCAAGCATAGAAAGAACTTAAGCTTGACCCTAGAAAGAAAAAGAGGATTGCCAAGCTGAAATATTCATTACCACACCATAGATAGAACGCTGATGACGCAGATTAAACTGGTTTTCATAACTATAATATTATAGAACAGACGCAGGATTCATAAGCTAAGGAGACATTCGTAGAATGTCGGGAAGATTGTGAAGCCGTAAAGTCGCTAAGTCGTGAAGTCGCAAAGGCGCAGATTCTACGGATTACATAGGGAACACATGGGGAATGCGTTTCTCTCGTAGGTTCGCACGGCCCTTCGACGCCGCTCAGGAACCACCGTGCGAACCGATATAAAAAATTAAATAAACTGCAATGAAAACCGATAAAGCCCCAGGATCGGTAAGCCAGCGTAGGCAACGTGGGCGAGCCAGGATTGCCGAGCCGAACAATTCTCCCCATTCCGCGTGTGGGCAAAGGCTTGCCGAGCCGATTGAATCGATGAGGAGAACAGGCGATAAAGCGGGTTGGCGGTGCTCCCTTTACGGAGTCAAGGATCAGTTTTCCTTGTGTCTCCCGGAAATTATACCCGAGAATAGGTTATAAAACCCATAACGTGCAATAGAAATGCAATAGGAAGTGCAAAAGCCACAGAAGGCAAGGGCTCGCGCAAGAATTTGGCTCGGAATCGTAGTAAGACTACGGTGAGAACCAAATTCGAGCAAGTGCTTGTATTCAAAGGCTTTTGTGCTTATCTTCAATTTCTAATGCATGATTTTGGTAAAAGGACCTGTGCATTTCTGACCCATGCATGGTGGCGGAGGGAGAGAAAAGCCAAGTTGTTTATTGCCGGAAGTATAGAATTTATATTTTACGCACCTAGTTTTTGCGTAAGCTAAGAAAAACACCTAATTTTGCGCATGGATATACATCAGACAGATTCAAATCGATTTATAAAGGAAGGCTTAACCTTTGATGACGTGCTTCTCGTCCCGGCCTTCTCTGAAATACTACCACGTGAGGTAGATCTTTCCACGCAATTAACCAGAGACTTACGGATTAATACACCGATTATTTCAGCAGCAATGGATACCGTCACTGAAAAAGAGCTGGCAATTGCGATAGCCAGGCAAGGTGGAATAGGGTTCATTCACAAGAACATGAGTATAGAAGCACAAGCAGAGCAGGTGCGTAGCGTAAAACGTTCAGAAAGCGGGATGATTATTGATCCTGTGACACTTACGGTCAATGCTACGGTCAAGGATGCACTTGAGCTTATGGCGCAATACCATATCGGTGGAATTCCCATTGTGGATGCCGATAGGAAGCTCGTAGGAATATTGACAAATAGAGACTTGAGATTTGAGATGGACCATTCCCAGCCGGTAAAGCAGATAATGACGCGGGAGAATCTCGTTACAGCACCTCAAGGGACAGGGATGAAAGCAGCTCAAGACATCCTACAGAAACATAAGATAGAAAAATTGCCGGTTGTCGATAATGATATGACACTTGTAGGACTTATCACCTATAAGGACCTTATGAAAGTACGAGACTTCCCGGATTCCTGTAAGGATTCATACGGTCGATTGATGGTAGGAGCAGCGGTCGGTGTGACAGCGCACACATTTGATAGGATTGAAGCTTTACGCAGTGTCGATGTTGATGTCATCTGCATTGATACGGCTCATGGTCATTCTCAAGGCGTGTTGAATACTGTGAAAGAAGTGCGACGGAAGTTTAAGGACTTGCAGATTATAGCAGGAAATGTTGCTACCGGAGAAGGAGCCAAAGCCCTTGCAGATGTCGGTGTAGATGGCGTTAAAGTTGGTGTGGGACCTGGAAGTATCTGCACAACCAGAGTTGTAGCAGGAGTAGGTGTACCTCAGATTACTGCGATAAATTCAGCCTATGAAGCAGTAAAAGATCAAAAGATACCGATTATCGGTGATGGTGGCATACGTTATTCAGGAGATATTGTGAAAGCACTCGCAGCGGGTGCAAGTAGCATAATGGCCGGCTCATTATTCGCCGGAGTCGATGAAGCCCCGGGTGAAACGATTATTTATGAAGGACGGAAGTATAAGGTATTCCGTGGCATGGGGTCATTGAATGCTATGGCACTAGGCTCAAAGGATAGGTACTTCCAAGATGTTGAGGACGATATTAAGAAGCTCGTCCCGGAAGGCATCGAGGGAAGAATCGCCTTTAAAGGTTCTCTATCGGAAGTTATGATACAATATCTCGGTGGCTTACGTGCGGGAATGGGTTATTGTGGCACTGCCAACATTGAAGCCTTGAAAGATGCACAATTTGTAAGGATGTCGCAAGCAGGGATTTATGAAAGTCATCCTCATGACGTACATATTACACAAGAAGCCCCCAATTATTCCCGGTAATTATGGAGGATAAAACGCTATTGGGGCAAGATTTCTGGGAGAACAACGACGTATTGGCAATTTCCAGAGAATTAATAGGTTGTGAGCTTTATACGAGCTTCGGCGATAGAGAAACGAGTGGCATTATCGTCGAGACGGAGGCGTATAGAGGTAGAGATGATAAAGCGTGTCATGCTTATGGAGGGAGAAGGACTGCACGTACAGAGGTCTTATATGAAGCGCCTGGAAGAGCATATATTTATTTATGTTATGGAGTCCACCATCTGATGAACTTTGTCTGCGGGCGAGAGGGAACAGCTGATGCAGTCCTTATCCGAGCTGTCGAGCCACGGATCGGTAGAGAGGTTATGGCGGAGAGACGAGGAATAAATACCGCGGATAGAAATATCAGCAATGGCCCGGGAAAATTATCGGAAGCCCTCGGTATTCATACAAAGTATTCCGGAATTTCCGTTACAAAACCGGAAAGTCCACTCAAATGCTATAAATTGCACAACATTCCGCCCTTTAACATTGATACATCAAAGAGAATCGGCATCAAGTATGCAGAAGAGTGCAAGGATTGGTTGTGGAGATTTACCATGAGAGGAAATAAATATATAAGCAAATAGAGAAACAATGAAGAAAATCATCATCGGCATTCTGGGGATTTTATTGATGAGTCAGTACACAATCGGGCAGATAAATATTCCGATGGTTGACTCTAATTATGTAAGCCATATCAAGACTGTTGAGATTCGTCCTCTCGGAAGACCGGTGGATAATCCCGTGATTCCACTGGGAAAAGATCAGCTAGTTATCTCTTTTGATGATTTAGGAAGGAATAGTCATTATTATAGATATACTGTTATTCATTGTGATAGATATTGGGAACCTTCTGATATTGATTTTAGTGAATATATAAATGGATTTGAGAATGTGTTATTGGCAAGGTCAAGTTTTTCACTCTCAACATATCAGCCATATCGCCATTATGAATTTGTCTTCCCCAATAAAGATATGAAGCTTTTGATCTCAGGGAATTATCTCCTTGTAGTTTATGAAGAAGATTCCGGTTCAATACTCTTCACGCGGCGTTTTCAAGTGTATGAGAACAAGCTTAAAATAGACTTCAAGATAGTAAGACCTGTTTTTAACAATCGGTATCGCACGGGCCAGCAGATAGAACTGAAAGCCTATGGACAAAACCTTAACATTGTAAATCCTCAGAAAAATCTAGTCGCAGCAATAGCTCAGAATGGCCAGTGGTATTATGGAGCTATGCTTCCACCTAGAAATTCCGGTGGGAATACTTTCTACTGGAACTATCCGGACAAACCTGTTTTTCAAGGTGCACGAGAATTCCGCTTAATGGACCTGAGATCTACAGATTCCAAGAAAATGGGCATTGAATACATTCAATATCTCAGAGATACAATTAATATTTATAAATATATCGATTATCCGCGTGTAGGGAATGTTTCCCACGACCTCAACGACCTCAACGGCCAATTCTTTATCGATAATGAAGACAAGAGACTGAATCCAGCTTTAAGTAGTCAATATGTCAAAGCTCATTTCAGCTTGAAAAATCCACGGATTGATCGTGACATTTATGTTATAGGTGATTTAACACAATGGAATTTTATTCCCGAAGCTCGGTTAAAATACGATGAAGAAAAAGGTGTTTATCACACGAGCCTCTTCTTGAAGCAAGGGATATATGCTTACCTATATGCCGTTAAATCAGAAACGCGCGAACCTGATTTTTCAATAATAGAGGGCAATGATTTCAATACGGAGAATAGCTATCAAGTCTTCATTTACTATAAATCTATCTCCGATAGATATGATAAATTAATCGGTTATCTGAGTTATCCTCAGGTGAGAAAATAATTCTTATCGATAATAGAAAAGTAGGAGGACGAGAACGCTTCATGGATGGCGATTTACCGATATTATTTGCCGACTTTTTATACTAGAGAATGCATATACTTTGTAGAGAAGGATAGCGCGACATTTGCGGAAACTGATAGGGGATTTTATGCAATGAGGAAAACTTGAACGGATAGAATTATAACTGTGTCATGGCGATTAAACCTATGATGCCGCATAGATACAACACGAGAACGAGAAGTGAATCAATGCCCATACGTAAAATCTGTTTCTTGGGGCGGAATATCAAGCCTGTAGCGTAAACAGCAGTTAACAAAACACCTAGTGCTGTCAAGTAAATGTCCGTATTCATGGCATGAGGGAGAACAGCGGTGCCGGATAGAGCTGAGGCGAGGAAGAACAGGGCCGGTAGAAAAGCATTGCCGCCGAAGATATCGCTGATTGCGAGTTGATAATCCTTCATTTTTACCGAACTTAAGCCGGTTGATAACTCAGGAAGTGCCGTAGCAGCTGCAAGAACAACTGCACCGAATACCACGCCACTCATACCTATCTCATCGGCGATTGCAGTTCCGCTCCGCTCTAGAATAATTCCACAGACCAGGGTTACTATAGCAGCCAGGATAAAAACAAGCACAGTCCTGGATGTGTCGATATCTTTCTCCTTTGCTTGTTGATTTTTCTTTTTCTGTGAATGGCCACGGGGCTTTATCTGACCATTGGGGGGTTGCCCTTTTTCTTGCCATGGTAGCCTTTTTCTCGATCTGCCGATGAGCCATAAGCCGACAATCCATAAAGCCAGTGCAATGAATCCTGCAGGAGCCAGATGGAAGATTGTGATTGCCGGAAGTTGAGTCCCCATAAGACATACTGCGAGAACACCGATGACGAGAAGGGCTTCCAGTACGAGGCTTAATGAAGCGCCTTTATAACTTAAGGAGGCGGTCTTTCCCAGTCCATAGATGTCTAGAAAAACGAGTACTACCGTCTGAATCGCTATACCGCCCAGAATATTTCCCGTTACAATACCCAGTTCCCCGCTCAAGGCACCACTTATGGTAATTGCGAGTTCCGGTAGATTGGTAACTATTGCTAGAATAAGGAGACCTCCCAGTGCTTTCCCCAAGCCCCAGCGCGTCGCAAGAATATCTGTGACACGAGATAAATGAATACCTGCTATCCATACAGCTACTGCCGCAACAATAAATATAAGCAAAAGTGGTAATAATCCTAGGTCGTTCAATATATCCATTTTACAGCTTGTTTATCTCTGTTTTATTTTCCCTAAATATAATCAAATCTGTCATTTCCCGGGTAGAAATATCAAGCGTCTAAGCATAAGTTCTTGCAGAAAAAAACTCTATATGACCCAAAACGTGCAATAGAAATGCAAAAGGAAGTGCAAAAGCCACAGAAGACAAGGGCTCGCGCAAGAATTTGGCTCGGAATCGTAGTAAGACTACGGTGAGAACCAAATTCGAGCAAGTGCTTGTATTCAAAGGCTTTTGTGCTTATCTTCAATTTCTAATGCATGATTTGGGTATGAGATAAGGCCTTCTTTCCCGCTTAATTTATGATCGATAAAGAGGATTAAAAGCTTAATAAAGTTGAGATAACATCGCCTGCTAAACAAGCAGGATGTAAGCTTCGATTTATCTTCTTCTTATTATAACCGGCAAAATATATCTAAGCAAAAGTGGAAAAACCTTGAAGAGAACTTTCCACTTCTTCCTGAGAGAAAAGAGAAGGACAATGCCCGGTATGATATAGGCAAGTGGAGGTAGTTTTTTAAAAAACGAAGCAATTCCGGAGGAACTCGTTTCTCGATCTTGTGAGCTGCCGGATTTCAAGCTACTTAAAGAGGTATTTAAAGAAGCTTGACTGATAGCCATCGATTCCTTTAATTCTGCTTTTCTTTTCCGTAAATCGCTGAAAGTATTGATATTACTCATCGTCATCGTTTTCTAGGAAATTTACAATTTTATTGAGTACCGGAGTTAAAATAAGCGGATAACGCAAGAAATATACAATGATAGTAAGTAGGATTAAAACACCGGCCGTAGCCAGGAAAGCCAGACTTAAAGAACCCATAAGCGAATAAAAATATGTCGCCAATGCCAGACACAGCATTATCATTATTAATAAGACCATGAGCATAAAAATCATAGTCATTATAAGCATTCCGCTAGCTCGCGCACTGCGTGCTGCCATTGAAAGCTTTAGGTATTCAATTCTACTCGTGATAAGATTACGACCATGACCGTATATCTCACCGAGTGTTTCGGCAATTCTGTGAAAGAACATCGGCGATAGTTATTCTACTTCAGTAATTATAGCTTGGATTTTACAGAGTCTTCTGCTTTCTTGATTCCTTTCTTGAAGGAAGAAGATATGGTATCTACACCTTCGGAACTTTTCTCTGATATCTCTGTGATTTCATCTTCTGACTTATTAATACGTGTTTTTACCTTCTCAGCAAGCTCATCTGCTCTGTGCTTTACTATTGAAGATAATTCAGATACCTGTTGAGAAAAATTCTCTGATTGTTCCTTCATCGTAGCACTTACAGAATCTTTTACTTTCTCCAGTTCATGCTGGACTTTTTTCCGTGTTTTCTTCCCGTCATCAGTCATCATATAATAACCTATCGCTGCTCCGGCAGCAAGACCGGCAATTAATGACCAAAAATTGCTTTTGTTGTTACTCATAAATGAAAATTTTTAAATTCGTTCTGATAATTTTATTCTCTTTTTCCTGAGGAAAACATCTTTTAAACGCTAGTGAGAATATTATAGTTTATGGATTATAGATCTTGTTCTATTTTTCTCTGTAATGGTGTTTTCCTTCGATTAACTATTACTGCAAATTATATTCCCTTCTATAAATCGTGGATATTCATTGCCTTTTATGGACTTTATGCTCATTTATGAGACATTTTTTCAGCTCTACATCCATGTATTGTGCCAGATTGACACCGGACAAGGCATTGGCACAGCATTTGACCTTCTCAAGTGAGAAATATTCATTGACATCAAATTAAAACATATATGGAACAAGGCAAAATAAGTGTACAGACTGAAAACATTTTTCCTATCATTAAGCAATTCCTGTATTCCGATCAGGAAATCTTCTTGCGAGAACTTATCTCCAATGCCGTCGATGCTACTCAGAAATTGAAAACTCTTTCATCCAAAGGGAAATTCAAAGGTGAACTCGGTGATTTAACGATCGATGTCATCCTCGATGAAGAGAATAGAACACTTACTATCCGCGACCACGGAATAGGATTGACCGCTGATGAAGCAAAGAAATACCTCAATCAAGTCGCTTTCTCCAGTGCCCAGGAATTTCTGGAAAAATACCAGGAAGACAGTAATATTATCGGTCACTTTGGGCTCGGTTTCTACTCTGCATTTATGGTTGCGGATAAGGTAGAAGTAATTTCTCGTTCATGGCAAGATGATGCACAAGCAATCAAGTGGACTTGTGAAGGAGAACCTGCTTATTCTATTGAAGAAGCCGATAAAAAAGAGCGTGGAACAGATGTTATTCTTTACATCAATGAGGATGAAGATGAATATCTTGAAAAGAATAGAATAAGTGAATTACTCGATAAGTATTGTAAATTCCTTCCGATCGAAATAAGATTCGGTACCAAGACCGAGACAAAGACTATCGGCGAGGGAGAGGATGCTGAAACTCAGGAAATTGAAGTCGATAATATCATTAATAACACGCATCCATTGTGGAAAAAGCAACCATCGGAATTGAGTGACGATGATTATATCGCATTCTACAATGAATTGTATCCTTTAAGTGCACCGCCATTATTCTGGATACATCTGAACATAGATTATCCTTTTAATCTGACGGGCGTACTCTATTTTCCGCATATCCAGAACAATATGGAATTGCAGAAAAACAAAATTCAGCTCTATTCCAATCAGGTTTACGTCACTGATGAAATCACTGAAATTGTCCCCGAGTTCCTCACGCTCCTCCACGGTGTTATAGATTCTCCGGATATCCCGCTGAATGTGTCGCGCTCTTATCTTCAGGCCGATAGAAACGTGAAGAAAATATCTGGCTATATAACCAAGAAAGTCGGCGATAAACTCAAAGAGATATTTGACGAAAGTCGAGAGGAGTATGAGAAAAAATGGGATGAGATAAATGTCTTTGTGAAATATGGTATGCTCTCCGATGATAAATTTTACAAAAGCGGAAAAAGCTTTGCCCTCCTACGTAACACCGAGGGAGAGTACTATACCATTGAAGAATATCTCGAGAAAGTCAGGGACACACAGACTGATAAAAGTGAAAACATCATTTTTATCTATGCACAGAATAAAGATGCTCAACTGAGTTATATTAAAGCTGTACAAGAGAAAGGCTATGATGTCTTGCTGATGAATGAGGTAATTGATACGCATTTTATGCAGTTACTTGAACAGAATGAAGAGAAAATTCAATGTGTGCGTGTCGATGCCGATATTCCCGATAATCTCGTGGACAAGGGAGAGGAGAAAGAAAGCGTGATGAGTGAGAAGGAGATTAATAAAGTGAAAAAGCTATTTACCTCTGCCTTATCCAATGACAATATCCAATTTAAGCCGCTTTCTCCGTCGGAAAACCCGGTTATGATTACGCGTCCCGAGTTTATGCGTAGGATGAAAGATATGCAGGCACTTCAAGGAATGTCAATGGGCGATTTCCCCGATCATTTCAATATAATCGTGAACAGTAATCACCCGTTGATTGCTGAGAAACTTGTCAATATGCGCTCCGAGGAGAAAATCAATCATCTCGTGCACCATCTGTACGATCTTGCACGCCTCAACCAGAATATGTTGAGCGGGGAAGAGCTTTCCAAGTTTGTGAAAGAGAGTATTGAAATTATGAAGAATGCTTAAGCTTATGCAAATGTGTAAGTGGACTTCCTTGCCACGGAAAGGAAACCCTGTGAACCGAATTATACCGTAGAACGGCTTATACACCGCTGAATAATGCCTCTAGGAAGTGTTTCATGTAATATAGACACTTTCTGGAGGATTGTCGCGGTTCAATCGTTATAATTCTATCGTTAAAAAGGACTTGAATACTTGATTACAATCATGGTTCAATCAATCCCTATGCTATGCATTAAGTCTTTCAGGATCGATGTTCTTGTGTCACTTTCACAATTGTAAAATACCTTTAGGTACTGATAGGTCATTCCTATGTGGATATAAGAAGAAAATGCAATTGCCGAAGCACTTTTAATATCGGAGAGAAGTATTTATCTTCAATTTCTATCTGTGCGCCTCTGGAGCATTGCATGACTTGGATAAGAGCTATTCCTGTCTGTGAGAAATAGCGGAATGGAAGGTGAGCAAGCGATATTAATCCGATATGGAGATAAACGATATGAAATCAAAAGTAAAAATATGCTTCATCAATGGAACGCATACCTGGAGCGGTAGGCAGACCTGGCATTATGATGCGGCTTGTTACTTTGATGAAGCAGAAGGTTATGAAGTAAGCGCAATATGTGCGAGAAACAGCAGATTTGCGCGGAAGCTTGAAGCGCGTGGAATACCCGTTCATGAAGGAAGCTTCGGGAAGTTAAGTTTCCTGTTCCCATGGAAGAAACGGACGATGATAACGCATCTTAAAAACATCTCGCCAGACATTGTAATCATGAATGGCAACGCCAATCTGAAGCTCCTCGTCGCTGCCTCTATTCTTGCCGGAGTACGAGTAAGAGTTTATCGTAGAGGGATAGGAACACAAGTGAGAATAACAGAAAAAAATATAGAATACCTCGGTGTAGGACTTACTCATATTCTTCCACAGAGTAAGTATGCAGCACAGCGATACAATAAATTTACAGATCACAGCATCTTAGAAAAAGTATTGCCCTTTTACAATGGAGTTGAGACCGATTACTTTTACCATCAAGCCGGAAATGATAAGATCATCCACATAGGAATAATGTCGCTTTTTCAACAACAACAGAGACTTGATCATGCATTGGGTGCAATGAAAATATTACACCGTGATAATGTCGTGCTCCATATTGCCGGAATGGAAAATGAAATGAAGAAAGTGCGTTCACTCAGTGAGAAACTAGGACTTAAAAACAAACTTCAATTCCACGGCTATATCGATGATATTCCTGAATTCTTGAGTAAAATGAACATTTATATGCATACCGCAGCAGATGATATTTCAGGATATGCAGTTATGCAGGCCATGGCTGCAAGCTTGCCTGTAATTGCATATCGGTCCGGATCGATTCCCGAGATTGTCAAGAATAAAGAAACAGGCTTATTATGCCAGGATAAAAATATTCCTGCCCTAGCCTCCAAGCTAGAAATCCTCTGTAGAGAAAAATACATCAGGGAAGGAATGGGCAATGCCGGAAGACAACGTGCATGTGAACACTTTGATAAAACAATGCAATTTAAGAAACTAGAGAAGCTCCTCAATGAGAGCTTGTGATGAGTAACAATGCTTATCCAGGAGCATATAAACCCCTGGACAAGCTATATCTACTTATTTATTTCCTCAGCGCAGAAAGGGTAGAATGAAAATAGTATCACTCTACGGACATAAACAAGCTGAAATAGCTTCTCCGGAACGGAAAATAAAACTCCTGCTTAAATCAGAAAGGCAGCTCAGAGGAAAGATGAAGGTAGAGAACAAGAAAAATAAGGAATAAAATCATAACTTTGCCCCTGTTGCGTTAAGGAAGCACTGCAATTAATCCGGAAAAAAGAATGCGATGAAATATAAGACCATGCAATTAAAAGGAGGAATAATATTTCTTACTTTTCTCCTAGCTGCAATGATTTCAGACTACGATTGTAATGCCCAGTACGGAAGCAACTTGCAAGTAGATGAAGGAACAGTTGTCAAGTCAGTAAAAAGGCAATATCTGTCTTATTATCGCAATCTGGATAAAATAGACGGATGGCGCATCCTCGTCTTTTCAACCAGTAACAGAAGAGAACTCGACAAACTTTTACGGAAATTTAAACGATTATTTCCGGGAATATCCCATGACTGGGTTTATGAATCACCATACTATCGATTGCGTGTGGGTGCATATTTAACCAGACTTGAAGCTAGACACGCTCTGAAGAGATATAAACAAGAATTCTCAACAGCAATTGAAGTACAGGAAAAAATACCGAAAGAAGATTTTCTCAACTAGACTAGATACACTGTGGGTAGAAGGAACCGAAGGGCTCAGATAGACTGGATTGTATGCGGCTTATTTCTTGCACTAGTCGCAATAGGCTGGTTTATGATTTATTCAGCCGGCAGGTCTAGTGGTGAATTTTACCCATTTGATTTATCTACACCGGCGGGCAAGCAGTTTATATGGATTATCATCTCTATAGGCGTACTCCTTATCCTGCAATTTCTTGATTACCGTTTCTGGGAATCCTTTTCCCTGGTATTTTACATAATGGGCATTGTTCTTCTTATCGCAGTATTAATCTTTGGCACCGAGATAAAAGGATCCCTTTCCTGGTTTACTATTGGCGGTATTTCCTTTCAACCCTCGGAATTTGCCAAGTTTGGGACAGCACTCGGACTGGCGTCCTATCTTTCAGACTATAAAACAAAGATAACAACCTGGCAGGATCGCATGATGGCGATAGGGATAATAGCATTGCCCGTATTTCTCATTCTCCTACAACCAGATGCCGGCTCAGCTCTCGTATTCCTATCCTTTTTTATCGTACTTTTCCGAGAAGGGATGGGAATGATCTGGTATATCCTTATTTTTATGTTCGTTGCCCTCTTCATTTTATCTCTGGAGTACGAGACAAGCACCGTAATACTCGGTTTGATGACTATGGGCGTAGGCGTTTTCCTATATTATGGAAAACAATCTATTGAGTGGATAATCGCCTGTTGCGTAGTACTTATCACCTCAATAATCCTCCTCGCTCAAGGTTATGTGGTGTATAGCCTTACGGCAAATGCCCTTCTGCTCCTCATCCTATCCTTCTTCCTTATCCGTGATCGCTTACAACAGATTCCCCTGGTAATTTTACCGGCATTGGGATTTTTCAGCCTGTTCAGCTTCGGTTCCCGATATATCTTTGACAATGTCTTGCTACCACACCAGCAAGACAGAATAAATGTATGGCTACGTCCCGAAGTATGCGATCCACGTGGCTCCTTATATAACCTCCTTCAATCCAAGATGGCGATAGGTTCCGGTGGTTTTCAAGGCAAAGGTTTTCTTGAAGGAACTATGACGCGATTGAATTATATCCCGGAACAGACCACAGATTTTATCTTCTGCACTATCGGGGAAGAACAAGGATTTATCGGCGTCATAATTCTCATAGCCTTGTATGTAATGCTCTTATGGCGTATCTTATGGATAGCTGAGCGGATGAAAACCCCATTTGAGCGGATTTATGCCTATGGTATAGCCGGCATTCTCTTTGTTCATTTCTTTACCAATATCGGGATGACTATGGGGCTTATGCCCATTATCGGCATCCCTCTGCCATTTGTCAGTTATGGTGGATCTTCCCTTCTCCTCTTTACAATTATGATAGCGGTCTTACTTACATTTGACCGATCAAGACACAGAATTTAAGCTCGAGGCAAATAAGTAATCCACAATTTTCAAGCCCCACAGCAGTCATATAAGCCAAAACTTGCAATAGCCGGAGGCGCACACGTGAAAGCACTGCAGAGAAAGCCATACACAACTCTTCAAGTGTTCGCAACCCTTGAAGTTTTCCTTCACTTAAGTTCACATGGAGGTCCCTGAGCATTCTAAGGGTCGTGCGAACTATTTATACGATTCTAGTATACGATTCCAGCAAAATTATGCACGATTTAAGCAGGATTGCATAAAGTTGGAACAGAGTTTTGAACACTCTACCTTGAAGAGTTGAACTTTTAAGAGATGCAATCTTCCCACGCCGCTTCCCCGGCACAGTGATTGCATCCCATTCCAGTTGGTGCGATTGCCGATATATCAGCATAGGGGCACTCGTTGAAATAAGATTTGAAAAATCTTGAGGACAAGTCATCATTTCACAGAGTATAAACCCTATGTTATCAGCGAAGCTGATAATCAGCCAGAAGGGTTGAATACCGGAAATTAAATAGCCTAACAGATTTTCTTTGTTTTTCGCTGAAATTGTGTCGGCATACAGCTGTCAGTCGCAGAAGGAGCTCTTTTTGCTAGGCAAGAGTAAGGAATCTGTATAAAAACATCTGGGAATCTGATGAATAAGTCGGCTTTATGTTCCCTAAATTGAACCTAATCATCAGGGATGTGTTCACAGTATAATTTATCACCAAATTAATATACGGATATGTCCCCTTTCTTACGATCTCTTAAGGCTTCATACTTGCCACTTCTAGCACTATTCCTATTCATAGGACTACAATCCTGTGGAAATGAAGACAGTGCTGTAAAACAAGAAGCACGTGAAAAAATAGAAAAATCAGTCGGTAATCGCGTTCCGGCTGCCACAACTGCAACTACAACAGGCACTGTTTTTCACTACACCTGTCCCAATGGTCACCCTGAAGGCGGATCCAATGTACAAGGTGAAACCTGTCCTGTCTGTGGTGCTGCATTAACACATAATCAAGCTTATCACCAGCAAGCAGCACAACAATCAGCACAGCAAGCCACGGCCAATTCTTCAGGAGTATTCCATTACACCTGTCCTAATGGCCATCCCGAAGGTTCCAATGCACAAGGTGGAACTTGTTCGGTTTGTGGTGCAGCTTATGTTCATAATCAAGCTTATCATCAGCAAGGAGCTCAGACTGTACAACCACAAGTGCAATTGCAACAACCTACTACGACAACAGCACCGGCGGCTACAACGACGGAAAATAATGCCGACGTTTCCGGTGTATTCCATTATATCTGCCCCAATGGACATACCGGACAAGGCTCCGGCTCCAATATCAAGGGATCTGTATGTGCAGTCTGCGGCAACGCACTTGTGCATAACCAGGCTTACCACCAGTAGATAAGTAGGATGGTAATTTTATACGGGACAACTTTTGATAAACTTGTTTTCCTATTCCGATAGTGGACTTCCTCTGCTGTGTCAATTGTGAAGGTACTTCTAGGCACAAGAATTAAGCTGATATTTTGTGATTTACTGAGGATAAATTGCCCTGCACATACAACAAATCACGGTTTTTAACTGTCCTATTGAAGAAAGAGCGTAAAAGCAAGTAGTTTTTAAGCAAAGAATATGAGTAAATCACTTAGCCGGCAAGAAAAGGAGAAAATCTTTGAGGAGGAATTATTCCCCCACATTGATGCCTTAAATACCTTTGCTTATCACCTCACTTATGACAAGGAATCGGCCAAGGATCTCGTACAAGAAACCTATCTAAAGGCTTATCGGTTTATCGACCGATATGTCAGTGGCACCAATGCCAAAGCATGGCTCTTCAAGATTCTGAAAAATGCATATATTAATCAATATCGGAAACGCAATAAACAACCTCAACGCGTAGATCTCGAGGACTTCATCGGATATCATGAAACCGATGATGAAAGCAATATTCAATACTTTGATCTCCGTGAGGAATTGTTCCACAATATGATGGGAGACGAGGTGACCCAGGCGATAAATTCACTGCCTGTCGATTTCAGAACCGTCATCCTACTGTGTGACATTGAAGACTTTTCCTATGAGGAAATATCCAAGATTGTTGATATCCCTATAGGTACAGTACGATCGCGCTTGTTCAGAGCAAGAAATCTACTTAAAGAAAAGCTCAGTGAGTATGCGAGAAAACTCGGAATAAAAGATAAAAGGTAAAAAGTGACACTTTAGTGAATTAATTTACTTCATATATCGTTATATAAATTATAATTTGTTAACTCAGAAACAGAGTAAGATTCATCGGATTATTATAAGATAAATAGCATTGTGCAATGAGTGATACTACACAGAGTACTAAGGAGATTCTTCAGCTTGTCGATTTATACATCGATAAAGCATTAAGTAAGGAAGAAAGACTGCAATTGATTGATAATATTAAACACAATCCTACCTATTCCAAGCTTTACGAACAAGAAAAGCACTTTATTGACTTTGTTAAGCAGAACTTTAAACGAGCCCCGGTCAGCCCGGATTTTAAAAAAGCAGTGAAGCAAGATTTCTACGGTAGCTAGCGGAATTCAGCTATTTTTCCCCAGAATACTATTTTTTTACCTTTCTTTGTGCCTACAAAAAGAAGAATACCACTACTATGGCTGATATGCTCGATAAAATTGCTACCATTAAAGAACGATATGAATATATCGAAAGGAAAATGGCCGACCCGGTCGTCATTCAAGACCATAAGCAATATGCTGAACTCAATAAAGAATATAAAGACTTGCAACCTTTAATGAAGATTGCCGGAAAGTATAAAACCCTCCTTGAAAATATCAAGACCGCAGAAGAAATGCTCGGCGATCCTGAGATGAAAGAATTGGCGGAAATGGAGCTTGAAGGGTATCGAGAAGCAAAGCCCAAGATGGAGGAAGAAATACGGCTTATGCTCATCCCCACTGATCCGGATGACGATAAAAATGTCGTCTTTGAAATCAGAGCTGGAACGGGAGGCGATGAAGCAGCGATATTTGCCGGTGACCTCTATCGTATGTATAGTAGATTTTTTGATGATAAGGGCTTTAAACATGAAATCCTTGAAGTATCTGAAAATGAAGTAGGTGGCTATAGTAAATTGACGATGATCGTTACCGGTAGTGATGTTTATGCTAGCTTAAAATATGAATCCGGAGCTCATAGAGTCCAGAGAGTCCCTGAAACCGAGTCCCAGGGAAGAGTACACACTTCTGCAGCTACTGTAGTCGCTATGCCCAAACTTGAAATGCACGATGTAGATATTAATAAAGCCGATATTAAAGTCGATACCTTCCGGTCAAGTGGGGCAGGTGGTCAGCATGTGAATAAAACCGAGTCAGGTGTACGGTTTACGCATATTCCTACTGGAATCGTCGCTGAAAGCCAGGATGGTAGATCGCAGATTAAAAACCGCGAAATTGCTTTCCAGAGACTAGTGAATAAAATCCGTGAGGCTCAACGTAAAGCACATACCGATAAGGTGAAAAGTGAACGGCGCTCACTTGTAGGCACCGGTGACAGGTCCGATAAAATAAGGACCTACAACTTCCCACAGAACCGCTTTACCGACCATAGAATCAACTTTACTGCCTATAATCTAGATAAAGTTATGGACGGTGCTCTGGATGAAGTAATTGAAGCACTGACAATTGCTGATAATATGAGCAAACTGGAAGAAACAATGGAGAACTAAGCCGATACTAACTTCTTAAACACAGTGGCCTGTGAAACCCGGAGCGATCTCTGCTAGCACTTTCTTCCGCATGGGAAAATTATCCATTCTTAAAATTCATGAATAAAGTAGCTTATACAATTATTGCTATGGCAGTAGGATACATTTGCTCAGCGATAAGCTAGAAAAACCAGATGAAAGGGCGATATCGACAATTACAAACCGACATTCAACCGTATTGCTTTTACCGGATATTGCATATAATCATCTTCATAATCATAAATATCAATCTTTTCCGTCTCAGCAAGACTATTGATTAAGGCATAAGAAGGTCCTATTGCATAGCCTTTCTGCGCAAGTACCTTGGTTATGAATGTCTTCAGACCGATATAACGCAATTCTGAACTGTCAATCTGTTCTTCAACTTCGGCGAGCTCAAGGAGCATTTCCTCTTCTGAAATAATCCGTTGAGTCAGGTCTTCTTCTTGCTTATTTCCGTTTTCCTGGAATTGCTCGAGATCTATCTGCCCGACTACCTTGACCCCGAGGCGTTTTAAGCGATCGGCATTGTCGTCTAGCGTAATCTCCCCGACCATAGAAATATCCTTGTTATCATCATCGAGATCCTGATTATTATCAGCATTGATAAAGAGCTCTGCACGGGTAATAATCTTTATAAGCTTTCTGCTTAATATCTCAGCATCGTGCAAGTCTTTTATTGTCAGAAAAGAGTTGTGTGCAACTTTATTCCGTATCTCGAGCAATGCTTTCCATTTTTTCTCAAATTTATAGTCGCGGAACGTCTGCTTAAAGTATCGGGTATAATTTCCTTGAAGCTTCTCTTTTAACAGATTAAGTTCCTCAATTTTTTCTATGCCCGTGATTTCCTCAATTAAGGTGTTTTCATTGTAAAAATCATTGGATTTCTTGAAAATGAGCTCTCCTAGCTCGTTAAAATCAATAAGGTTGACATCCTGGTCGAGGAGATTGGAAAAAGCATTGCCAAATCTCTTTCGGAATCTGATTTTATCATCGAGCTCCTTGGATGCAGTGGTCTTCCACCAGCCAAGGCCTTTCTCCTGGAGGAAAAACTTTACCAGATATTTCCGCAAGGCATTTTCTACTTTATTAATAAGCGGATATACCTCATTGCACAAGTGCGTACTGACGTCATCTGTCAGTAAACGTATATGCGTAAAGTCCAATTTCCGCTTTAAGTGATGTATAAGGTTTCCACGGAATGTCTCAAGCTCTTCAAATGAATCAGCTAGAACTCTCAGCCTGAATGCACTTTTTATATTCTCATGGATCTTTTCATTGGGTAACCAGGGATAAACCACGAGATTGATCTTGCTTTCCCCATCTTGAATTATCGATTTTGCGTCTGCATAATTTACCGAAGGGCTCTTCCATAACTTATCAGAGTATAATAGTCCATGGACAAGCCCTTGGATACTATGGATATCGGACTTCCCTCGCGTGTCGAAAAGAATTAATTCTAGGTTAAATCGTTTCATACATTAAGACTCTTAACTGATAGTTAAATTAAAATTTCACATACTCTATCCTTATCTTTAACGGATTAGATATTTTAAGGTTGTCTTTATCCGAGAAAATCTTGTCATTACAAGTTCATATTTTCCCTTCATTCTATACCACTCATTCCTATAAACGTATCTGAGACTTGTTCAGTATCTTTATTTTTCCTTGTTATATTGTGAAAATTGATTTGCTGCAGATTATAGTACATGGAATAACTGATATTTTTACGCAATCAGGAAGGGTAAAAGATGGCATAGTCCCATTTCATAATTCTGCCTTATGAGCAGACGCGGAATCCTGTTTTCACCATATTTCAAGACTCAGGAGCTATGAATATTATAAATGTCTACAAATCAATTATCTATGATAATAATAATTTCAATTCTTGGTGTCCCGAAGAGAAATCTAAACCATTAATGTCTTGTA
>CAYTBT010000001.1:0-149419 GCA_964436125.1 uncultured Saprospiraceae bacterium | reverse complement strand
CTAAAATTCAACATAATCCGATCAATTGAAAAATTTATGTGGGAAACTTCAGTTATTTAATATTGTTGAAATTGCTATAATTTATTAATAACTCCTAGTTAGGATATCGTAAAGATAACTATAAATATTGAAATGGAACTTATAATATAAGGTTTTCCCAGAGGATTATCGACATTTACATCTTATTCGCACTCCCATAATAGCAATTAAACCACTTTGACAAATTCTGCGGCTATTTTACTGCTTTAAATTGATTGAGGGAATAAATTATTATCGATTCGGTAAAACCCTTCAAGGGTTTGGAACCCTTGAAGGGTTAAGAGGAACACGATTCAGCTTGGTGATAGGAAGGCGAGGAGAAATTGGAATTGTGTGTGCCGGTAGCTGTGGCGGATGGTGTGAAATCTTGAGGGCTTTTTTTGGTTAATCGGCTTTCAGAAAAATAATCGGCTTAGACACCGGCTTCACAATTTTCAATGACGACATAGGCGTTACCGTTCTTTTGTCTTTCCTACCGTCAAGACAAAATTCATAGGCTTCCCGCGGAGCGGGACAGGTCGTGAAGCTAAGGTTTTGACCGGATATGGGTAGCATTAAAGGATAAGACACTAGCGTCACAAGTTGGTGAGCCGGATAATTAATCGATTGCATAGCATTAAACCTTTCCAGTCCATGGGATGTGTATTTACTTATGTCTAAGCTTGCCAGTCAGTTCTGAAATCCAATTCTCTAAGAAGTTTAAAGGTATTGATCGTTCTTATTCCTAATATACTTGCCGCATCGGGTAAGTGTCTGTTTGCTCGTTGTTTTGATGGTTTTAAAACTTCTGTGGTAACGATACAGTGATTATCAACATCTTCTAAGGAATAAGCTAGTAAAAAAGGATCTCTGCCGAGTTTCTGCAGTTCATCATCAGTTAAATCGGGTGCGTAACCTTTATATATTGCTCGACTCACCAATTCACTATTCGTTTCCTTATTTAGGAGTAGAGCTTCCTTTATTTTACTCTTCTTAATCCAAGTAGCTAGGTCGTCATTTCCTTGTTTGAGTTCATAGTATATTTCATAAGGAATCTTTGCTTTACCTACTTTTCCATTGTGTTCCAGCCATGACCAGAATTCAGGCACTCTATCCATAGGATAGTAATCGCGATTGGCATCAATGAGGACATTTGCATCAAGTAAGTAAATCATTTATAGCTGTTTATGCAACGCCTTTGAGTAATCTCTGTACATTTTTGGGTTTTACCCCTAAAATCATACTAGCTTTTGTTGTTGTAAGGGCTCCGGCATTCATGAATTGTTTTGTAATCTCTAAAATCGCAGATCCAAGCCTGTTTTTTCTTACCGTATAATAAGAAGGACCGCCTTCGGTCTTTTTAGATTTGTTTCTTTTATTTTCTTTTATGTTAAGCCATTGGTTCCTGAACGTATTATGTAAAGATTTCCACTGCCTCTGTTTTATATAGCCTGCTCTATAAATACGATAGGCGACAAGAGAATTACTTACGTTTCTTTCACCGGCAAATTTGCTAATATTTTTTGCTATTTCTTCTACTTTTAAATCATCTGCTCCTTTGAAAGTAACTAACTCACCGGGAGATAAAAGGCATTCAGACGCTACATCGTTGCAAAATTTCTCAATGGGTGTATATGGATTTGCATCGCTGATTCCTGTCTGTCCCAGAAATAAATGCGTGAGTTCATGAAGCAAAGTAAAGGACCAGGCACTTGGACTATCCTGATCATTAATAATAATAAAAGGAGCATAAGGGTCAGATAGGGCAAAGCCTCTGAAAATCTCCACGTCTAAATTTGTATGATAACTTCCTAGATTCCCAAGCAATAACACATAAATACCCGCGTCTTCGACCTTTTGTCTTAAGTATCTGAAGGCTTCTCTAGGATTCCTTTTCTTTCTGAATTCTTCTAAGTCAAATTCAATATGCTTCTTTATACTTTTAAGTACTTTTTCTACGCCATCTTTGACAGACATAGACCCTATAAAGTCCAACTTTACTTCATTTTCCTCAAGTTCATCTATTAATGCAGAACGAAGAATACTTTGACGTACAAGCACGTCTCTAATTAATGCATCTAATACTGCCTCTTCTTCGGGGAATTTTTCAGAAGGAAAACGCCTGAAATCTTGACCTCTATCTCCTTTCACAGGTGGTTCAGCGAGATAGAAAACAATTAAGGGACGATGATATTTTTTGGACATATCGTTCAGCAATGTCCTTGTTGGTTCAGCCTTACCATTTTCTAATTCTATTAATCGCTCAGTTGGAGATTTGCCATAAGCCTCCTTAATACTCAATTTTTCAGCTGCTTCCTCGATAGAAAGCCCTGCAGTTTCTCGAGCCCACACTAATATTTCAGGATTGACTTTTGGCATTTCGTTAATTTTATCTCTTCAAATTAATAATTACTACATAAAGATCTCCTGAGAACAGAACCTTTTATTAAATAACAGATATTTAGGTACACAAGTTACAATAATTTCCAAGAATTAGTCAAATACGACACATTGGAGTGGCAGGGAATCGACAATAAAATGGAATTGTGTATGCCTGTAGGTGTGGTGGGTGTTGTGAAACCTTGGGAGGTTTTTTATAAAATAGTCATTGTGATGCAATCCATGTGCCATAGCTATTAAATTATGATTTTATAAAGCGGTTCGCACGACCGTGCGAACCTACGAGAAATCTCAGTTCATACAGTTAATGCTCGTAGGTTCACACGGCGGTGTGAACCGTTTAAACAACATAAATATCAAACCAATTTTTTCGTGCGATGGCTAGGATTATATCGCTGTGTTTGACAAAATTTAAATAACCGGCTTCGAAAGAAATGTAAGGTCAAGGAGTATGGTGAGATATTTCTCTGTCGTTCTTGCACCTGTCCGCCTTGGGAGGAGCCCTTACTGTCGTCTTATCTCTTTGTCGGCTCGGCAATCTTTTGCAAGTACACGAGGCATGACTACAGCTTACCGATCCGATACACGGTGCGGAAGGATCGCTAAGCCTGAAATGCGTAGCATTGAAGGATAACGCTTTCAGCGTCACACAGTTGGTGAGCCGGACTTCTTCAAAAACTATATCCTTTCTCTTACGGGCTTGCACGTGTCCGCCAATGCAAGAGTCCTATAGGTTTGCACTGCTCTTTCAGGATTTAAAGCTAACTTGCATGGTTGTAGAAATAAGGTTTATAAGTTATCCCTCAATTCTATAGGCACAATAATATCCTTAAACGCTGAAAAAGGAAGAATATCTAAGTGTTGTAGTCGTCCAACTATAATTGCAGGATGCGTATGAAATTTCTCTGCATATTTAAGAATGGCTGAATGGGAATAGTCGCCGTTTTCTATGATCTCTTTTTCTGCTTCTTTAGTTGAAATCCATTTAATGGCAAATTCATTTGCCTCTTCCTCTTTCTGCCCATTTTCTTTTCCTTGTTTTTTCTCTTCAATGAAGATATCCTTTTTGCCATGCAATAAGATATGACCTATCTCGTGAAAAAAGGTAAACCAGAACACATCATTCCGCTTGTAACGATCGCTTAATTGAATCAGTGGAGTGGACTTGAGCCATCTAGTACTTCCATTGATAGGAGCGCCTTTAATATTCGGTGTAAATACAACTTTCACTCCATTTTCAAGGCAAACTTGCTGAATCTGCGTGAAAAAATCATCCGGCTGCTTTACCATAATATCTTTTAAGTCGTCAAGGGAATTTTTAAAACCGGATTTGTTAAATTTATTTGCTTGAAGTTGGTTGGCTTGCAATTCTCCTTTCCTTAACCAAGCAGAAACGGCATGTGGTTTCTTGGTATGTGCCAGGGAAATCCTGAAGTCAACTTTTAATTCTTGATCGATGTAATACCTTTTCCATGCAATTGAGCTGCTCAAGCCAAAAAACTTAAAAAGTTCCTTAGCTTTTTGTCCTGCTTTTCTCCTTGCTTTTACCCAACCTTTCTTGGCCATATCGGGATAGGGAAATTTTCTTGCCCAATCCTTAGATTCTTCAAGCTCCTTTTCCATCTCTTGCCTGGCGATATATTCATCATGAGAACGTTGCATATTCAACCAAAAATGTGCCGGAATATGCAATACATTCTCAAATAAGATCGCCATCTGCGGAGTAACTCTGCTTCTGCCTTTTAAAACATCGATGATGGTTTTTTCAGGTTTCCCTGTACGTAGTGAGAACTCCTTGGGGCCCATTTCTATTTCGTCTAGTTTTTCTTGCAGTGTTTCACCCGGATGAAAAGCTATAGGCTGTTGATATTCGTTTGCAGTATTCATAATTCTGGTTTTTGTAGTCAAGTGAAATTAGTGGTAGTCCACTATTTCAATTATTTGTACTATTCGTATTTCATTCCATATAACAATTCCATGTTCATCAGTTGGTACCGGATCATTAATCGGCTCAAATACTAGTCTGTATGGCTAATCGAGATCACATGCCCATTGTCCTTTTCTGGTACCGGTAAGTTCATGGTAATTACCCGGCAAGTTCCGAGTATCTTCCAATGTTTCGGCGCTAGAAAGCTGGTTTAATCTTATATGGAAAGCCTTCGCTCGTCTTGCACCCATCTTTTTAAGGCATTTTTTATAGTTATTTGCCAGTTTTCTCAGGTTACTAGTCCTAAAAACAATTTTCAAGGTGTATGGTTCATTTTAATTAACAGCAAATGTAAGTTATTTATTTCATTACTACAAATAAAAATGCTGATTAACCACAACCGATTGTACCGGAGAGTAATGCCGAAGAACACTTCTATGAGGTGGCAGGAAGACGAGGATAATATGGAATTATGTATGCCGGTAGTTGTGGAGGATGGTGAGAAACCTTGGGAGGTTTTTATGGTTAATCGGCTCGGCAATCCTGGCTCACCCACGAGGCCATCGCTGGCTTACCGATCCTGCGGTTCAAGGGATTGAGCCGTATTAGATTAATAATCTTTCTGTATGATGGTCAGAATTGTAGCTTTTAGTTCCGGAAGGTCTTTCTGAATAGTAATCCAAACCCGGTTTAAGCTGACTCCAAAATACTGATGAATTATTATATCGCGCATGCCGGCAATATTCCGCCATGGTATTTGCTGATATTTATCCCTAATGCTATGTGGAATTTGTTTTACGGCTTCTCCGATAATTTCCAACCGCCGTAGAACTGCATCTTGTTTTTCATCATCTTCATAGAAATCACCTTCATTTATTCCATCAAGATACAATTCAATTTGTTGGATACTTTCAGCAATGTCAATCAAATATACTTTCAGATTCCGCTTGCTCATAGAATAGGTACTTCGTCCCTAAGAACCTCATCTTTAATGGTAGGTTTTAAGGCATCATATTCTACTAAGTCCACTTTCATGTTTAGCACATCTTCAAGCTCTAATCGGATTCCTACAAAATCAATTAAACTTATATCTTGCTTGATCTGGACAAGGATGTCAATATCATTATTACGGGATTCTTGCCTCGCAAAAGAGCCAAATATACCTGCTTTCTCAATACCGTATCTTTTTAAGATAGGTAGGATTTTTGCTTTTATTTCATTCAATCCGGTCATTTTTCCCATTTTACTTTGCACTTGAACAAGCAATCTATAATTCGATTCCGTGGCTAATATATTGATAATTTAACAACTATAGCATCTAGTTAGTTCCGGTAGGTATTGAGCAGGATTATTGTATGCTGTGTCATACGATTGGTGAGCCCGGTGTGTTTCTGAAGAAAAACTCCGGCTTCACCCTGTGAAATGGCTTCGCCAAAATCAGAGATTTTATTTCACTGGGTGAACCCGGTGAAATGCATCTTCGATGCCATCACTACGTGATGATTTCACGGGGTGAACGAATCCGTTCTTTTGTCTTTTAAATGACTCCGGCTTCACAATCTTCCCGACATTCTGCGAATGTCTCCTTAGCTTATGAATCCGATGGCTATACGCTTAGATTCATAAGCCTTGAGTGAGTGAAACGAACATGGGATTGTGAAGCTAAGATTGATAACACAATAAGCCTTGAGTGAGTGAAACGACCGTGGGATTCCCGCGGAGCGGGACAGGTAATGAATCCTTTGTATAGGTATTGAAGCTAGGGGCTAAGAAGAATAGGATGCGCGTGAGCCGGACGTACAAGAATAGCCCACACTCTCATTCTCATTTTCTTAACCTTTTGTCAAAATAAAAATTCTGCTTTTCAAGAATCTTTACCTTCTTGTATTCCTTGTGGTGACAATTAAGGATGTAGTTGTGTGAGGTATGGATTATGCAACTGGGGACTTGTAATGCGATGTATTTACCATCATCAATCCATTGCAGTGTAATTTCAGAAAGAATTGTGGGTGCAGGATATTGATACCAATTTGCCGGAAGGTCGGAAATCTTAATCGTCAATATTGAATCATCCGGAATTTCCAATGTGATTATAGTATATTGAGGAATAAAAGCCCCCGGAAGATGTACGAGAACCTCAAGTAGAGCGAGCGCTTTACTTTCGCTTGTGTAAAGGACGGCAGTCCCGCGTTTATTCCATCTGCCCGGATTAAGCACCGCCCCTGTACCGGAGATGTCATCAGCTCGATTTTTCTTTACAATACGGAAAACTTTCATTTTAATCAGCTATAAACACCATATTCTATTCTGCCCAGGAGATTGCGGACTTTTGCAATGCCATTGGGTAATTCGAGTAAGGCTTTGGGTTGCATATTGCCCAAGGCAGTATTGGGGATGTCGAGCCATTGAAAGAAATTCTCCTCATCCTCAAATACTTCAATGCCATACAGGAACAAGTCGGTAAGTTCCAATAATTGTATTGAATAGTTTTTCTTCAAGGTCTTCCCTTCCCTGAGCCACCTGTAAATCGTCGGTTCTGAAACTTGCAGAAAATCGGCGGTGTCTTCCCTGGTGAGATTGAAATATTTTTTGAAGTTTTTAAGTACATTGGTATTAAGACCTTTGGAAGCAATCGCAATAAAATCAAATGGGTTGTTTATCTCTGACTTAATGTATTTTTTCCCCAGAATCGTCGCGAGTTTGTCATAGTGATTGTCAACTGCCGTGATATTTTCCATAATAATTCAATTGATAATTATTTCTATCATAAGAACTGTCGTGTGCCCTGAGAAGTTCCTTATGTGGAATGTTTTTTAAGTTCGGTGGATTTAAACTAGAATCCATAGTACACACAGCTCCTTTCCATCATTGAGGGGATAGGGTGCAAAAAGGAAATGTCGGGATAGGGCTTTGCTGTGTCGGGCTTTCACGTATCCGCCGTAGGAAAAGCCCTTTTGGCTATCGCGAATGCGCAAATTTGCGAATCTGCGGTTTTACGCCTTTTCAATAGAAGCGCCTAACAAAATCAATTAACGTACTCAGCTTATGGCAATGAGCAATGAGCAATGAACAATGAACAATGAGCAATGAACAATGAGCAATGAACAATGAACAATGAACAATGAGCACCCGATTACCCATTACCCGTTACCGATTACCTGACTTATGACTGCGCCGAAGCCGCCTACGACTGCGGCGAAGCCGCCTCAGGGAAAGGTTCGGCAGGATACTTCTGGCAAGAGATTTTACCCACGCTTCAATAGCCCGGCACACAATTATGTCTTCAACTATTTTATACCTTAAATTTGCTTTTGACTCAATCCTGAATATATTGATTGTGCAGAAATTAAAGCCAATGTGCAGTTACAAGGGGAATGAAGCACAGCTATGTAAGAGGCAATTACATGAAAGACCTTATATTGCAGCTGAATAAGAAGGACTTTATGAAAATCCCATTCAACAAACCATTTTTCACCGGTAAAGAGCTCGCATATATCGAGGATGCTGTTGCTTCAGGGAAAATATCGGGTAACGGGAAGTACACAAGAAAATGCCAGCAGCTATTCAAGGAGCGATATGGCTTTCACAAATGTCTGTTAACGAGCTCCTGCACCGACGCGCTTGAAATGGCGGCAATTTTGCTCGATATAAAGCCCGGCGATGAAGTAATAATGCCGGCTTATACATTCGTCTCGACAGCCAATGCCTTTGTATTACGTGGAGCTAAGATTAGATTTGTGGATTCTCGGGAAGATCACCCGGGCATGGATGAAGGTAACATTGAAGCGCTCATCAATGATAGGACTAAAGCTATCGTCGTCATGCATTATGCGGGAGTAGCCTGTGATATGAATATGATTATGCGCATAGCAGATAAATATAATCTTAAGGTTGTTGAAGATGCTGCTCATGCTATCGACAGTTATTACACTTTTCCTTCCGGCAAAAAAGTTCCATTGGGTTCCATCGGGCACCTGGCGACCTTTTCCTTCCACGAGACGAAGAATATTATCGCCGGTGAAGGTGGAATGCTCGTCATCAATGATGAACATTATGCCGATCGCGCGGAGATTATCTGGGAAAAAGGGACTAATCGGTCGGCGTTTTTTCGCGGTGAAATAGACAAGTATGGTTGGATAGATATCGGTTCTTCCTTTCTCCCTTCTGATCTCAGCGCTGCATTTTTGCTTGCGCAAATGGAGCAAATTGACGACATACAAGCAAAGAGATTGACAATCTGGGAAACTTATGATGAAGCTCTGAAAGACATTTGCGAAAGCTTACATATTCAACAGCCTTTTATTCCCGATTATGCTATGAATAACGGGCACATGTATTACCTTATCTGTACTTCCCGAAAGCAACGCCAGAGACTTATTACCCACCTGAGGAATAGGGGCGTACACAGTGTTTTTCATTATCTGCCCTTGCATAAGTCGGAGTTTTACAGGGATAAACACGATGGTCGAGTCCTGCAACAATCGGAACGATATGCGGACTGCCTCGTGAGACTTCCTTTTTATTATGAATTGAGTGCAGAGGAGCAGAATTACGTTATTCAATCAATTCAAGAATATGGGTAGTAGTCGAGCTTCAATTGTTCATATCGCAACGGATGAAAAGTTTATCGATGCCGCTTATGATGTCTATAATAGTGCTTTTCCGAGGGAGAATCGATTTCTTATTCTTATGGAGAATGAAAAGAGTCGTCCGGAATATGTTTCTACGGAGAGAAATTATGAGTATGTCGCGGTAAATGAAACTTATCTCGAGGATGTTTCCTCCATGGTCGAAGGAGCACAAGTGCTTGTCTTCCACGGTTTAACAGAAGCACAAGCGAAGCTTGTGCTTCTGTTAAAGAATCGCTTTTATCTGCTATGGACGGTATTTGGCATGGAGGTGTATAAT
This sequence comes from uncultured Saprospiraceae bacterium, assembly GCA_964436125.1. Lineage (GTDB taxonomy): Bacteria > Bacteroidota > Bacteroidia > Chitinophagales > Saprospiraceae > CAYRFF01. The sequence continues at coordinate 140,166 of CAYTBT010000001.1, read as the reverse complement.
AATACTGCGATTGAGAAGAAGGATATATACGGCCCTCTGACTCAGAAGACTTTTTTCTCGAGAAATTTATCGCTTATAAAGGATATGCTACGGCCTCTATTTTATCGATTGTGGAAAGGTAGAACACATTCAGATGTTTTGATTAAAAAAGCGATGAAAGAGGTGGACTATATTTCAAGCATCTATGAAGAAGAAGTAACACATGTCAGGGAAATGGGCTTGTTGAAGGAAGATGCACAATGGATAAAGTTTACGTATTATCCGCTGGATATTATCTTGAAAGGGCAAAGTGAGTTTATAGAGGGACAAAATATTTTGCTGGGAAATTCCGCTTTCCCTTCTTGTAATCATCTGGAGGCAATGGACATATTGAAGGAGCTTGATCTGGATGGTAGAAAAGTAATTACGCCCTTAAGTTATGGTCAATTGAAGTATAAGGAGGCGATACTCGAGCGAGGGAAAGCACTTCTGGGAGAAAATTTTCGCCCACTTTTGGAATATTTACCACTGGAAGAGTATCAGCAGCTTACGCAAAGCTGTGGCATCGTCATAATGAATAATTATCGACAACAAGCCGTGGGAAATATCCTGGATATGTTGTATCGTGGGGCGAAGGTTTATCTCAGCGAGCGGAATACTTTTTACCACTATCTGAAGCGCTTACAATGTACAGTTTTTTCTATGGAGAAATTGGCGAAAGAAAGGCGTCATATTTATACACCATTGAGTCCGGAGCAGAAACAAATGAATCGACAGATTTTAAGTGAAGAAATATCCTTACAGAATATCTGTGAAAGTTTAAGGCGAGGAATTGAGCCATTATTGATACAGGGGAAATGTCATTAAGAGATAAAACCATATCGGGCGTAAAATGGACAACGGTAACGAAGTTTACCCTTGCGATTATTGGTCTATTGAAGATAGCAGTATTGGCGAGATACCTTGAGGCAGAAGACTTTGGATTAATGGCATTGGTGACATTTATCCTCGGTTTTATGAGTTTGTTCATGAACATGGGCTTACCTACCGCTATCCTGCATAAACAAGAAATAAGCAGGAGAGAATATGCGAGTCTGTATTGGCTCAATTTTCTTTTTAGCTTAATCCTCTGTGCGATAATCTTCATCTTAAGTCCAGTGATAGCCCATTTTTATGAAGAAGCGGAGTTGAGATACTTGATACCACTTGCCTCGGTGAGTATTATCTTTTCAGCAATCGGCCAACAATTTCATACGATAAAGCAAAAAGAGCTGGAATTCCGATTTATAGCATTTACCGAAATAACAGCAGCGGTCATAAGCCTAATAGTTGGAATTTATTGCGCAGTGGAAGCTTATGGAGTGCTGGCATTAATTTATGCGGCACTAGTGCAATACGCCACCTCCAATCTTGTTTACTTCATCAATGGATTGCGCAGTTATGGCCTTTTATTGCATTTTAACTATAAAGAAACAGGTCCATTTTTAAAAATCGGCATTTATCAAGTAGGCGGGCAAATTATCAACTATTTTAATCGGGATATTGATATCTTGCTGATTGGGAAGTTCTTCGGCTCAGAAGTACTCGGTGCCTATAGCCTTGCCAAGCAGCTCGTAAGAAAACCGATCAGCATTATAAATCCGATTATCACAAGCGTGGCAAGCCCTGTTTTATCCTTATTACAAGAAAATGAAAAACAGCTTCGAGCGAAATTTCTATCCTTTCTCAACATTGTCTCTACTGCCAATTTTACCGCATATCTACTGATGGCAATCTTTGCTTATCCATTGGTTCTCGTATTTTATGGAGCAGATTACCTGTATATCGTAATAATTGCCCAGATTCTCTGCATATATATGTTCTTGCGTTCTATTGGAAATCCGATCAGTTCGCTTATTATTGCGACCGGACGTACCGACGTTGAATTCTACTGGAATCTCCTTGTTTTATTTATAATGCCTATTGCCGTTTATGTCGGTGCACAATTTACCATTGAAGTCGTAGCATTTGTGCTATCTTTTACGATGATCGGATTAAGTATTCTTGCCTGGAAATTTATGATTCATCCTTTATGTGGGGCTTCATTTAGGGAGTATTTTGCAGCTCTTATGCCGGATTGGAGGAATTTATACCACTTGTTTAAGCAAGAAATTGTCCTGCGAAAACAGAAAAAGCAGTAATGCAGGCATATTTTCAACATTTATGCCGCTTTCTCTTTTATTATTTTGTCTATTAACTATGAACTTCTCTACATGATTACCCACGACAAGCAAGCTTATATCAACAACCTTCCGGAAGGTCTGCCGCTGTACTATCAACCAGCTTTCCTCGATGTCGTGCATAATGAATGGACCGGCTTAGTCAGTGAAACAAATGAGGGAATCGAATGGATGACACATATTGTCAAGCGGAATAAATATGGCATCAATCTTTATGCACCTGCCGAGCTTGCGCATGATAATGGGATAGTTACATTGGGAGATAAAGATATCTATCGCGATTCTCCGGAGAATGTAGGAACATTCGTTGAGATGATTATCAGCGACAGAAATAAAAGAAGTCCAGAGCCATTGCTTGCCACTTTTAAGAGATCTGTCCGACATCGACAGTATTTTGATTTGAAGGATTATCCCCGGGAATTTTCCGACTTCAGTAAGCGCTTGCGGAATAATCTGCGTAAAGCTCAATCGTGCAGGCTTGTATGCACAGATGAAATAGAGAGATTTTATGTGCTTTATGCGATGAGTTTTGAACGGCGGCACATCGACAAGTGGAGCATCGAGAGGATGAAAAGTATTTATCGCAGATTGGCCCAGGCATTTGATACCAGATTATACGTGCTTGTCGATGCATCGGGCAGAGACCTCGCGACCAATTTACTTGTAGGACACAATGACACGGTATATGGCATCTTATCAGCCAAGAATTATGAGATAAATCAACGCGGTTCACATGAATACATGAAATATGCCATTATCCAGGAATTACGTAATGACTATAAAATCTGGGATCTGGGCGGCTCCAATATTCCCGGAGTAAGAAGGTTTAATATGAAACTCGGTGCCGAAGATGTTGTGTATCCTGTGTATAGACTACAGAAGCCTACCTGGTTATGGAAGTTACGTCGAGCCGGAAAGCAATAATGGTATCAATAGACTACGATTCATCACCCTTATTCTACGACTTGTCACTTTTTCTTTTTCTGTCGGCGTTAAGTGTCTCATATTTGAAGTTAATAAATTTAATCATTTAAAAATATGAGATTTATGAAAACAATGGCAATTATTTTATTGAACTTTATGCTTATCGGCATAATGCAAGCACAGACAACACATCAATTAACGGTTACACTTGATGGATTTACAACGGATGAAGGTAGGGTATATGTCGGCCTTTATACACAGAACAGCTGGCTCGTGAAGACCTATCGCGGCGCTGTAAAAAAGATTGAGAATGGTACCATAAAAGTTACTTTTAAAGATCTTCCTTCCGGCAAATATGCGATCTCAGCATTCCATGATATGAATGGAAATGGGAAACTAGACAGCGATGAATACGGAAGACTGGTGGAAGCTTATGCTTGCTCTCGTGGAGCAATAGGTAGATTCGGTCCACCACAGTGGAAGGATGCGGAATTTGACCTGAAAGCGGACAAGACAGTTGAGGTGCACTTCTGAATAGGCCAGAGCTTGTAAGCAATAGGGATATAACAGTTGCGTAGCAGCTGTTATATCCCTATGTTATGAAGGAATAGTACCTTTATGAAAGAAAGCAATGTAAAAGGGTGAAAACTAGAGATATTTGTGGAAGCTAATTTAAAAATAAGTACGATTGTCGGATGATAGATTATATTACAAAGAGGTTTATTTTTGCGTTGAAAATTGTAATAGCAATCTGCCTTGTATCAGTACCGGTTATGGTATTGGCTTACGGTAAGGTGAGCGTAGAAATGGTAAAAATACAGCTATTTTATAATATTTATTATGGTCTTACACTCGGAATTGTTGTGCCTGTATTTTTTGATGTACTGAACAGATATTACCCATGGCAGGAAGCTCCGGGGGAAAGAGCGATTGTCGGCGCTATAGGATCAATTGTACTAACGATGCTCGTTGTCTTTATCCTTAATTTTATATATTGGGTATGGTATAAGGGATATGATTACAGCGTATTAATTGCTCCAAGAAATCGCTTATTTTACATAATTGCACTTGTTATTTCGGTGATTATGACGCTTGTTTTTCATGCATATCACTTTTATGATGCGATGATACAACAGACGAAGATTAATGCCGAATTGAGAGAGAGAAACCTAAAAACACAACTCGCAACCATGCAGGCACATATTGATCCGCATTTTCTGTTTAACAGCTTTAATGTGCTTTCAGGACTGATTGATGAGGACAAAGAGAAGGCACAGGAATTCTTAAATGGTCTATCACTGATTTACCGGCGTATTCTGGAACAACGGAATGAAGAATTATCACAATTGAATGAAGAAATAACATTTGCAAAGGAGTACTTGAAATTGCATTCAATGAGATTTGAAGATAGTATTTTTCTTGATGTGCATGTCCCGGAGGTAGCTTATGGAAAGCAGATTCCGGCACTAGTACTTCAGTTATTGTTGGAAAATGCGATTAAACACAATAAATTTAGTGCAGAAACTCCACTCAAAATAGATATTTGCCAGGAAAATGGGTATCTCGTGGTGCGGAATAATAAGTGTAAACGCAATGTAAGGAATACGACCCGGATGGGATTACGAAACATAAAGGAAAGATATGCACTCCTTACTAGCAAGGCTTTTTATATCAAAGACGAAACCTATTCTTTTACCGTATATTTACCATTATTATGAAAAATATAATCATTCTGGAGGATGAAGCCGTTGCCGGCAGACGATTGAAGAAAGTTGTTACGCAACTCGGTTATACAGTACTGGAAATGTTCACCTCTGCAAGTGCATTGGATTCTTATCTAAAGACACATAATGAACCAGACCTGTATCTGATGGATATTCATCTGAGTGATTGTATAGTATTTGAATATCTGCAAGAAGTTGCTTTACGCAGCCCTATTATTTTTACTACTGCTTTTGATAAATACGCCATCAATGCATTTAAGCAAAACAGTATCGACTATTTATTAAAACCGATTCAGATAAAGGAACTTAAAGCTGCTCTTGATAAATATAATCAATTACAGTTCAAAGGTCGTGGATTAGATATAGATATCCTGAAGAACTTGATAGCTGGTAATAAATATAAATCACGGATTTCCTTCAAGATCGGCGATAAATATACCATCGTAAATTGTAATGATATCACGCATTTGTTCAGCCGCGATAAAGCGACCTTTCTTCATCAATCCTCAAGCGGACGTACTTTTCCTATTGAGTCGTCATTGACTTCTATTACTGCTGAGCTCGACCCGCACATTTTTTTTATGGTAAATCGATCCTGCACAATCAATGTAAATTATATTGCGGATATCATTCGTTATTCAAGTAACCGCCTAAAAATTAAATTAACTGGTGTGGAAGGTGATGATATCATCGTTGCACGCGAAAGGATCTCTGGTTTTAAGGAATGGTTGGGTTGATGGTAATGAGCAATGAGCAATGAGCAATGAACAATGAGGAATGTGCAATGAGGAATGTTCAATTGATAATTGATAATTGTTCACATCTTTACAACTCTACAAATTGTCTTATATTCGCACTTTAAAATGCAGCATTCATGAATAGACCTCAACGTTACCTTATTACATCGGCGCTCCCGTATGCCAATGGTCCTTTACACATCGGACATCTGGCCGGGGCTTATCTTTCAGCTGATATTTATGTCCGATTCCTCAGATTGATGGGAAAAGATGTTTTCTATGTCTGCGGATCGGATGAAAATGGTGCAGCAATTACCATGCGTGCACATAAAGAAGGCATATCACCTCAAGAAATAATCGATAAGTATCACAAGGAATTTGTGGAAGTATTTAAAGCGACTGGAATTTCATTTGACAAGTATTTCAGGACATCAGATCCCTTGCACCATAAGACATCTCAGGAGTTTTTTATGACCTTGTACAATGAGGGAGTATTTGAGAAGAAGACTTCCGAGCAATATTACGATGAAAAGGCAGAGCAATTCCTCGCGGACAGATACATCACGGGAGAATGCCCCAAATGCGGATTTGCGGAAGCTTATGGCGACCAATGTGAGAGCTGCGGCTCGTCCTTGAGTCCTACTGAACTCATCAATCCGAAGTCCACATTGACCAATTCAACACCGGTCTTAAAGGAGACGACGCACTGGTACTTGCCCTTGAAAAAGGATGAAGAATGGCTGCGCGATTGGATTGAAAAAGGAACATTGGACGGCGAATTTCACCACGATCCGGACAAGTGGAAAGCTCATGTCATCGGGCAGTGCAAATCCTGGATAGATAACGGCCTTCAGGCCCGCTCTATGACCCGCGATCTCGACTGGGGCGTGGATGTGCCCCATGAAATCGAAGATTCCGAAGGGAAAAAGATGTATGTGTGGCTCGATGCACCGATTGGCTATATCTCGGCGACCAAGGCACTTGCCGAGGAGAAAGACATCGACTGGACAAGTTACTGGCAAGATGAAGATTCAGCCTTGATACATTTTATCGGAAAGGATAATATCGTCTTCCACTGTATCATTTTTCCGGCATTGTTGAAGGCGCATGGTGCTTTCAATCTACCGATTAATGTCCCGGCCAATCAATTTATGAATCTCGAAGACAAAAAAATATCGACATCGCGCGACTGGGCAGTATGGGTGAAAGATTATGTCGAAGACTTGCCGGAGCGCATCGATGAATTGCGGTATAGCTTGACGCGGAAGATGCCGGAATCCCGCGATTCCAATTTTACCTGGAATGAGTATCAGGAACACATCAATTCGGAGCTCGTCAATAATCTGGGGAATTTTATAAATCGCGTGCTCGTGCTCCTGCACAAATACTACGACGGAGTGGTGCCGGAATTTGATCCCAATGAAATGATTGTCTCCGCTTCCGACAGCGATGAAGACTCTTTCCACGATGCTGAACTCATCGATTTATTTGACCAGATTCAAGCCGAATGCGAAGCATTAAGGACATTCGACTTCCGTGGAGCACTACAAGCCATGATGAAAATATCGGCTACAGGCAATCAATTATTGCAGTTCAATGAACCGTGGAAATTGATTAAAGAAGAACCGGAAGCAGTAAAAGCAATTATGAACCTCGCAGCACAATATGCGGCGGCAATTACATTATGCATGCGACCGTTTATGCCGACCAAGTCGGATAAATTGCAAGAGATGCTCAATCTGCCACCGATTGAAGGAAAAGGCGAACTCAACGACTTTCTCAACAAGCTTGCAGAAGGGGAATGTCCACTTCCGGCCGGTCACACAATAAATAAGGCCGAGCACTTGTTTACGAGAATAGATGATGAAGTAATTCAAGCACAGATTGATAAACTTGAAGCGACAATACAAGGCGGGACCAAAGAAAATAAGGATATGAATTACACAGAACAGAAACCGGAAATCACCTTTAACGATTTCAGCAAAATGGACATCCGCTCCGGGACAATTGTAGATGCCGAGCCGGTAAAAAATGCCGATCGTCTTATGAAGCTGAAGGTCGATCTTGGTTATGAAGAACGCACTGTCGTCTCAGGGATTGCAGAGCAATTTACGCCGGATGAGATCATCGGTACTCGTGTCTGCGTCCTAGCGAATCTCCAGCCTAAGAAGCTCCGCGGCGTGATGTCGCATGGTATGATATTGATGTCAGAAGATGAAGATGGAAAACTCTATTTTGTTAATCCGGGCGATATTGACGCCGGAATGGAGATCCGATAATGTCCAGGCAGTTACGCATAGCCGGCCTCGTCCTTGCACTCAGCGGCTGTTTCCTGGCCGTGTGGCAATTGTGGATGTTGCCTTTTTGGGAATACTGGAGCTTGGTTTTTCTCGGTTCTTTATGGGCAGGATTTCTCTTTTACATTAGCTTACGCAAATCTTCAACTGCTACTTCTCGCCGCAGATTATTCCTCTCGACAGTAAGCGGAGTACTCCTCGCTTTTTCATTTCCACCCTTTCCGGTTCCTTTCTTAATTATGATGGCTTTTATCCCATTGTATCAGCTGTGGAAAGAAATAAAAAATACAGAAGAAAAACCCATTAGAACCTTCTGGTGGTATGCCTATAATGCATTTGTCATCTGGAATATTATCGCTACATTCTGGATATGTAATTCGGCCTTGGCACCGGGGATATTTGCAATATGGTTGAATTCCCTGTTTTTGACGGTGCCGATGTTATTCTCCGCATGGATAAGTACGCGAGTGAGAAAAAACTTGCATTGGCTCGTGTGGGTGGCACCGTGGGTGGCATTTGAATACGGTCATCTCAACTGGGAACTCAGCTGGCCATGGTTGACTCTCGGCTATGCTTATGCAGATTATCCGAGTACGATTCAATGGTATTCTTTCCTCGGCGTGCTCGGTGGAAGTGCATGGATATTGCTTGTAAATTATCTTTTGTCGGAACGGATAAGTTATGTCAACAATCATTTTAAGATTCATAATCTCGCGCTACCGGCATTGGTCTTCATCCTTCCGGTGATAGGCAGTCTCTTTATGTATTACAGCTATGATTTCAGTGCTGATGCAGGTGATGAAATCAATTTTGCCATAATTCAACCCAATTACGAGCCACATTATGAAAAATTTGAGGTTCCGGCAATGGTTCAGGCTCGACAAATCGTGGATTTGATGGACAAAGCGGTAAGGGATTCCACCGACTATGTCCTGCTGCCGGAAACCGTCTTTAATAATATTGAACTCACGGATTTTAATGGGGAATCGGAGATTAGGCTTCTGAAACGCTGGTTGCGACGGCATAAAGATATCGTGATAATTGCCGGCATGGGTACTTATGAGGTGGTCGATAAATCGGAGAAAAACGAATACACGAGGGCGCTCCATCGTTTAAATGATACCTTGTACTACCAAATGCAGAATGCCGCGGTGGCATTTGACGAAAGTCAGCGGGAGAAATATTTTAAGTCAAAATTTGTCCCCGGAGCCGAGATTTTCCCCTACCACAAGGTTTTATTCTTTCTCAAGCCACTCGTGAATATGCTCGGAGGTAGTACCGTGGGATATGAGCCACAGGAGAAACGGTCAATTTTTACATTGGGACCGAGTGAAATTGCGCCGATTATCTGCTATGAATCGATTTATCCGATGTATGTCGCCGATTTTATTCCCCTAGGAGCCAAAATCATCGCCATTATGACCAATGACGGCTGGTGGGGCAATACGCTCGGTTATCGGCAGCACAATGCCTATGCGCGTGTGCTTGCTATTGAGATGCGCCGCAACATCGTCCGTTCAGCCAATTCAGGCATCTCCTCCGTCATCAATGCGCGTGGTGATATCCTGCAAGAAACGGATTATGATGAACGCACTTATCTCAACGCCTCTATCTCGGAAAGGACCGGCACAACATTTTATGTTCGCTGGGGAAGATATATCGGCGTTCTAGCCGTGATAGCGGTGGTCTTGTTGTTGATTGTGGGGCTGGGGAGAAGGAGGTAGGAGTATCAATTCCCAATTTCACACGTTATATCATGTACCTAATTTTTAAACCATTAAGGAATGAAAGAAAATTAAGGGAGCATCTTAATCTGCCTTAATTTCTTCATGGTTTAATTATTCTTCTGGCAATGCTTCAAAATATTCATTAACGAATGGCTTCATTGACTTTGAAATATTGTCTGTATAAAAGTTAATCAGTAAGCCTTGTGGCTTTTCAAGTAGCTTCATGTAGGTCAATAATTGTGCTTCGTGAACCGGTAAAATATTTTCAATTGCTTTAAGTTCTACCACAACACATTCATTAACTATTAGGTCTAATCGCAATTCTGTATCAATGATAATATCGCCATAAATTACCGGTACTTTAACCTGCTGTTGTACTTGATATCCATTCATTATTAATTCATGTGTAAGGCATTTCTCGTAAACACTTTCCAATAAGCCCGGACCGAGAGTTTTATGAACTTTGATGGCACATCCTATAATTTCATAAGATAATTGAGTAACATCTTTTTTTGTCATTTGTATTAAATTTTAATATTAAGAATTGTCGTGGAAATCTTTTCCTATCTACATTGAAATTTCTATAGAAAGCTACGCTTTTGCATTGAAAGATATAATTTTTTAACCATTAAGGCAAGAAGAAAAATTAAGCGAGCTGCTTTACGTTCCTTAAATTCTTCATGGTTTTATTAATAGATAGCTACGCCTTTCCATTGAAAGATTGTTTTTTAAACCATTAAGGCAAGAAGAAAAATTAAGCGAGCTGCTTCACGTTCCTTAATTTCTTCATGGTTTTAATTTTTTAAGCTTAGTCCTACTTCTTCTAACGCTTTCTTCAATTTCGGTATAGAACTCGGTCCCATGCCGTGCAATTTAAGAATTTCTGCTTCGCTGAATTGAGAAAGCTGGTTCAGATTATAAATCTCGGCATTCAGTAATGCACGTAGGGCAGGAGCTGCCAATTTATCGGGAAAATCCCCTTGATTCTTCTCTCTATAATAGACTGACCAGCATTTTGGACATACGGGACAGTCACTTGACTTGTAAAAAGTATGACCTCGGCTGCATGTTTTCTTTTGTTTTTTCATAAAAATTTACATTATGTTGTCATGAGTTCTTTGAACGGTGTGGGCAACAAGGTCAATCTTCATATTTCATGATATTTTTTATGCATTAATGAGAATAAGTTGTTTCCGGATAAATGGTTTTAAATGCTGCATAAACCGACTTATGAAAAACAGTTGAATGGAGTTCGGCTGGGAAGTATTTAAAATATGCAAGCACCCTTTTATTCTTCTTCAATAATTTATAAAGTCTTTCTGCCTCATTAAACATTTTTACATTTTCACCTTTATTTGGAGCCCCTATGAATACAGTTACTTTGTGCCTTAATCGTGTTTTAAGCAAGTCCGGTGCTTTTTTTAATAGTTCTTCATCACCCCACCATAAACTCGGGCTTATTATAATATATGTGTCAAACATACTCGGATATTTTAATAGGATTTCCGTAATCAAAAGTCCTGCAAGTGATTCCCCTATAATAGTCTGATTTCCGCTTCCATGATATTTACTCTTAATATAAGGCTGTAATTCATCTTTTATAAAAGCAATGTACTTTGCTGATCCACCATAACTAGGTATATCTTCTTTTGTATATCCCATATCAGATAAAAACTCCAGGTTGTCCACTTCAGCTGTAAAGTCTCTCTGTCTATCAACGTTTTCAATACCGACAACAATAGTTGCAGGGAATCGAGCAATCCATGACTTGGTATTGTATCTCACTAGTCCAACAAGATGGATAAAATCACCTTTAAGTCCGCCATCGGGAATAAAAATAACCGGATAAGTGCAAGTGTCATCAGTACAATACCCTTGAGGAAGATATATGTTTATTTTCCTTTTTTCACCTAATATTGACGAGTAAAAACTCTCTGTAAATCCTAAATTAAAGGCTTTACTTTCTTCTTGCGCATAAGTTAAATGCGGAATTCCCTGTAGAAATACATAAAATAATATTAGAATTATCGGATAGGTCTGATGACTATTGTTTGTAAGCATAAGATGAATTAAATGTTTTTACCTAATTCTTAGTCTTCTATTCACCGACAGTACCGGTCTTGACTTCTCCCGTTCTTTCATAATTAGCGAAAATCACACCATTGGGAGTAACTAAACTGTCTTTCAAGGTGAAAGCAGCCGGAATCGTCCCATCCTCGAATAGTTTTTTCCCTTGACCAAGCGTGATGGGAAAGAACTTCAACCACAATTCATCGACCAAGTCATGCTTAAATAAGGTCTGAACCAGGTCTCCGCTTCCATGAACCTGTAGGTCAGAGCCATTCTCTTTCTTGAGTTCTTTAATATCATCAACATTCTGCAGAAATACACAGTTGTTCCAGTCCGACTTATTTCTGCTTTCGGTCACAACGTACTTGGTCACTTCATTGATGCCTGGCCACATTTCTGCATGTTCAGGCCAGTAATCTTCCCAGATCTCAAAGGTTTTTCTACCTAGTAGAAGGTCTGTGGATTTCATTTGCTTTGCCATGATTTCACCTGCGGCTTCACCAGCTTCCGCAAAATATGGGCCGACCCAGCCGCCATACTCAAATCCACCTGAAGTATCTTCTTCCGGTCCACCCGGTGACTGTACTACGCCGTCCAGGGTAAGGAATTGTAAAAGGATAATTTTTCTCATGTCTTTATTTAATGAATTGTGTTGAAAAATACTGTCGAATCAAAGATAAGTATAGTTTTTCACTGTAATAAGGTGTAAATACGCCAACCTAAGGGGTTGATTGCGACAAAGCTTTAACTATCCACTGTTTAAGGGATTTATAAAATCAGTCTTTTAATTCACCTTCAAGAAATTATTCAATGATTCTGCGACCTCTTCCGGCTGCTCCTCCTGCGGAAAATAGACACGGTATTCCTGCTTGATCGTAGATGAATTGGTGAAACCACTTTGAAATATTTTCAGAAATATAGGTTTTATCACTGTTTCTTTCTTTCCCCAGAATGATTGATATACGGTTAATCTATTTTACCGGAACATTCTTGGTCAATGTTGTTAAAAGTTGTTCATCACGCAAGAGCAAAATATCATAAACTCTATGTGAAAGATAAACGGGTCAGTACACAGATTGCATCTCTGCTAACCGATTTTTCTCCAATATTTCTTCTACTTGACCTATTTACGCATCCTTCCTTGTGTTAATTTAAATCGATATCCGAAGGAAAGGTTTATCGTGTTAATTGGATAAAGATAAAATTCTTCAGAGTAACTTAAACCGTCACGATAGCTTGCTTGAAGGAAAAAGTTCTTGATAAAATATCCGGCTTGTGCCTTGTATCCTATTCCTCTGAAATCAACTGGAGAATTTAAATAATTATAAAATGTCATAGAAAATCCCAGCCCCACATAGAAATTTTTATCGATAAAATAATCTGCTCCTACTGTTAAAGGAAGGCTGATATATTCCTTGGGAATATAAACAAATGGGTATACCGGTCTTTTTTTAGTCAATTTGTAAATATTGTATGATATGGTACTATTAAAAGTTAAGTATAATTGACTATTCAACTGTTGCTGTATATTAAATCCAATTATTGGAGATATATAGGCGTAACCGTCATTATTAGTGAGTCTCCGGAACATATTTGTCTGAATTTCAGAAAATCCCACACCTATGACAGGACTTAAATATGTTTGTGCTTGAGACATACAAAATGACATCAATATAAGTATAGAGAAAACCAGTTTATATATGATTTTACTAACCATTTCTCTTATGCCAACTGTTGAAAAAATTCTTATCATTTGTGTTATCTAATAATCCTCCTAAAGATATCTATAATTTTATCCTGTAACCGATTGTAAAATTAAACGACTTTAAAGGTTTGATTTGATAGTACTCCAAAGAATTATTCTTGAATTCAACCGTGTAGCCTATATGGGAGTATAAGTTATCATAGTTATAACCAATCGTGAAAGAAAGGCCGTTTCGATTGATTTCCCCACCTATAACAGGATTGAAAAATCCTGTTTCATGTACAAAATGAAAGTCTTTCACATAATAAGTTCCCAAGTGAAAATTTTTGAAACAATAATTAATTCCCAATGAGATTCTTAGTAATCTAAAATTAATTAGGAATCCTGGATATTTTCTTTTAAATGAAATTCTGTTATACTGAACAGAAACGGCTACAGACAAATAATCCAAGAGATAATGTTCCCCCATAATCCCGATAAATGGAAATAATGAAGCCTTTTCCATTGATAAGGGACGTAAGTCAGTGTATAAATATGCCTCGACTTTCAATAATTCTACACCTACGATCGGTGTAATATAGGTCTGTGAAAATCCTATGGTACACCATAAGCAGAAAGTACTTATTAAAATGGTTTTCCGTAAATAATTCATCGTTTTAATTATTGAGAATTATCCTTTTTTCAGTATTTATTAAACGACCATTTTTATTAAAATAGCATATAATTACTACACCGTTATAATCTATGTTTCTTAAGTAATCTTTATCAATATTTCCCTGATATAATTCTTGTCCCATAAGGTTGTACACAATAACATAGCTTATTTCGACATATTGATCATGGGGTGAGTTGCTTACTTTATTTAACTTTATATTTTGTAATTCCTTAGTCTTTGGTGAATTACTCGCAGGTAAGCCCTCACCATCTACGCAATCTTCCGGATTTTCATAATACTCTTCGCAAGTGCAATCATCATGATCACAATCAATCACCTTTACCCTAATTTCATCCCTTACGCTAAATTCATCGTTTTCATATTCAACACCTATTGTGATATATTGGGGATAATAATCGTAATAAGGAAGTTGCGTAATTTTAATACAATTCCCATCCCAGTAATAAATTACATCTTCATATGGCTGATGAAAAATTTTGATTTGATAGAATTTATCTGAGTCAATATCCCATTCGACAATAGCGTTTGGGTAATTATCAATATATTCGATTGGAAAACATACTTTTAAATATTCGTCTTCTCCACATACAAAATAGGGACCACTAAGTTGTAAATCGCATGGAATAACCTTACCGTTGTCATCTTTATACTTTGCAGGAACAGGAACACAAATATGTTCCCATGCTCTTACTACAGAAATGAATTCATCGGAACATCTGCCGAAATTTTCGAGTACAACTTCTAGAGATTGAAGCATAAAATCATGATAATCACTTTCACGAGATATTCGAGGTAAAGTTGCTCGTATAATATTTAATGCGTCAACCATCCCTAACCCTTGGATATTATTAGCATCTCCACCGGTTGATAAAACATAATAAAAATGTCCTATAGCCCTTCCTCTTTCATGCTGATCATTTGAATCCTTGACATCAGTAAAGCAGATATGTTCAGCTATATCCCTATGAGGAATCGCCATGTTATCATCGCCTAAAATCCAGTCTGTTCCATTCTCGATACAATTACTGCTATTCTGCTGTATTTGGGATTCAATATAAGTGCCAAATATATCACTTATTCCCTCATGAAGGCTTGCATTTCCTATTTCAGAATAATCTAGAAACCCATTTAAGAACGTGTGTCCTAATTCATGTCCTGCTACATCAAATAATGCAAATGTATAACTATTTCCATTTCCTATTAAAATATAAGTTTCATTTAAAGTAGAATTGGGTAGACTAAATGCATTAAATCTCCTGAAGCTACCAACATGTACATCACCAAAATTAATTCCTATCTCTAGATATTCATGAACTGCTCTTTCCGTTACATAAAATGATTGACTTACTGTTTGATCAAATCTTCCACCAGGCCATTGATTTTGATTAGTTTCCGGTATCCTAAATTCCTCATAATCTTCAAATTTTATACCTCCAGAGAGATTTGAAAAGTCATAAGCTGTAACATCAGTTTCAGTATTATTAAAATGATTGGGAGGGGTACTCATTATTGTAGTTGCTCCATTTTGCGAATCATGCAAGTTTTGTGTACAGTAAGTTATTGTCGGTGCATGAATACTCTGAATAGCAATAATCGTTTTTAACACTTGCCCTGTATGTGCGTCAACCCATGATTTCTTAAATGTACTATCTATATAAGAAACTGTCCAGGTCAGATTATATTGGCAATTGCCATTAATATTAGATGCAATTACAAGTTCAGAACTATAAAAACTGTCTTGAGATAAGATGTTTTTCACGGAATTTAAATTGATCGATGGGCTTGTATTAATATTGATATTGGATAAGACATAAGCAGTCATCGCATAAATTCGATCACATGGGCCTCTAGGTTCAGGGCAATTTGGACAATCAGGTCCTACTGGTCCGGGTGGATAAAAGCTGACTGTATAACCCCCACCTTCTACTTTTAATCCATTATAATATTCTTGATATCTAGCATAGACTTTATTTGTATCTAGGGTACCTCTTATCGATCGTAAAAATTGAAATGAATATGAGGTATTCAATCCTAGGTAAGGATTCATGTTGTTGAGATTTCCTATTTCTGATCCAAATTTACTTCCAAAGTAAATTGTACCATTATTTTTGACTGTATCCACTTTAGTTTCCAAGCTATCTCGATGCCATGTGCTGAGAAAAGCATTGTAATATGAACATGTTGAAAGTCTTGTGTATGGATTATTCGTTACTTCTTGGCTGTACATCATAGTTGGCAACATCAAGAAACAAACTATCAAAAAAGTAACAAGTCTAGCTTGTGTGTGTGGTAGGTGAGTATACATAATAACTTAATTTTCGTTGAAAAAAATTATTAACACTTACAATTATAAGTCATTCATTTCAGCTAATGAAATTTATAGTCAATTTTTCCTTTACTTTCTTCAATCAAATTGAAGCCTCCCCATTTTTTGGACTGTAAAAGTGATAAAATAAGTTTGTTTTGTCTGAGTTTCCCATATACAACAACAGGAAAAAAGAGAAGAGATGAAGTTTTGGTATCATCCTTGTTTTCAATAATAAAATTTCTCTTACATAGAGCTCTAAAATATTTTCACTTTTAATATGCTATAAGTTCTCCAAGATCCCGGTTGATATCAAAAAAAATGTGCATTTAAGCTATAATCGATCTGAGAATATGCCCACAACAATGTTTAACAACACTATCCTAGTTCCAGCATAACGAATAAGGCCTTACTATAGTTTCGCTCATCCGATAGAAAATCAAGTATCCCTTGTAACTACTTCCGGCTGCTCCTCCTGCGGAAAATGACCCCATGTTTCAAACTTCACCGTATTTGAAATCATCGGATGGATCTTCTTCAGGACCTCCGGGAGCCTGCATATCTCCATCAAGTGTAATAAAGGATAAAAGGATAATTTTTCTCATGATATTGTTTCTTTTCTAAGTATTGTTTAACGCTTTTCCGCACTCATCTGCTCAAGAACTTCCTCAGCTTGATTAAAATGCCGTTCTTCATGACTGACCAGAAATGTAAGTGCTTTTTCAAGCTTATAATACAATAAATTTGTTGCCGGAGATTGAATTATTGCACATTGCTCAACAAGTGGGATAGCCTGTTTAATTTGGTCTTTAAATTCTTCCTGATGCCGTTCAAAATCTGCCAAGATTGTTGCAGTGAAATCACTTTTTGCCGGGTTCCACAGCTTAAAAGTCTTAGTTCGTTTTTTTCTGTCGGCTTGAGCATACTGAGCAATAGCATTACCCATAAAATTAACGATGAAATCAAATCGCGCAATGAATGGCTTTTTCCCTGCTCTATGTTTGATTTCTGCTATTTTGTCAAAATACGTTTCATTCATTGCGATGATATGCCGGATATTCTGTGCAATGCTCCAGGTTTCAGGATTCTGTTTCCAGTTTAATTGTTCGGCACTTAAGCCTCCAAATGACTCCGCAAAACTTCTTGTGTTTTGGTCGATATGCTCAATCAATTGATCCATAGATGCACTTTGTAGTTTAAAATATTTTCTTTGAGAAATGCATTATCGATTGTTATCCGATTACATTTTGTCACCGGTATAATTTAATATCCACTTCACGCCATAAGGATCGGTACACATTCCAAAACATTCTGCCCATTCTGTTTCCTGAATCTCCATTGTTTTCTCGCCACCACTGGATAGTGAACTGAAAAGATTTTTTACTTCTTCCGGGCTTTCGGTTTCCAAAGAAATAGAGAAATTACTGTTTTCCGGCATGGGTAAATCAAATACAGCCGGACCATCGTCACCCATGAGCATAGTGCCATTACCTAGTGGGAGAGCAATATAGGCAATCTTGTTGAGTTTTTCCTCGTCCGTCAAGCCCATTTTATTTTCCATATCTTTAAAACGAACGAGTTGTACCTCGCCACCGAAGACTGATTGATAAAAATGAAAAGCTTCTTCTGCGTTACCATTAAAATTAATGTAAGGATTTACTGATTTCATAATTGTGTATTTTGTATAGTTATAAATTAATGCCTTTTTATTATTCTTCCGGGATCTGGCTTAAATCCATTATTTTCTCATTATTGAACAAATATATAGTGATATTATGAAAGTGAATGGTGGTAAATACGCCATTCTCAGGGGTTGAATGCGACAAATTTAATCACTATATTTGTTGTTATAAAATATAGAACAAATGAAACACATTACTTTCATCGCAACGTCCGGAAGCTATATGGGCAGTATTGACAACCCTGTCCGCGCATTTCAGATGGTAAATCGGTTTCGAGATCAACAAGGGGAACCACCATTATTCGACGTACAGATTGCCGGTATTAATCGACCGATAAAGCTGAACAATGGTCGATACAGCATTCATCCTGATATCACACTGGATCAATTGAAGGATACAAATCTGATCATCATTCCGGCTATCGATGGTGACCTTAATAAAGGAGTAGAGGAAGGCAAAGCATTTATTCCATGGATTGTGGAGCAGTATAAAGAAGGTACTGAGATCGCCAGCCTCTGTGTGGGAGCATTTTTATTAGCTTCCACCGGGCTTTTGAAAGGAAAGAACTGTTCTACGCATTGGCGAGCGGCACATCAATTTCAGAAACTTTTTCCTGATGTCAAGCTGATAACCGATAAGATTATGACCGATGAACATGGGATTTATACCATCGGTGGTGCTTTTTCATCTGCCAATCTCATTCTCTATCTCATTGAATAATTTGCCGGAAGGCGAATGGCAATCCGTTGTTCCAAGACCTTCCAGATCGATATCGACCGGCATAGCCAGTCACCTTTTATTATATTTGAAGGGCAGAAGGATCACAATGATAAGAAAATTAAGAAGGTGCAGACCTATATCGAGAAAAACTACGAGGAAAAGATCGCGATTAAGCAACTAACCGAAGAATTTGCTTTAAGCAGGCGTAATCTTGAACGCCGTTTTAAAAAGGCCACTGATAATACCGTGCTTGAATACATTCAGCGCGTGAAGGTGGAAGCGGCTAAGAAAGACCTGGAAACAAGCCGTAAAAATGTCAATGAAGTGATGTATGATGTGGGCTATAAGGATCCAAAGTCTTTCCGTAATCTGTTTAGGAAATACACGGGTATCACTCCGGTTGCTTATCGCGACAAGTACAATAAAAATGCCGTGGAAGAGGGCTAGGTCGTTTGTTTTTGTGATTTTATTGCTACCGCAAATGTGGATATGTGCAAACTAATAGCGACTTATATTTTATTCAGATTATTTCAGAGAATGAAATTAATCTTATTGAGATGGTAGTGAAAGAGCAAGCTATTGGCCATTAGATTCTTGTTATTGGTTGGAATGAGTTGATTAAAGTACTCTTTCTTCGCCAGACTAAAGACGGACTCCTGTCCGAGGCAATCAATAGCTTCAATACTAGCTGCTCGCAGGAATTCGCTGTGCTTAGTAACCTTATGCGTTATCCTTCGACAGCTTAACATTCAGTCAAACTGGCTCTGGTAATCAGGAACAACTCTCAATCATACTTCAATTGCATGTTTTGGGTATTACAAGGAGTAGAGCATTTTACAGTATTGTTCACTTGTGTGAAAATGGTAGAATAGCACTAGTACGTACGCTAGATCAGAACTCTGTTAGGTTCTATGTTCAAGAATCGGCTGAATATCGATTCAAATTCCTCAACGAATGCATTATTATACTTTCTGGTGATATTGCCATCAATAAGAATATTCTCGTATATTGACTGAGTAAATATTATCAGACATATGTAAAATCTACGTTTACTGAAGTTGTATGTAAGGATTTTATTCTATATATGTCTTTAACAATGATTTTATTCATTCAATAGGAAAAATAACAAATGGCTAATCATTACTACAAATCAGAAGACTTGAATAAATTTGGAGATATTACTGAATTCCAGAAAGAGCTGGGCGACAAATTCTTTTCATGGTATAATGAAGTTTTTAAAGATAGTGAGCTCTCGGCAAAAGAGAAATCTCTAATCGCTCTCGCCGTTGCTCATGCGGTACAATGCCCATATTGCATTGATGCATATAGCAGTGATGCTTATGAAAAAGGCTGGAGTGAAGCACAAATGATGGAAGCGGTACACGTAGCATCGGCTATCCGCGGCGGAGCATCGCTTGTGCATGGCGTTCAGATGATGAATAAAGTGAAAAAAATAAGGATGTAAACTATGCAGGAACTTTATGAAGCAAAGCAATTTCTCAATGAACATGGTATCCCACAAGTAGAGATAGGTATTGTGCTGGGCACCGGGCTAAACCAATTATTAAACTCAGTTCACAGAATAAAAGAGATTCCTTATGAAGACATACCTCACTTCCCGACATCGACAGTTGAATTTCATAAGGGCAAATTGATTTATGGCACAATAGCAGGAAAAAATGCGCTGATAATGCAAGGGCGTTTCCACTTTTACGAAGGATATTCGATGCAGCAGATCGTTTTTCCGGTCCGTGTGATGAAGTTACTCGGTATAACGAAATTGTTCCTATCCAATGCTGCCGGCGGCATTAATCTCGATTTCAAGAAAGGAGATTTAGTCTTGATTGAGGACCATATCAATTTACAGTCGGGAAATCCGCTGATAGGTGAAAACTATGATGAATTGGGAAGTCGTTTTCCCGATATGAGCATTCCTTATGATAAAATCTTATGTGATTTATTCCGTCAAAAAGCAAAAGAAAATCAAATTGACTTAAAATCGGGCGTGTATGCTGCAGTAAATGGTCCAACCTTAGAAACGAGGGCTGAATACCGGTATTTGAAAATAATCGGAGCAGACATGGTGGGAATGAGTACCGTTCCGGAGGTAATTGCCGCTGTTCATATGGGTTTACAATGTGCTGCTGTTTCAGTAATTACCGATGAGTGTGATCCCGACAATTTATCACCGATAAATATCGATGAGATTATCGAGGTGGCAAGTAAAGCCGACTCGGTATTAAGCCGTTTATTTGTTGATGTGATCGGTAGTTTATGAGAAAATAGTGCATTAATCATCTTTACCAAAATCCCGTAAAGGGAGAAGTAAGAACACGCCTTACGGCAACGATAGGAGATGAAAAAGTACTTGCCATCTATAAAAATCCGGTAAAACACACCGATAAGTCTACGACCCAAAACATGCAATAATTGTAAAAATTTTATAAATACAGATTGCGTAATGCGTCTATACAATATGTGCAAAGTTTAAATAGTACCTTATCCTTGTACTTCAGGAGTTGTGGGAAAATTAGGGTATGAGAAGAGAAAGTTGTAATATTGGGGGTATTTCAAATTTTTGCGGAAGCTAAAAATAAACAATCAATGAAATTGCAGAGCTAAAGATGTTGCGATATTTTGAAACATTCATTACAAGTAATATTTTATGGAAAAGAACAGAAAGCATAAAAGATAGATAAAATGAAAACATACACATTGTCCGAAATGGAGGACAAACATATTGGCAGAAAAGGCACTAAGGAAAGGGATGAGTACGAATACGAATTACGAATGGAGCTTCTCGGACGGATGATAAGAGCTACCCGAAAAGAACAAAACCTTACTCAGGAAGAACTTGGGAAATTGATCGGTGTGAATAAATCGCAAATCTCCAAGCTTGAGAATCACGCAAATAGTGCAACTATTGAAACTATATTGAAAGTTTTTAAAGCCTTAAGAGCCGATATAAATTTCAACGTAAAAATCGAAGGTCAGTTTATTCAATTAGCCTAAAGAAAGGCTGAGCGCACTATACTCGGTTTACCGGAATGGCAGGTAAACGGATTGGATTAAATGTTCTCAATAAAATGCATATCTTTACCTCAATTGATCCCGATAGCCATCGAGATTGGTTCTTTTTTGGGTTTACCCGGTGAAATCATCACTGAGTGATGGCATCGAAGAACTTGTACCGCCTTGGCGGTATGCATTTCACCCGGCGGATGCAAAAGAAGAACAAGAAAAAATAAAGAATTCTCCTTCCTCACACTATCTCCCCACCACAGCTCGAGCCCGCACCGGCCGTGCATCCATAACAATGCTGGCCTATGAGAATTTCCCTGTTATTCAAGGCTTCTTCATCAAAGTCGGATATGTGCCGGCTATTTTTACAGCCGACTTTCAATTCAAGCATTTGATTGAAATCGCAATCGTACAAATAACCGTCCCAGCCAATGGATAGCGTATTCCTACACATCACATTTTTTGCGGCAGCGGGATTGAAAGCATTGACGAGTTTCCGCATATAATCCTCATAATTATCGGTTTTCAACAGATTTTCTAGATACCGACTGATAGGCAGATTCGTTATGACGAATAAATTATTGAACTCAATCCCAAAATGCGCTTTCAACTCATCCTTAAATTCTTTTTCAAGAGCAGCTTGTGGTGGTGGCAGAAAAGCTCCGGCAGGATTATGCACCAGATTCAACTCGAGGTCGGAGTTTTCTTTCCCATAACCGACTTCATTTAACATTTGAAGAGCTTGAATCGATGTATTAAACACCCCGGAGCCTCTCTGACGATCTGTCCTGTCTTTAGAATAGAAAGGCAAGGAAGCAATCACTTCAATATTGTGTTTCTTGTAAAAATCAGGTAGGTCATAATACTTTTTATTGGCTCGTATTATCGTGAGATTACTACGCACCATTATATGACGCCCCAATTTCCTTATTTCTTCCACAAACCAGCGAAAATCCGGGTTCATTTCCGGCGCACCACCGGTAAGATCAACAAATGGAATATCCGTAGCCGCCAATGCCGCCAGACAATACTTCATCGTTTCTCTGCTCATGATTTCCTTGCGATCAGGACCCGCATCAACGTGGCAATGTTTACAGGTTTGATTACACATTTTGCCCATGTTCACCTGAAATATCTCAATTCCGGTAGGTTTTAAAGGATACAAGCCGGCACTTTGCAACTTTTCTTTAAAAAATGGGAAATCTTGTTCTTTATCTTCAAGAACTTCTATCTGAAGTTGTGGATCAGACAAGAAATGTTCCTGAGCTTTCAGTGATTTGATTGATTTCATAAGCGTAATTTACCTGTTCATATTGACGAATGTACAAGCTAATCTTCACAATTGAATATTTCCGGTTGAAACTATTTTATTTTTGCGCTTTTTTATACCTAAATCATGCAATGCTCCAGAGGCGCACACGGTAGAAATTGAAAAAGAAGTGCTTGTATTCAAAGGGTTTTGTGAAACCCACTCGCAGGAGCTCGGTCTTTAGTCCGCCGGAGGCGGATCCCTCATCATTGATACATCTAGTATCAATGGTTTCATATAAGCTGCGCTTATATGAAACTTCATTCGGTCATCCTCAATTCCTAGTGATGATTGAATCGTCTTTAAACGATTTAGCTTACGCAAATGTGGGTCGTGTTTTATCAACCTCCTCGCATCAACTTCTCCTATCTTCCGGGAAATTTTACTTATTAGCTTCAGAATCTCCGATGTTATTTCATACGGTAGTTTCATAAAATGATACTATCATTTGATACTATCAAATGTATAAAATGTTTACGACTTATAGCGAGAAGATGAAAATTTCATTTCCTATATTTGCATCTTAAAGATTCTCAGAACGTAGGTAATAATAACACAATGGAGAAGCAGATAACGACAATAGCATTTGATGCGGATGACACCTTGTGGGTCAATGAACCCTATTTCCGTGAAGCCGATGAGCAGTTCTGTACCCTTCTTTCAGACTTTATACCCAAAGAAGAATTAATGACCAAGCTTTATAAGACGGAGATGAGAAACCTCCCATTATACGGCTATGGCATTAAAGGATTCATGTTGAGCATGATAGAAACAGCCAATTTTGTTTCACAGGGCAAAGTTGAAGCGGATATTATAGATAAAATCATAGGACTCGGGCATAATCTACTCAAGAAGCCCATAAAAATATTGGATGGCGTAGAAAAAACGCTGGAACAGACCAATGGGAATTACAGACTTATCCTTGCAACCAAAGGGGATTTGCTCGATCAAGAACGCAAGTTGAAAAAATCCAATCTCGCTCACTATTTTGATCATATTGAAATTATGAGCGATAAGAAGGAAGAGAATTACCGCAGGCTTTTATCACACATAAATTGTCGGCCGGAAAATTTTCTTATGTTAGGCAATTCAATAAAATCCGACGTTCTTCCGGTAATCAAGCTCGAGGCTTATGCCGCTCACATCCCCTACCACACAACCTGGATTCACGAGCATGCAGACGTGGAGACCGATAGTGACAGTTTCCTTGAACTCAAGAGAATTGATGAAATCTTAAATTATCTATAAGATAAAGCAGAAAGCATGAAGAAACGGAAAATTGATATTGAAAAGTGGAATAGAAAGGAACATTTTAAGTTTTTCTCCGGATTTGACGAGCCCTTTTTCGGTATGACAGTGAATGTTGATTGTACTATCGCTTACGCAAATGCTAAAAAGCACAATATTTCCTTCTTCCTCTATTATCTCTACCGCACCTTAAAAGCCGCCAATGAAGTAGAAAATTTCCGATACAGGATTATCGATGGCGAGGTGTGCGATTTTTCCAGAGTAAGCGGATCACCGACGATTAACAGACCGGACGGCACCTTTGGCTTTGCTTATATCAATTATGAAGAAGATGAAAACCTATTCTATAAAAAGGCAATAGAAGAAATCGAGCAAGTTAAGAAGAGTAAAAACTTATTGCCGGCGGTTTCAGGTGAAAATGTTATCCATCTTTCAACAATACCGTGGATCAAGTTTACGAGTTTATCTCATGCGAGAAACTTTGCATTCCCCGACAGTTGCCCAAAGATTACCTTCGGTAAAATCGATAAGCAGAACGACATTAAAGAAATGCCTGTATCCATCCATGTTCATCATGGCCTTATGGATGCTTATCACGTCCATTTATTCATTCAGAGATTTCAAGAACTTCTTAATGAAATGTGATCATCTCCTCAGATAGCATAAGAGCCTCCCTTCATTCAACTTTCTACTTTCACAGTGGGAAATTAAGTTCAAGAACATTTTGTACATTTACCTTTCTTGATTAATCACAAAATTGTTGCGATTTTGAAATTTTTTACTTCACAACTTACACAGATTATATCCAGAAGGAATACCAAGTACAACCTGAAGCGACTAGCGCGTTTTCTCGGTTATCTCTTCCTCCTCGTAATGACATACACAATAATATTTCACTTAATAATGGAATATGAAGGCAGGGACTATAGCTGGATAACCGGCTTGTACTGGACACTCACGGTGATGTCCACATTGGGATTTGGAGATATAACTTTTTACAGTGACCTGGGCAGGGGATTTTCAGTAATAGTCCTTGTAACCGGAATGATATCTCTGCTCATCCTCCTTCCCTTTTCTTTCATTGAATTCTTTTATGCACCGTGGCTGAAGGCACAGTCGAGGAAACGCACTCCCAGGAAATTACCGGAAGATATGCGTAATCACGTGCTTATTTCTCATTTGAATTCCGTTACGGAGGCATTGATTGACAAGCTTCAAGCCTATAATTATGACTACGTATTAATCGTAGGTGAACAAGAAAAAGCACTTGATTATCACGATAAAGGTTACAATGTGATTCTCGGAGAATTTGACAATCCAAAGACCTATCAGAATGCCCAGGTAAATCAAGCGAGCCTTGTCGTGGCAATCGGGACAGACATGGTCAATTCCAATATCTGCAACACCGTGCGCGAGGTGGATGAAGATGTAAAAATTGTTGCCACCGCAACGTCTGTAGATTCTATCGACCTCCTAAAGCTCGCCGGGAGCAATTATGTATTGCGCATGGGCGACATGATGGGGAAAACCCTCTCAAGAAGGACAATAGGCCAGGATAGCAGAGTTCATGTTGTCGGCCATATTGATGAACTCGTCGTCGCAGAAGCAATGGCATATCAGACGCCTCTCGTCGGGAAAACACTACAAGAAAGTAATCTCAGAGAAAGGCTGGGGATTAACCTCGTCGGAATATGGGAACGTGGGAAGTACCTTAAACCACGAGCTGATCTGATAATACAACAAGAGAGTGTCCTTATTATGGCAGGTACCGTAGAACAGTTCAGAGCATACGATGAACAGATGAGCGATTATAGAGCCAATGAAAATCCGGTTATCATTATCGGTGCAGGTCGGGTAGGTGAAGGTATTGCCAAGGCATTTACTCAACGCAGAATAGATTTCCGTATCATTGATAAAGACCCTTCACGCATCAAGGAGAATGACGATCGATATATCCTCGGCTCCGCCGAAGACATCAAGATGTAGCGCCATACGCTCCGCGTATGGCGCTACATCGTTCCGGTGGCTGCACCACCAGACGTGCTTGTCCGCTCCGCGGACGGCGCACATCAGGTGGTTTTACAATATTCCCTCCTTTTTGTACCTTTGGTACAACGGAGGAAACATCGTAAAGCCACCGGAACGATACTTGAAAAAGCAGGTATCGATAAAACACCTTGTGTCCTGATAACAACGCACGATGACGATATGAATATATATCTGACTATCTACGTGAGAAAACTCAGACCCAATATCCAGGTGATAAGCCGTTCTATGCGCCGTAGAAATGTCGTTACCCTTCATCGTGCGGGAGCTGACTTCGTCCTTTCCTATGCGAGCATGGGCGCCAATGCCATTTTAAATATCCTTGAGCAGAATGATATTGTGGTCGTCGCTGAAGGATTGAACATCTTTGCCGCTGAAACACCCGATGAATTTGCAGGGAAAACGCTCATCGAAGCACAGATAAGAAAAACTACCGGCTGTAATGTCCTTTCTATAAAGAGAAATGATGAACAGATTATCAATCCCGATCCCGGTTATATTTTATCAAAAGATTGTGAGCTTGTCCTCGTAGGCACTACGGAGGATGAAGCAAAGTTTATGAAACTCTGTGTGTGATAACTTCCACCGGAGAATAGGGGCTTCAGGAATGCTTCTGAGGATAAAATTTCCCTTCATTTCAGGTCATAGTGGGCATGATCGGCATGCTGTAAATCCCTTTTATCAATCCTTTAACATCTGTAAAAGCTCATAATTGCAGATTTTTCTTAATTTCAGCCCTCTTATTTATAGAAACTGAATATGAAGCATTTAACAGGAGAAAAACGGAAGTATTGTTCTTTACTTTATGCCTTTGTTCTCTTATGTCTTATGCAGGCATGCTCTGCTCCCAGGGTCACAATGGGAAGTAAGCTCGGCAAGCAGATTCATAAGGATATTACTGCAGATAAGCTCTGGAGTAAGCACTATTATGGCCTATATGTCGCCGATGCAGAAACAGGTGAGATATTATATAATCACAATGGTCACGATCACTTTAACCCCGCTTCCACAACCAAGCTTTTTACCTATTATCTCGCAGATAAAACCCTGCCAGATCGCATGCCCTTTATCGATTATATAATTAATCATGACACAGCAATTATCTGGCCTTATGGCGATCCGGAATTCCTCAATCCACACTTCCATGCACATCTGTCCCTCGTCGATAGCCTGGAAGCACTTGCCCCGGTTTTGATTCTAAGTAACGCACAATATAAGGACGAAAAATTTGGGAAGGGCTGGGCCTGGGATGATTTTCTCTATAGTTTTCAGGCTGAAAAATCCTTCTTTCCCGCCTATGGCAATCTCATCAGCTTTACCCTGCGCAACAAGGAATATCACGATATTGAGGTTTATCCGACATATTTCAGAAATTGGCTTACCTATAAACCGGAGCTGGAGGCGGAAGACTTTACAGTAATTCGCGCTGATTTTGCCAATGCATTTGACTACGATATCGGCCCATTAGCTTCCGCAAATGACAAGATTGTTTTACCCATGTCTGCCGATAAATATTCCCTCGGGCGATTACTCAATGATACGCTGGATAATCACCTTTTTATTGAATCCATCCCTGCTGTGGACTATGCACATAAACAGACTATGTATGGAATATATACCGACAGCCTTTATCGCTTTATGCTTCAACAGAGCGATAATCACATAGCAGAACAACTGGTTCTTGCCGTTTCTTATAGTCTTTCAGATACACTGAAGAGCTCAGTTGCTATAAATTATGCGCTTGATAGCTTATTTACCTTCCTTCCGGATACCTTTATCTATGCGGATGGGTCCGGATTGAGCAGATATAATTTAAATA
The DNA here is from genome assembly GCA_964436125.1 of uncultured Saprospiraceae bacterium. Taxonomy (GTDB): domain Bacteria; phylum Bacteroidota; class Bacteroidia; order Chitinophagales; family Saprospiraceae; genus CAYRFF01. Next base: position 111,958 of record CAYTBT010000001.1, on the reverse strand, counting down.
CACCAGCCAATAATGTCGCACTTTTAAAGCGCATGTACGAGGAGGATTTTAATCGGACGAAAAAACATTTGCCGAAAGGCGGAGAATCCGGAACGCTGAGAAGTATGTTTACACAGGCACCGATTGAAATCTATGCCAAGTCAGGAAGCATGAGAAATGTCTATAACCTCAGCGGTTACATCATCTGCAGAAGCGGAAAAGTTGTACTCTTCAGCTGGATGAACAACAATTTTATTATCGATCGACATCTGCTGAAACAAGGGATGGAAGCAGTGCTGATTGATATTTATAATACCTATTAATCTTACCAATGCAAGAAAATTATATACCATTTTACACACCCATAAACGGGAAACTCAGAGGAATAGATTTATTACAACTTGCAAGCGAGTACGGAATGCCTGTTTACGTATATGACGGAGAGAAAATAAGCAGTCAATATCAAGCTTTGCAGAAAGCTTTTCCTACGGAAAAACTCGAGATACACTTTGCCATGAAATCCAATAATAACCCGGCTATCCTACAACACCTTCGCAACTTGGGAAGCGGTCTTGATACCGTATCGCTCGGAGAAGTGCTGACAGGCCTTGAAGCCGGTTTCAATCCCACCGATATGGTCTTCACGGCCAATGGTGCAAGCTTCAGAGAAATCGAGAAAGTGGTCGATCACGGGGTAAGTGTTACTCTGGATAATATGGAATTCATCCATCGGTGGATTGAAAAATTCAGTGACATACCGGTGATGATAAGGATTAATCCGTCTATCGTGGCCGGGGGAGTAAAGAAGATTTCCACCGCACATGATGAATCAAAATTTGGTCTCGATATGCGATACATGGACCAGCTGGAAGAATATATGAAAGCCGGAAAACTCAAGGTGAAAGGCTGGCATATTCACCTCGGATCCGATGTGTCGGATAAAGACGCTTTCCGTCAGAGTGCCGATGTACTTATGGATGTCGCATCGCGATATAATGAACATCTGGAATACATTAATTTCGGTGGCGGTTTTCGGATTCCATATTCCCCGGATGAAAAGATTAGTAAAATTACCGACCTGGGGAATGAAGTGACAGAGCGATTCAATCGATTGCAGGAGAATATAGGCAAGGAGCTTCAATTAATCATTGAACCGGGAAAATTCCTTGTCAGCCAAGCCGGCTTTTTTCTGATTGAAACTACCGTCGTAAAATGCAGTGGGAAGAAAAGATTTGCGATTACGGATAGCGGCTTTTCACAATTTATGCGACCTATGTATTACAATGCCTATCACGAGATCTTCAATCTCAGTAACCCCGATGGCGAGATATATACCTATGATATCTGTGGGAATATCTGTGAGGAGGATAACTTTGCCGTTGATCGCGCGATGCCTGAAATCCGTGTAGGTGATGTGTTGTGTATCTGCAATGCCGGTGCTTATGGCTATTCTATGGCTTCCGTGTACAACTTGAGACCACTTCCTGCAGAAGTTTTTATCGATGGAAATACAAGTACAATTGTGCGCCCTCATCGGAGCCCGCAAGAGCTTGTTCAAGAGTATTCCTTTCATACGTAAACAATGGCTTGGATTACTTAGGCTGGTTCCGAGACTTGGGATTGAATGATGGAAACTTGCACAGTGTAATAATCTTTAAGTATTTAGTCGTCTTCAATTTTTGCCGCGTGGCTTATGAAACCTTGCATATTTTGGGTGCTGGAATCCATTATCACTGAGCGTAGCTTGATTGATAATTTATCGTTTTGGACAGCTGTGGATTAAATCAATAAAATCCTTTTGAATAGTCTTTTTTCTCTTCCTATCTTGCGTATATGGCAGAAACAAATAAGGATTTTTACAACACACAGTATTGGAATAAACGCACGGAGCAATTAACTGGCGCAAGGCTCAATACAAGAGAAGAAGTTGAGCAACTCCGCGATGTCCTTCGCTTTCACGAGTGGAGATATTATGTAAAGAACGATCCGATTCTTACCGATAAAGAATACGATATACTTTTTAATGCTTTAAAAGTGGTTGAGGAGGAACATCCCGAGTGGATAGTGCCGACTTCTCCCACACAACGCATCGGCAGTGACATCAGTGAACAAGGGATAACGGTTCGTCATTTGAGCCCGATGTTGTCCCTTGGGAATTCTTATAATCCTGAAGATTTAAGGGAATTTGATACGCAGATAAAAAAGCTACTGAGCCTTCCGGCAAATGCCACTGTGGAATATGCCATTGAACCTAAATTTGATGGAGGAAGCGTAGCACTGGTGTACGAGGATGATAAATTTGTCCGAGCTGCAACGCGAGGAAATGGAGCTGAAGGGGAAGATATTACCGAGAATATCAGAACTTTACCTACAGTTCCCCTGCAAGCACATTTTTCACAATATGGAATTACTAAGGCAGAAGTCCGCGGCGAGGCAATTATAAGAAAAGATAAATTTGCAGAGCTGAATGCGGAACGAGAAAAAGAAGGAATCAAGCTCTTCGCCAATCCCCGGAATGCTGCCACCGGTGGTTTACGTATGAAAAAACCAGCCGACACCGCAGAGAGGAATATCGATGTCTTCCTCTATCATCTCGGCTATGTGGAACCGGATTCTGCCAAGGCAGATCGACTCCTGCATTCCGAAGATATCCGATTGCTCGGCAGTCTTTCCTTTAAAGTGCCGCCTACAGCCGGAAAGCGTTATCTTGGGATAGAAGAAGTCATCCGGGCTTGTGAAGAATGGGAAGAACAGCGAGAAGAATATCCATACGAAATTGATGGAATGGTCATCAAGGTAAATTCCATCGATGCACAACGGATATGCGGTTATACTGCACATCACCCACGCTGGGCGATAGCTTTTAAATTTAAAGCTAAGCAAGCAAGCACACGTTTAAATTCCGTTGAATTTCAGGTCGGGAAAATAGGCTCAATTACTCCGGTTGCTAAGCTTGATCCGGTACATCTTGCAGGTGTGGATATTTCTTCAATCTCCTTGCACAATGAAGATTTTATCCGATCAAAGGATATCAGAATCAATGATTATGTGCTCGTTGAGCGCGCGGGAGATGTTATTCCCTATATTGTATCTGTGGTGAAAGATAGACGCGATGGAAGTGAAATTTCCATTGACTTTCCTACAGAATGCCCGGTATGCAAGCATCCCTTGCAACGGCTTGAAGGTGAATCGGCATGGAGATGTGTCAATGCACAGTGTGAGGCACAGATATATGAACGGATGAAGCACTACGCATCACGCGATGCGATGGACATAGAGGGATTGGGGCCAGCTATTATTCAGCGTTTCAGAACCCTTGGATTTATAGAGTCCCTCCCGGATATCTATAGACTGAATTATGAAAAAATAGCCTCGCTGAAAGATTTCGGGTTGAAATCTGCTGAAAACCTCCGCGATGCTATTGAAAATAGCAAACACCGCCCGATAAAAAGGCTTCTATATGGCTTAAGCATTCATCACGTCGGGAAAAAAGTGAGTTCAATTATCGCCGAAAAAATTGAACACCTCCTACAACTTAAGCAATGGACAGAAAGCGATTTTACCGCAATAAAGGACCTAGGTCCGGTTGTCGCACGCAATCTCGTAGCCTATTTCTCCGATGAATCCAATATCGCAATGCTACAAGAACTGGAAGAACTCGGCGTAAATATGCAACAGACGGAAGAAGATATGCCGGTTCATATCGCAGATGATGCACCCTTAAAAGGGAAGAAAATCCTGTTTACAGGCTCCCTGGAGACGATGACGAGAAAAGAAGCCAAAGCAAAGGCTGAGGAACTCGGAGCAAAGAATATCAGTGCTGTCTCTTCCAATCTCGATATCCTTGTCGTAGGAAAAAATGCCGGCTCAAAGCTTAAGAAAGCTCAAGCCCTCGGAACGGTGGAAATATGGACAGAAATGGAGTTTAATGATCTTGCCTGAGTAGATTAATGGCCTTGCCATTATTGAATACCTGTATCGAGCAATTCCTGCAGAAATTGTCTCTGAGGAATGAGTGTTAATTGTAGTTTTTCTCTTGGCAATCGCTGGTAAGACGAGAGGATGCAAGTTGAAAAATGGGCAAAAACATATTATAATAATTTTTAATATACAAAGTTCTCATTCCTTTATACAAAAGGAGATAAATTGAAGCAACATCCGACATCTGCGATCGTTTTAGGCATGAATAAAACATTTAATTTAAATTTAAATTATGAGATTAAATACCATATTGAACCTATGTATAGGCGTTCTTGTCCTCGGACTTATGTCTTGTGGGAAAAACGAGCCGATGGACACAAGCGGGGCATTTCAATTGGAGATTACGGATGCACCGATTGATAATGACAATGTCGAGTCGGTATTTTTAAGTATTGAAGGCATAAAGATCGGAGATCAGACGATTGAGACATTTGAGCCTATGAGTTTTGACCTCTTGAAATATCGGAACGGGCAGACTAAAGTGCTTCTAAACACCGATCTGGAAGCAGGTTCTTATAACAACATTACGCTTATACTCAGCAATGGGAATGCGGATGTTGACGGAGTTGACGCCGGCTGTCACATTGTGGATAAGGATGGCAAAATCCACCCTTTGATGACTAATACGATTAATCTGACGATAAGCAGCCCATTTGAGATTGTGCAAGGTGAAACGACAACTATTCTCATTGACTTTGATCTGAGAAAGAACATTCAGTACACCGGAAATCCGGATGATGCTTATGAATTTTCAGACAATTTTAATGGTGGAATACGCGTGTTGAATAAGGAAGAAACCGGAACGATTACGGGGAATGCGAGTTCAGCATTTAATGGAAGTGATAAGGTGATTGTATATGCTTACGCAAAAGGCACTTATGACCGCACTACGGAAGCCGATGCTTCACTGGAACCACAGAACCAATTTGCGAAAGCTATAACCAGCGCTGCAATTCAATCAAATGGTGACTTTTCCCTACATTTCTTGTCTCCCGGTAATTACGAGATACATTTTGCATCCTATGATAAGCAGGCAGACGGTAGTTATAAACTGATCGGTACGCTGCAATTTGATGTATTGGGTGAGATTTCAGCTGACGATATAAGCGTGGATACCGGAAACAATTCTGAGGTAAATGTATCCGTTACGGGTATTTTGTTTCTCTAGAAAATTGAGGAACAATGTATTAATGCGTTGAATGCAATTGAGAGTTTTTCTCGTCTTTACTGCAAGATTAATTGAGAATGATGAGTTTAAGAATTTGTTTTTCTTGAGAAGATTGCGGTAGGGCGCTCAGAAAGTCATGGCAAGACTAGAACAGGTCAACAATGTAAGGCAGTAAAGTGCTCAAGGATTACTTTACTGCCTTTTTTCTTGGGAAAAACTTTAATCACAATTATGATGGAAAGTGAAGCTCTGTTTCCTTATGCTTATGAATTATGCAAGTTTGTATAGGGGATTAAGAGATGAATTGTCGTGCCGGAACCTTTCTCTGAGGAAATAAGGAGCTTGCCACCGGAAATCTTGGTGCGTTCCTTGAGCGTCTGCATACCTAGGCTGGAAAGAATACCTTCCTGGCTCGTTAAGTCAAAACCTTTTCCGTGGTCAATGATTTTTATGTCAATGAAGGAGTCGCTTTTATCGACAATAACCTTGGCAGCTTCAGCCCCGGAGTGCTTTAAGACATTGGAAATGGCTTCTTGAACGATTCTATAGACATTGAGTTTATGCTCGTCCGGGAGGAGCTTATCTATGTCTTTTATCTCTCGGTCAAAGAAGATATCGGAATTGGATTCCGCTTCTTTAATGAGGTGTTCAATTGCACTGGTGAGGCCAAGGTTTTCCAGGACATAGGGATGCAGGCCGCGTGAAACTTGTCGCACGTCTTCTAGTGTCTGTTTCACAAGTTCACGAGTCCCTTTTTTATCTTTCAATCTTACCTTATTCTTGATAAGGATAAGGCTCTGTCCTATGCCGTCGTGAAGTTCTCTGGAGATGCGTTTACGTTCCTCTTCTTGTGCAACAAGGAGTTTTCTACTAAATTCTTCCTGCATCTGTTGTTTCTTAGCGGCGAGTTGTTTTTCACGGATAAAGTAAAGGACAATACTGATAATCAGGACTGCGGCTATTATTGACCCCCATAAAATCTGCTGCTTTTTTTTCGCGAGTTCTAGGCGTGTAATCTGAGCGCGTTGCTCGGCGATTTCTCGTTTCTTTTTATTGGTCTGGAAGAAGATTTGATAATAAGTAAATTGATTTTCCAGCGTCTCGATATTGATAGAATCTTTGACGCTTTTTAGTTTTTGTAAAGTTCTGAATGCTGCTTTATAATCCTGTGAACTAGAATCAATCGCGCATTGCAGATTTAATATTCTGAGCTTATTGGCCTTGTCGTGAATGTCTTCAACGGGCGATAAATGTCGATCAATAATGTTTTGAGCTTGTGTGGAGTGCCCTTTTGCGTAAGCTAGATTGGCTTTCAGGATGTAATAATCAGTTTCAGCGGTTTTATTTCCCTTAAACTTGCTCATTTTATCTTCATAGAGCTTGAAATAATAGCTTGCAGAATCGATATTCCCTTTATTGATATAGTCAACTGCAATTCCCATGTATGCGGTCATGCATTGATAGGAATCGGGCATCTGATTGCACATTTTTATCAATTTCCGGGCATATTTTAAGGATTCGTCGTAATCGCCTACTTTTCTGCTATCTGCCATTGCGGCAACATAGATGGCAATGACAACATCATCTGCCTTGATCTCAAGAGCTGTGGGCAGGATATCTTTTCTCAAGCTATCGGCGTCTTCAAAGAACCGAAGCTTACTGAGATTGACGCTCTGGCCGTAACTCGCCCATAGATAAAGTGAGGTATCTTTTTGATATGTGAAAATATTTTTTGCCGCTTCAAAGTCTTGCACAGACTTTCCATATTTACCCATTAAATTGGCATTATCTGCTGCGCGTAAATATGCTATCCCATAATTCTGGTAACTCGAGTCACCGAATTCTTCATATAACTGTGCTGCTTGCTTATATACCTTATATGATTTCTGCAGATTCCCAAGCCCATAGTAGGCATCCGCAAGTCCTAGCAATAAGCCACCGACATCATGGGTAGGATGATTGTCAATATAATCATCAAATCGCCCTATGAGATCTACTATTTTCTGTGGTGCTGAAAGCGGATAGAAATAATAATTGTTTAAGGATATGCTCATTCCGATTACGGATGCGGTGTCACCTGCTTTTAAGTTTTCATCAATAACTTCATACAGCAGTGATGCAAATATGGAGTCGGTTGAAAAATTCCGATGCAAATCTATCGAGTCAATATAGTCTAATCTCTCTTCTCTGGTATCTAGGCTTTTATACTTCTGTAAGACTTGTTGTGAAGTAGTATCGGCTTGCCCATAGGTGCTTGTGCAGAGTGGTGATAGCATAATCATATAGGCGAGCATAACTTTATACAGTGTGTCCGCCGATGTCATCAAAGTTGCCTTCAACATGTGGTTCAGTTTAATTTTTTAATAATCTCATATCGATTATTTAATTTATTGCGCTGCGGCTATCGAGGATAAGCATTGTGAAATTATCACCTTAATGATGATGTTATTGCAATCTGAAAGCATGCTTTCCGTATTTATAGCCGTAGAAACATCTCATGAACTACCTAAAAGCTAAAGATATAAAAGTTCATAAGTTTTTCAAAACCGGATGGATGTCGGTTTAATAATTGGTGAGCCGACTACATCGGAGTAAATGAGTCGTAAACGGTAGTCCGGGAGCTCCTTTTCCCTGAAGGGAAGGTGGTGAATATGTTTCAATAACAAGCTTAAGCGGATTGTACCGTTCAATTTGTCATGTCGGTGAAATATGCGTTGCGCACATGGCTCTCACATTTCAGCCGGCAGGTGGAAAAGGCCGGAGAGACACAATGGCCATAGGTATGGATTACTTAAGCATAAAGGCTCATCCTGACTTTCTTCTCAATCTCTTGAAGGTCTTTCTCATAATCTTTATCTGTTTCAATAAGTTCCTGAACCGTCTTGCAAGAATAAATGACCGTTGTATGATCTCTTCCACCGAAGTGCTCCCCGATAGATTTTAGGGATTTATTGGTTAATTTCTTTGCCAGATACATAGATATCTGTCGTGGAGAGACATATTTTCGCTTCCGCGATGTACCTACGAGCTCGTTTAATGGAATATCAAAGTGATCAGCAACGAGAGCCTGGAGATTTTCAATAGTAATTTCCTTGGAAATCTCTGCGATAAATTCCCGGACAACATCGCGAGCAAGATCAATATCAATTTCCTTGGAATTTAACCCTGCTTGTGCGAGGAGGTTGATAAGAACACCTTCAAGTTCACGGATATTATCCTTCACATTATAGCAGATAAACTCAACCACATCTTCCGGGAGTTCAATGCCCTCATTATCGAGCTTGGATTCAAGAATTGCAATTCTGGTTTCAAGCTCCGGAGCTTGTAAGTCTGCACTGAGTCCCCATTTAAAGCGTGAGATTAAACGCTCTTCCATTCCATCCAAGTCTTTGGGAGCTCTGTCACTTGTAAGGACAATCTGTTTCTGATTCTGATAGAGTTGATTAAAGATATAGAAGAAAATTTCCTGTGTTTTGACCTTTTTACGGAGGAACTGAATATCATCGACGATTAACAGGTCAATCATCTGATAAAAGAAGACGAGATCATTCACCGAGTTGTTCTTAATTGCCTCGATAATCTGATTGGTAAATTTCTCACAACTCACATAAAGGACATTTAAGTTCTTCCGTTTTTCCAATGCCGCATTTCCGATTGCTTGAGCGAGATGTGTTTTCCCGAGGCCGACATCACCGTATATGAAAAGGGGATTGAAGCTTGTTTTACCCGGATTTTCTGCCACCGCATAACCGGCATTTCTCGCTAGTCGATTACAATCACCTTCAATAAAATTTTCAAATCTATACTTGGGATTCAGCTGTGAATCGATCCGCTGTTTCTTTAATCCGGGAATCACAAATGGATTGGGAATCGTTTTATCTTCTTGTTTCTCTATCGTAAAGGAGGAATTCTGTTTATCCTGCCGAAACCCCTGCTTGCGTTTCTTTCCGTCCTTGGAAGGCAGAATCTGATACTCTAGTTTGCATTCATTCCCGATCTCCTGACGGATCGCTTTTCTGAGAACAGGCACATAATGCTCTTCTAGAAATTCATAGAAAAATCTATTGGGGACTTGCAAGGTTAAAATATCATCATTATAAGCCACGGCTTTTATTGGTTTAAACCACGTCTTATAACTCTGTGCTCCGACATTATCTTTTATAAGGTGCAGACACCTGTTCCATAAATGAACATGCTCGCTTGCCATCTATTACATTCTCTTTTATTCTCTATATCATATCCACCGGCTCTCTACTGCTCAGCAGACCTTAATTATCTGTTTTATCGACCGCTTTCCTCTGTCTCAGGAAGCTGTATTTTAGCTTTCGCAAATGTGGATTCTGCTTCTCTACAAGCATAATCTACAGTGGAAAGATTCATCTGTTTCTGTTTTTTTGACCTATCCTCTGATAAGCTAGTGCAAAAGAAAGAAATTTTCTGCATTTTTCCCTACTAATCGAATAAGCATAAGATAATTTCTCGACTCGACTACCTCTTCATATTTCTATATTCATTCATAGAATATGGCATTCCTGGCCTTTATTCTTTTTCAGGATTTTCTCATAATTTTCATGAAATTACCCTAGCTGAGAAAAATAAATACTCTTTTTTCTTCCTGATTCTGTCCCCTTTTATGCACGGAACTCACCAAAGTTATATCGGCAATGAAATTATAAAAAATATCAGAACTAATCAATAAATTCAGGCTCCTATTTTCAGAAAAATCACAACCGTCTATCTCTATACAATTTCCATGCCCGATATAAGATCTTGTGGCACATAACGAGAGCAGGCTTTGCCGCAGTCGTAAGGCGTAAGGCGTAAGGCGTAAGGCGTAAGGCAGGTAATCGGTAACGGGTAATGGGTAATCGGTTGCTCATTGTACATTGTTCATTGCTCATTGTACATTGCTCCGGCGAGCCGGCTCCCGATATTAGAAGCTCCATGAACACAATACTTCAAGAACATAGATCCTGTTTTTACAGAATCTATGTTCCGAGTATTAAGTAAGCGCGACATTCTATTCACCGGTACATACTGATAGATTATCTTGAGCAGTCATAGCAAGCTATTTCTCTGCATCGCTTTGTTCCGGATTCAGGATAGCAAGGATTCTATATTCCTTTAGGTACTTATTGGCAATTTTCTGAAGAACATCGGCATTGAGTGCATTGATAGCTTTTTCCGGATGAACGAGCTCTGCGATATCCATATCGCGTGAATATGCTTTTTCCATTGCGTCGAGCCAGAATTTATTCCCTTTTTTGCTTTCTTTAAGCTCGAGCAACTTGGTCTTTTTCACCTTTTCGACATCAGCAGCTTCCGGCCCATTTTCTTTCACTTTATTCAATTCTTGCAGGGCGTAATACACGAGAGAATCAACGTGCTCCGGTCCACAAGGGAAAATAATAACAAAGTTATAATCTGACACGGGAATTTTACTCATTCCGCCACGTGCATTTACTCCATAAACGCCGCCATGTGCTTCACGGAGACTTTCTGTAAGTTTTATTGTAAGGACATCACCCAGTGCATCGAGGAGGAAATCATCTTGTGCATTATATTCTGTTTTTCCGCTGAAGAGAATCATCACTTGACTCTGCGGAGCTGCTCCTTTTTCTACAATGAATTTCTGGCCTGGATCCACATATTTGTATGGATGTGATACAAGCTTATCACTTCCTTCCCTTGTAGGCAATGTGGCGAGATAGGTTTTTGCGTAAGCTAAAAGTTGATCCTCATCAAAGTTTCCAACAAAGAAGAAGACGAAGTCATCGGCATCGGCAAATTGCTTATTGTAGAAATCATAGGCAAAGTCATAATCGAGCGATTTAAAATCCTGCGATGATGGGAAGCCCGTGTAGCGCGGATTGAATTGGCTAGAAAATTTCCCGAGGCTGTCGTAAAAGAAATAAGTCGGATTATTTAAGAGATTGTCATATAAAGAACCGTTTTTCTCTGCAAAGGCTGTATATGCTTCTTTATCCTTATTCAATGCGGTGAAATCAAGGTAAATAAGCTTAAAAAGCGTCTCGAGATCAGTGGGGGTTGAGCTGCCGCTTAAGCCTTCATAATATGAACCTATGTGAGCATTTGCGGAAGCTATTTTACCGGTAAGAACCTTGTCCATAACCGTCTTTGACATGCCATTATAACCGGCTTCTGTAATTCCATTCAGACCATAGTCTATCCTTCTGTAATCATCGAGGGAAAGGAGATTGGTTCCGCCGAAACTGAAGGCAGAGAATTGCACTTCATCCTCTTTAAAGTCTGTCTTTTTATACTGGACTTTTACGCCATTGCTGAGCGTAATCGTATGAATGTCCAGCGCTTCATTATACGACTTATTGATAATTGTACCCGGTGTAGGTATCTCTGAAAGCAGGCTCTCCGGAATATCTTCCTCGGAATAAGCTTCAATCGGCGAGTTTTTTACATCTTTCAGGATATTCTTGATTTCTTCCTTTGTCGGATATGTATAATCAGCCGATTCAGGTCCTGTGATGATGATGACGCGATTATTATCGTGAATGTACTCATCAATAAGGCTATTTACCGCACTTAATTTAATGTTTTTGAAGAGTGCCTTTGTGGTATTGAGCTCCCAGGCTATAGTCGGTATCGGTTCATTTTCAAGGAAATTATTGATATAATCACCGACAATCCTTCTGTCCTTTCTATCCTTGCGACCTTTGTACATTTTCTCTAGTCGTGCAAGGATATTTTCCTTTGCTCGTTGAAATTCAGCTTCTGTGAAGCCATGTACTTTCACGCGCTTATTTTCTTGGAGCAATACGCGTAATGCCTGTGCAATATTATTACCACTCGGCAATGCGAATGTCCTGTATGCATTCTTTTCCGGGCTGAAAAAACTTCCATAGTAGGAATAACCATAGGCAAATGGTGGATTATCTGAATTGGCAAGTTCTCTCAAGCGACTATTAATCATTGAAGTAAATAAGCGATTCTCCAGCTCGCGTTTATAATCCCCTACGGTGACAACATCTTGCGCCGGCTCAGGATCTTTATATACAATCCGCACATTTACGCGCGATGCCTCCGGGTCCGTCTGAACAGAGATAAAAGTCTGTTCATGATTGGGGATAGGATAGGTCTTCCTCACACGTGGATTTTCAGGATTTTTCATCCAAGAAAATAGCTCTTTGATTTTCATTTCAATTCTATCGACATCAATATCACCTACGACGACAAGAGCCTGGAGATCGGGGCGATACCAGTCCTTGTAGAAGCGTCGCACGGCATCGTAATCACTGTTCATGATTACGTCCTTTTTCCCGATAGGAAGTCGCTCCGCATAGCGAGATTTATAGAGGAGCAATGGGAGATATTCTTGTCTCATCCGCTTATCGGGCCCGAGACCGAGGCGGAACTCCTCAAATACCACTCCGCGCTCCTTGTCAATTTCTTCTTCTGTAAGCAGTGCATTATGTGCCCAATCCTCAAGAACAATCAAGCCGGTATCAACCTTGCCTTGGCTTGTCGTAGGTACGCTGAGCATATACACCGTTTCATTGAAGCTCGTATAAGCATTTAAGTGCGCACCGAATTTCACTCCGATTGATTGCAAGTAATCTATAAGCTCATTTTTCTTAAAGTGCTTTGTGCCATTGAAGTTCATGTGCTCCATAAAATGCGCCAGACCACGTTGATCTTTATCTTCTTGCATGGAGCCCGCATGGACTACAAGCCGGAGCTCAACCTTGTCCTTGGGCTTGTCATTGTGCTGAATGTAATATTTCAGACCGTTGTCCAGCGTCCCTATGCGCACATCGAGATTCACCGGAATCTTTTGGTTGAGATCGATTTTTTCTTGCGCCATTAAGAATGTGCAATTTATCAACGCTAGCAAGAGTATTAATTTCTTCATTGTTCTATATTTATTGCCGTGAATAAACTGTTTGCAGAAAAAACTATAGAAGCTTCCACAAATGATTCATTTTTAACATGCTTATACAAAAAGCCTCTTTATGATAGGTAAAGATACGAAAAATTTATTTGTCTTATGTTCTTGCGACAATCCTATCATCCTTTTTATCAGAGAAGGAGTGAAGTGTTTATTCGCCCATTAATTTTCAGTCACAAAAATAGAATTTGCACTTACCCGCTCGGATAAATCTGAAAGTACATACTGTTCATCATTTTTCCAGTAACAGGCGACTCGCATGGAGCTACCTACAATGTAAACATCATCATTATACACGTAGAGATCATTTGCTGATTTATAGTTTTCTCCCAGAATCGTAGGCGTTTCATTCTTCCAGTATAGGGCGCTGAAAACTCTACCATCAATATCATAGAATTATCCTAGAACATAAACATCATCGCCGGAAACAAAAATAGCTCTGGTTTCGGTTTCAAAGCCCTTGTATTTGAGAGGAACTTTATTTCAATTTTTCCAGTATAAAGTCGTTCCTCCATTACTTCCATAGACAAATCCGGTGATATATACATCCTCATCAGTCAGGTATAGTGAACTTGCCCGCGAGACATAAGCCGATAAGCCGAGATATTCCTCCTTGCCATTAATCCAGTAGGTCGCCAATGAGTTAACTCCATTGACAAATATATTTCCGCAGATATATACATTCCCGTTCTTTATTGAAATATCAGTGGTATTTCCAGTCCTGAAAGTATCTGTAAGGAGCTTTAAATTGCCGTTCTTCCAGTATACCGGTTTGTCATTTTTTACTCCTGCAACATAGACACCACCATTGGAAACGGCAATTGCTCTTGCCTCGGCATTATCTTCCTCTGTAGTAAGCAAATATTGTTTCCCATTTACCCAATACTCTGCAATACGTCGCGTTTCACCGCCTAATTTTATGGTTTTGAAGCCGCAAGTATAGACGGTTCCACCGGCAAGATAAATATCCTTGGCAGTATGATATTCATAAGCTTCTGACAAGAGAATACGTTCATCATTTTTCCAGTAACAGGCTTATGACATTGAATCTTTTGCAATTTTTCCCGCTATATAAATTGTCAATTCTTTCTGATCATGATCACCCTGTCCTTCGCCTGAGTTTATATAGCGAACTTTCTTGCAGCCTTGCATAATTAATAGAAGACCTATGAGAGAAAGCACAATTGTAGAAAAGCTTTTCATATCCCTGGGATTTAATAAACAAAGATATTCTCTCACCAAATTTAATAAGTTTTTCAAAATTTTCAAAATGGCATGCAGGAGCGACATTGTCTTAATCCGAGCTGATTTCATTATAAGAGTAAAAATCATTGCATCCTGGTGAAAGCTATAAGCTACAATGTTGCAATAAGTGATAAAACCATTATCTTTGTCCATTCACAGAAAGTACAGAAATATGTCAACGCCGAGGACTGTAGCATTTTATACATTGGGCTGTAAGCTCAACTTTTCAGAGACATCCACAATTGCGCATAAATTTGCGGAAGCTGGATATACCGAAGTGGACTTTGAAGATATAGCCGATATTTACGTAGTAAACACTTGTTCCGTAACTCATACGGCTGAAGGTAAAGGTAGAAATATCATCCGTCGCGCCAACAAGCGAAACCCGGATGCCAAGATCGTCGTAATCGGCTGTTATGCACAGTTGAAACCGGAAGAAATATCTGAAATTGAAGGTGTCGACCTCGTTCTCGGGGCATCGGAGAAATTCAATGTGCTCAACTATGTGGATGGTATTTCACACGCTCCCGGAAGGGGAATGGTAAGAGCCGGTGAAGTGAAAGCCGCCAATACCTTCATCGATGCTTTTTCATTCGGTGACAGGACACGCTCTTTCCTTAAAATCCAGGACGGTTGCAGCTATAATTGCAGCTATTGCACGATTCCATTGGCTCGAGGCAAAAGTCGGTCCGATACTATTGAAAATGTCCTTGCCAATGCTCGTAAAATCGGCCGCCAGGGAGTGAAAGAAATCGTCCTTACCGGTGTGAATATCGGCGACTTCGGCAATGGAACGGAAATCATCGAAGGGAAACGCCCAAAGAAAGAAGCAATTTTCATCGATCTCGTCCGTGAACTCGACAAAGTTGAAGAAGTTGATCGCTTCAGGATATCGTCCATTGAGCCCAATCTCTGTAATGAAGAAATCATTCAATTTGTCACAGATTCTGAACGATTTGTCCCACATTTTCATATTCCGCTACAATCAGGAAGCAATCGCATCCTCGGTCTTATGCGTCGTCGTTATCAACGAGAGCTCTATGCAGAACGCGTTGATCTTATTAAGTCCATCATGCCCGATGCCTGTATCGGTGTCGATGTCATCGTCGGTTTTCCGGATGAGCAGGAAGAAGACTTTGCGATGACCTATGATTTCCTCCATGGACTTGATATTTCTTACATTCACGCATTCACCTTTTCTGAGCGCAGCAATACCCTTGCCGCTGAGATGGAGAACCAAGTGCCGATTCCTGTAAGAAAACAGCGGAATACGCGCTTGCGTAGCTTGTCGGCAAAAAAGACGCGCGCTTTTTATGAAAAATACCTCGGGACAACACATGAAGTCCTCATCGAGCAATCCAAAGGGAAGGGCTTACATGGTTATACGGAAAATTATATCCGCGTTGAGCTACCGGAAGATGCCGGAGAGGTAAATGATCTGATTTATGTGCGCTTGGATGAATTTGCAGAAAGTGGTGATGTTGCTGCAACACCGGTAGAGGAGAGTGTTCATCTGTATTAGTGAATCCTGAAATGAAATATACAAAGTATTTCCAGAAGATATTTATGCACACAGCCCCACGGGCTAGGAACTATGTGAAATAAAAATCTCCTTCCGTCTGCTTTATTCCGGTACTTCCGATCTATTCTTTAATATTACAGTGTATTCTCATAAAAGGTTAATCCGTGGAAATATGCATGGTAATGTGTATAATAGCTCTTTTTCTTAAATACACTCGCATTCTGGAAAGGAATGGAATCCATATTGTCCGGGTTCAGCCAAGGAATACATTTGAAATAATATTTCCCGCCTACTCCTCCGGTGAAGCTGCTTCCATCACCGATTGCCTATTTCCAAGCACCGTCGTAGCAATGCCCATTTCGATAGCATCCCATAGATTATGCATAAAACTCTCCTGCGGATTGCGTTCATGCGCAATATAGCCCTTTCTGAATCCCTTATTTTCTTTAATATTCTTCTCTTTTACGTAAATTGTGTTATTAATCCAGGCACGTATTTTATCCCTCGTTCTCAACTTATCGCTATGCAACATATCCACCTGTAAATCGACATAAGCAAAGCTCATTGTTCCCGTCATCTGCTTTTTATCTCCCGTCATTTTTACAAGCATAGCGAGGTTCCGACCATTGACTATCTGCAGGTTCCCAATAGGAATTGTGAGGCTCGTCGCTGAAGAGATTTCCATATCGCCGAGTGTGAAATCCAGATAGTACGGCGAGGTTTCATCCATTAAATCAAATCTCATCGTTCCTTCAAGCTCTCCTTCTCCCATAAATACAGAATTGAATTTCAGGGACATAATCGGATCATCGGCGATGCGACTACTATCATTGGTCAGGTCGGTAAGTGTCATATACGTTTCCTCAAAGTTCAGCTTCCCCGGCTTCCCCGTAAATTGATTTATCGCCCTATAGCTTATCAATGCTGAAGTTACTTGCACCGTATCGATATCAATATCCCATATAAGCTTACGCAAATGTGCTTGCGGAAGCATTTTAACCGTACTGCTGTCCAGCTTTTCGGTACTGTCTCTCTGTATAATAATTCTCGGATTCCTTACCGATATCTTTTTTACACTGATTAAGGAATCTGAAACGATATCCGCTAGATCAAATCCCTCGACCTTAAACTTCGGCGAATAAAAATTGTAACTATACAGGCTTGCATTATCCCTTGTGCCGGCACTTGTATCAAGTGGAACTGGCTGTAAACCTATGCCGCGTAGCGATAATTGCTTTATCTCAGAATTAAGCTTCATAGAATCTATACGAAGCTTGTAATTCTCTCCGGGGAAAGTAAAAAGGAGTCCTTCTCCGGTAGCTTTGCTATCGATGAAGTGCCGTATATTCCTGTCGTGAAAAAACAAGCTTAACTTCCCTTTTTTAACGGCTTGTATCGGCTTTCCGGTGGCTCCGAGAAGTCTGTATTGAAAACCATCTATTGCAAATTCATTAATCTTCAGATATTGTGCACAGCTATCGAGCAATGGCGTGAAATCCATGCTTGTTGAGCGCGTAAAAAGGGACACATAGGCGTCACGGACATAAATATCCTGTGCAAATGCCTTGTTTTTCTTGTATGACTTGTACCATTGGACGCCATTTGCCGCAAGGCCACTGATATGGATGCGATCGATATGTTGAGCACTATCACTTATCGTCAATTCTGCGATATCAAAGTTCCCGGCGATGAGATCCACATCGAGGTCCCGGATATCTACTTCACCGGAGGGGAATTCGGACTGAAGCATTTGCGTAAGCTGAGATTCAACCCTATTTTCCATAATGGGAATAGCAATAATGGCGAGAATAATTACAAGTGTCAAGATAATGAGCACGATAAATAAGATGTGGTAGAGTCTTTTCATACTTATTTCAATTGTAATCCGTAATAGTTGAACCACAGCGATTGAAATAGCCCGCGTGCGCCGAGAAAGATGAGAAATGCGCCCCAAAGACCGTGAATAGGATAATTATCAGCCAGAAGATACCAGCTGAGAAGATAAAAGGCGAGGGCGAGAAACATAGTATTGCGCATAGCTTTACTTGCTGTGAGTCCTATAAATACTCCATCCCAGATATAACAGGCAAAGCCGATGATCGGTACCCAAAACATCCATATAAGCATCTTGTCGGCGGCTTGAATTACATCCGGATCGTCTGTAAATATATACAATAAATTGTATCCGCCAAAGCCGTAAAGGACTGCATACAGGATTGCGAGACCGGCTCCCCAGTAGAAACTGTAGCGGATGGCGCGCCGCGTGTTATCTCTATCCTTTGCTCCGTGGTATTTGCCGACCAGAGATTCTGCTGCGTAAGCAAATCCGTCTATGCCGTAGGACATCCAGTTGAGAAATTGAATGAGAACGACATTGGCAGCGAGGACGAGCGCTCCGGCGGCCGCACTCTGACTGTAAAAGAACCCGAATGCCAGTGTAAGCGATATTGTCCGGAGAAATATGTCTCTGTTGATGACAAAGAAGCGGCCGTAGGCCTTTATCTTAAAAATGGCTTCTTTCTTTAAGTGATGAAGGTAATCCCGATAAAAATAAAGGAGAAAAAAGATAGCTGTAATTATGCCGACATATTGCGCTATTATCGTGCCATAAGCCGCTCCGGCGATTCCCATTTCCTTCACGAGGACGAGATATGAGCTCATGGCGATATTGGTGATGTTGATGATAATGGTGAGTACGAGCGGTATCCTGGAATTCTGCATCCCGAAGAACCATCCAAGAAAGACAAATAAACATAGGCTTGCCGGCGCTGCCCATATCCGTATGCCATAGTATTCCATAATCAACGGAATCTGCTCGCTGCTTGCATTCAAGAGTTGTAAGGAAATGTTGATTATCGGTGATTGCATACTTAAAATAAGCAGTGCCAGGATAAGCGCCACAATCAATGCCCGTGCTAGATGGCCGATGATCTGCGAGGCATCCTTTGCCCCGAAGGATTGTGCCACGAATCCCGTTGTACTCATCCTCAAGAAACCGAAGTTCCAGTAAAAGAAGTTAAATATCATCGCGCCCAAGCCTATCGCCCCGAGATACAAGCCCGACAGATGTCCCATCAATGCCGTATCCACGGTGCTCAACAGCGGCAAGGATATATTGCTGATGATATTGGGGATGGCGAGCTTGAGTAATTCGCGATTGAGTTTAGACATACCTTTGTTTTGCTTCCACAAATGTGGGATTTTTCCGGGAGATTGTGGGGATGAGGTGGTTCATTATTCTATTTCCTGCGATTGCAATGTCTGCATTTAACGATCTCAGGAAATAGAGTCATCGGTTATGGATCAAATTCATTGAATTTGATTTAACCGATGACCGCAACAGCACAATATTTCAACAATTCTTGAATTCCCCGACACATAACACCACGCATACGACACTAACCGGTAAATGACACTCTTCAAGAACAAATACCGCGTCGAATCCAATCGCTGTATATGGTGGAATTATTCTGCACCCGGCCAATATTATCTGACCGTTTGTATTCAGAATAGAGAACGGATGCTAGGAAAGGTTGTCAATGCAGAAATGATATTGTCCCCTGAAGGGAAAATCCTGAAATCTGAAATCCTGAATATACCTACCTATCACAGACGTGTCATTTTGGATGAATGGGTTATTATGCCCGATCATATCCATATGATTGTGGAATTGGGGGATTATGATTATGATAATGGTATGTGTGGTGGTGATATAATAATAGAGGAAATTCATGGTGATGATATAGAGGCAATTCATGAATTGCCTCTATATTCATCACCCTTACCAATAAAACGATGGTGGCATAATCCGGATTATGAACCTACCACAGATGAAATTAAACAATACCGTAAATTCCGCAGGAGAATGATTATTCCCAAGGTTATGGGAAAATTAAAAATGATTGTATCAAAACAAATCAATATTCTAAATAATACACCAGGTCGTAAAAATTGGCAATCTGATTACCACGATCACATCATTCTCAACCGACGTGCCTACCACAATATCAAACGGTACATCATCAATAATCCGCGGAAATGGGAGGATAAAATGCGTGTTGACCTCAAGAAACCAAATCGATGAATTTGATTTCTTAAGTTCGTATCAGGATAACTCGATTGCATTTATTGCCTGCTGGGTCAAGGCTCACCGACTTGCCAAAAGTCAAGGGGCCAGGATGAATAATAACTTAAAAGCCTCCATTGAATGGTGAATAGGTTTTTATTCATTGTGACTTGGTTCTGAATTTCTGGATAAATCGCTCTTGATGTTGTTGTTTTAACTCCTCTAAATTGTCTGGAAGATCCTTTTTCCATCTTCTATGAGACCATACCCAATACTGTGGATCTGCTATAATGCACTCTTCGAGTTGTTCTATATATGTTCTCGTGATGAACCCATATTCTTCTTCTCGTGGCGTATCTGTCAGGAGTTTTAATTCGATTTCATAATAAGCTTTCTGTTTCCGGCGTATTATTGCATGAACTACGGCATAATTGAACTTATTAGCCATTACCTCAGCGCCAAAATAAAAGGCAGTATCCTGATTCAGAAATTTAGTCCAATAACAGTTTTCATTTTTGCCCGGTGATTGATCATTTAATACGAGAACTGTATTTAATTTGTCAGGATTTTCAGTAATTATCTCCTTGTAATTGCAAGTATTGACGACGTGCATCCCAAAACATTCCCGACCTTCATTAATTTTCTTATCCCAAAATCTCTTAGTCAATGGTTTTCCTACACCTATTGCTTTAAAGGGAAATAACAAGCTTAGCCCTTTTATAAGAAACTCCCAATTATTAAAGTGTGAAGATAAGAGAATTACATTGCGATCTGCTGCATAAAGTTCTTGCATAAGCTCAGGGTTTTTTACGCGCAACCTATCGAGCAGCTCGTCTTCCGATACAGATAAATTTTTAATGGATTCGATGACTAAATTAGATAAATAGCGATAATATTGAAGCTTGATTTCCCTTCGTTCCATTGAGCTTAATGATGGAAAGGCACGTTTCAGGTTGTCAGAAATTACCTTTTCTCTATAAGGCCATATATATCGAAATACGATATATAGCAGGTCCGCAAATAGGGAAATTGCTCCCATAGGTAATCGTGACACGGGAAGTACAATAGAATAATATAAAATCTTATCAAGCAAATCCTGGTATTTCTGTTATGCAATGCAATGTAATCAGAATTAAGAAAACATATTCATCCTAGATTACTGTTTCTTGTTTAATCCATTTCCCGGCTTAGTAAATAGGCTACAGTCAATCACTACCCAATTTATGCATTCTACCGGAGGCGCACATATAGAAATTAATGATGAAAGATCCGCCCGAGAAGGGCTAATGACCGCCTCATGCCCAAGGCTGGAAGTATTCCTGATTCTAGCTATTCGTAAGAGCTCGGTCTTTAGTCCGCCGTAGGCGGATCCTTCGACAGCTTGACATTTAGTCAACCTGATCATGGCAAGCCAGAACTACTCTCAGTCATATTTCTATTGCACGTTTTGGGTGATACATAATTGAGATAGGCGATTATTGCAACATTGCCATCAATTTCACTACGGGTTGCCGGGTAGGTCTTTTACTGGTTTTCTACACAAGATTTGGATAATATTCTGTAAATAGTTAACTTACCGAGATATATAAATTATCAAAAGATATACCACACATGAAAGCTTATGTCGCCTCTCCTTTTAAAGTAATAATTGCCTCTTTATGCATTGCGTTTTCTATAAGTAACAGTAATTTAATTGCCCAGAGTACTATTCCGACAAGCTATCTACCTTGCGATGCTTATCCGATCTGCGATGTAAGCACAACTAATTCTTATTTGATAGAAATGGAACAGAGCTCGGGATCATATCCGTATCCGGGAGCGGTAAATGAGTGTAGTCTAGACGATCCGCATTGGATTGCATTTATTGCCGCAGATACGAGCCTAACTGTCAGCGTTGAGTTTTTAACTTGTATCGGTGGATCCGGGACGGGACAATTTTCTATTTTCACCGGAAATCCTAAATGTAAGCTCCGAGGAGTGAAAGGATTAACTGCTATCGCGGGAGATTGTAGTTGCTTTGATGATAAGAAAAGCTACACATTTACTACTGTTCCCGGGAAGATGTATTACGCTGTGATTGATGGCTGCAGTGGATCGATATGCGATGCTGTTTTCACAATTCAACAAGGCAATATAAGTCCGCCGCAATTGCCGGATACAATTCAGGCGGCACCACTACAGCTTCCGGAATTTGTGGGGAATGATTCAATATGTAGTGGAGCGAAAGCGATTGATTTATGTACCGAGAATCTCCCGGCCTCTGTCGCCTATGTTTTATGGGCCTTGCCCGACGGTGATACGATACAGGTAACAAGCGATAGTTCTTGCATTACGATTGATAGCTTATTTCGGTTTTCTCAGAGTTTTCAAGTATGTGTAGCTTCCGCAAATAATTGTGATACTTCTGCTTTTCATTGCAGAAGATACTACTTTGCTGATCCAGGTGTAAAAATCATACATGATAGTATATGTATCGGCTATGATTATACTTTCAGAGATACCGTTCTGGAAAGCTCAACACTGGGCGTCGGAACTTACGAATATGAATTTGTCACCTCGTCACCGACCGATGACTGTGAACGTCCTTATCACTTATTCCTGGAGGTAAAAGAAGGCGAATTTGTGGAAGCGTCAATCAATTATACTCTCGAGGATAAAACCTTACAAATCAACAATACGCTGGAAAATGTACAAGCCGTATATTGGGACTTTGGGGATGGTACGCACTCGACTGAGTTCAATCCCACACATCACTATGAAATATCCGGTACGATCACGGTATCCGCAAGCTTCTATGGCGCTTGTGACTTCCGATATGAAGAATTTGAGATATTTGTGAAGCCCAGATTGTCCGGGGAAATCCTCTTTCATCCCGATCCACCATTATGCATCGACGATTCAATTTTAACATTGGTAGCAAAACACGATACAATGATTTATGTGATATGGCATATCCCTGAACACAGTGTGCGGCCGATCTATGGAGATACGATAACAATAGAATTGGATTGGTCCGGCATGTATGCAGGAAGTGTAGAATATGAATTCTTTGACCCCGTAACGAGGAAAATATATGACCGAAGCATGGTATTTGACCCATTATTTACCGTATTGCCTTCCCCTATCGCCGATTTTACCTACACCCTGAATGAAGGGACGATTACGGTAGAATCTATGTACACGGAAGACTTTCTTCCACCGCGGTATCGGACATCAAGCTATATCTGGGACTTTGGGGATGGGAGTCGTGGCACAGGCGTCATATCGAGCAATCATTATATGGAAAATGGGACTTACACGATTACTCATATACGGGATAATGCATGCGGGAGTGATACGATTCAGAAAAGAATTCAAGTGAAACGCACGGCCACCGAAGACGCCATAGTGAAGAAAATTTCTCTCTTTCCCAATCCCTGTACGGATTACCTGAACATTCAAGCTGATGAATTGCAAGAAATCAATGTACATAGTTATGCCCTGTATGACATCAATGGAAATGAGATACTGCCATTGGGCAAATGGGAGGGAAACACAAGCCTGGATATCTCTTTCTTAAAGCCGGGAATTTATATTCTCAAGTTCCGCGGAGATAGTAGGATAATATATAAGAAATTTATCAAGGCCGGTGGCTGGTGATTTCAATAATTTCTCCATAAGCTTATCAAATAGGAGGTGATTTTGCTCAATTTTTTCGCGTCTTTGCAAGGGACCGACTGCGTGTGTCCATGGGAAGTATAAACTGGGCTAAATCTTATGAGTACGCAGGCATTAGTTACGCTTCAAGCTAAGCTTCAAGAATGAATACCCCAATATCCCTGCCATACTCGACGCGATGAGAATTATAAGCTTGGCATTATTGATTACGAGAGGATCTTTAAATGCGAGCAGAGTGATAAAGATAGACATAGTAAAACCTATGCCGCCGAGAAACCCTACGCTGGCAAGAGAAGGCCAGTTTACATTCCTCGGTAATTTACACAAGCCGATGCTTACCGCAAGGAAAGAAAAGAGGAAAATGCCGATCGGTTTGCCGAGCAATAATCCGGTAATTATCCCGAGACTGTAGTTCATGGTGACAAGCTCACTGAAGCTTCCGCTGAGGATGATAGCGGTATTTGCGAAAGCAAATATGGGAAGAATAATAAATGCTACAGGTTTATGTAAGAAATCTTGTAAGATGTACGATGTAGATTTTTTATCACCATTTCCAAAGGGGATTGCAAATGCCAGTAAAACACCCGTTATCGTTGCATGAACACCGGAATGAAGCATAAAGTACCACATTGCGACGCCACCGAGGAGATAGGGGATGAGATTGCGCACTTTCAGCCTATTTAAGATCAATAATACGACAAATATTCCCATGGCGATACCGAGCGCTGCCCAGGATAAATCATTGGTATAAAAAATCGCGATAATCAGGATGGCGCCGAGGTCATCGATTACGGCAAGTGCGGTTAAAAAGACTTTCAGGGAGGCGGGCACCTTGCTTCCGACCAGGGAAAGAATTCCGAGGGCAAATGCGATATCCGTCGCCATCGGTATGCCG
The DNA here is from genome assembly GCA_964436125.1 of uncultured Saprospiraceae bacterium. Lineage (GTDB taxonomy): Bacteria > Bacteroidota > Bacteroidia > Chitinophagales > Saprospiraceae > CAYRFF01. The sequence goes on along the minus strand of CAYTBT010000001.1, from coordinate 87,521 downwards.
GCTCCCGATTGCGTAGGTGAACCGAAATTGAACCAGAGATAAAAGCCTGCCGGAACTAGCATCCCTCCTATGGCAGCAACTATCGGCAAAACGGAATTCTTTATCTGTGATAATTCGCCGATGTATATCTCCCTTTCAAGCTCCAGCCCGATGAGGAGAAAGAAAATTGTCATCAGACCATCGTTAATCCAGTGCTCTAGGCTATGACCTGCTATCTCAGTATGGAAAAATCCTGTATAACTGGCACCGATCGATGAATTGCTTAAAATCAAGGAAACTACTGCACAGGCAACTAATACGAGTCCTACTGTTCGCTCGCTTTCCGTAAATCTTCTGAAAAGCCTGGTTAATTTTATTTTTTGTGCCTTGATCTTATGATTCATTCATCGTATTTTTATAAAAATTATGGGAAATTAAGCCAGAATCAGCTACCAACATAGCAACGTAATGATTGCTGCAATATTGTAGAGCTTGAACTTTAATTATTCAATTGTTTCAAGGCCTGATTAACATCTTCTACGGGTAGCTTACAGTTTTTATTTTTACAGACATAAATAATTGTTTTACCCGGGATAAGCTTTCCCTCAAGAAGTGGCAAATTCTCTTTTTTACCTCCCAGATAAAGACTTGTAGGGAGGAAATGAGACTGCAGTTCAGCCCTCCGTATAGATGCTTTATCGCCCATGATCGCTATCTCATCGGCACCTTCTTGCATAATTCCCAGAACTTGTCCCCAGTTGCCATAATATGCCGGAGCAGATGAAAGCATCGGTAAAACTGTACTTACCATATTACGAGCTCTGCGTAGATATTCCACATTCTCAAGGAAAGTCCCCAGACGATATAAGACGTGAGCTATAACGGAATTGGAAGAGGGGATTACATTGTCATCGATATCCATAGAACGCATAAAAAGATTATCAGCATCTGCGGCAGTATAGTAAAATAGATGATGCTGTGCGTCAGTAAAATGGCGCAGAACATATTGCGTTAATGCATCGGCTTGCACGAGCCAGTTCTTATCGAATGTCACTTCATAGAGCGCGATATATGCATCTGCGAGCAAGGCATAATCATCTAGCATCGCATCGATGCCGGCCTTTCCGGCCATGAAGCTACGCCATAGAGAGCCATCCTCTTTTGCAAGATTATTCTTGATAAAATCTGCATTTTTGATCGCGGTATCGAGGTATTTTTCTTCTCTGAATGCTCGATAGGCACTCACATAAGCTTTTATCATCAGTGCATTCCAGGAGCAGAGGATTTTCTTATCCGTGCTAGGTCTGATACGCTTTTCACGAGCCTTAAAAAGGATGGAGTTTATGCGCTTCAAGCTCTCATCCCAGGAAGCCTGTGAGATATTATGCCTTTCGGCAAATCCCTTCTTATTCTCAGGCCCGATTTTCTTGTGAAAGAGGATGTTTTTCCCTTGTTCCCAGTTTCCATCTGCCCGGATGTGGTAATAATCCTTAATAAGTTCAAAGTCTTCCGGTGAAAGAAGCTTTTTTATTTCATCTTCTGTCCAGACATAAAATTTACCTTCTTCTCCCTCGCTATCGGCATTGAGCGAGGAATAGAAACCGCCATTGGGATCGGTGAGTTCTCTACCGACAAATTCAAGAGTATCGTGAACAACGTGAGCATAAAGCGGGTCATTGGTCAGTTGATAAGCATGCGCATACAGGGAAGTGAGCTGCGCGTTGTCGTAAAGCATTTTCTCAAAGTGTGGGATTCTCCATGCCACATCCGTTGCATAGCGAGCAAATCCGCCACCGATCTGATCATAAATTCCTCCTGTGGCCATCCGGGTAAGTGTATTTGTGACAGCTGGCAAGACTCGTTTATGGTCTGTGAGAACATGGTATTGAAGCAGGCATTCCCATGCAGAAGGCATAGGAAATTTAGGGGCACTGCCCAGTCCGCCATGGAGATCATCGATATTGGGCTCAATAAGATTGAAAAGGCGCAGGTAAGTCTCTTTTAAATTGGCGATATTTCGCATTTCTGTAGATCTGATAATCTTTCTGTCGATGATTCCGGCCTTGATTCCATTTGCTTGCTTCTGGAGCTCATTTTTACTATCAGTATAAAGTTCTACGATCTGTCGCAGGAGATTTAACCAGTTATTTTTGGGAAGGTAGGTGACCGCATAAAAGGGACGTCCGTCAGGCAGTGCAAATGCATTGAGTGGCCAGCCGCCGCTCTTATTGATGAGAATAGAGCATTCCATGTAAATCTGGTCGATATCGGGTCTTTCCTCTCGATCTATTTTAATAGCGACAAAGTGCTCATTCATGTAATCTGCCACTTCAGAATCTGAATAAGATTCCCTTTCCATGACGTGACACCAGTGGCATGCCGCATAACCTATACTGATGATAAGTGGTTTGTCTTCCCTTTGTGCTTTCTGTAATGCCTCTTTTCCCCAGGGATACCAGTTGACCGGGTTGTGTGCGTGGTCGAGAAGGTAGGGGCTGGACTCGTTGATCAGAAGATTGGTATAGCGATGAGTAGAATTGTTTTCCATATAAGAAATATACGGTGGATGAGGGGAATTGTTCAATATGAGGCTGAGGTTGAGGTTGAGGTTGAGGTTGAGGTTGAGGTTGAGGTTGAGGGAGGAGAGGGGGATTGAAGAGAAAAAACCAAAACTCTCCAGAGTAATTTAGATTGGTCTGATCCTATAGTCAAATCTATAAAGATTGGTTTATTGGCACTCAGAGAGTTTTGGTATTATTTTATGCCTTAAGTTACATAAACTCTATGAAACTTAAGAATCGTATTCCTTGCGTCGTCTATTTATAATCTTTTAAGTCAATCTTATCAAATCGATGGAGATGATACTTCTCAATAGCTTTTATTAGCTTTTCAGCATACTGAGGGTCGGTAGCATAGCCCGCTTTTTCGAGTCCATAAGCCCAGGATTTATAATCTTGAGTCCCATAGCGGAAGAGCGGTTGATATCTTTCCGAATTGGATAAGAAGCGCGTATGGTCTTTAAAAGATTTAATCGATGTGCTATAAGAACGGAAACAAGATGCGATTAATTGCCCATTTCTGTAGTCGTCATCTTCATAGTAATAGGTATTGCCTGTCCAATAACTTTTACACTTGATTCCGAAGTGATTATTGGCTTTTATTGCGAGTTCAGAGGTTCCGAAGCTCGATTCAATAACTGCTTGGCCGAGAGTTATGCTTGCAGGTATGCCGCTTTTATACATTTCCTGGATTGCAAGCACACAATAGTTGTCTATGTAGTTCTGTTTATATGACAACTCTTTTTTGAAACCCGTACTTATGACAAATAATAATAAAGCTAAAAGTGCGTAAATGTTTCTCTTCATATATCTCCGTTTTCTATGTGTCTTGATACAAAACTTATGCCAAATATTGAGATCGGAGTAATTATCCAAGTGGATTGTTAAAATTTCTGTGAAGCGAACTTTTCTTCTGTCTTTATTTTATGTATTGATAAAGCCGATTATATCGAGGACTGAATTTTTACATCCATATTCTTGTGTTTTCAGGACAATTAATACATCGGAATTGAGTAAAGTGGAACTACAAGGCGCACTTATGCGTTATCGATATTAACAGAATAAAGCACATTTAAGGAAGTAAAGAAAAAATTATATCTTTGCACGTCCTAATTTAATTGTATGTTATGAGTACGAAGAAAAAAGAGCAAGTAAAGACGTCATATTCCGATAAGGAGCTAGAGATGTTCAGAGAAATAATCGATGAGAAGCTGAAAAATGCCAAGGAACAACTAGAGTTTTATCGTGGGCAACTTACTGAACTAGCTGAGAATACAGACAGTAAGATAAAAAGTCTAGACGATGGAGCGAGTACTTCAGAGCTAGAGACCATAGCCAGACTTGCCTCACGGCAGGAGAAGCTTATAGAGCATCTTAAGAAAGCAAGAATACGCATAGACAATAAGGTTTATGGAATATGTCGCGTAACAGGAAAGCTCATTTCCAAGGAACGACTTAAGGCTGTTCCACATGCTACTTTAAGCATTGAAGCCAAGCAGGCTAGATGATGAATGTACTAGATATATCATTGAGGGAATCATGCCTTTTCACTTCATTAAACTCCTTTATTCTTGAACAGACGTAATACGACTATTCTCCTTATTGCCTTTATTCTTATTATTGACCAGGTATTTAAATTCTGGGTCAAGTTAAATATGCACTATGGAGAAGAATTCGGAATAATGGGTTTATCGTGGGCACGCATTCATTTTATTGAGAATGAAGGAATGGCCTTTGGCCTACAGTTTGGAGGGGACCTAGGGAAAATATTGCTGAGTGTATTCCGCTTAGTAGCAGCAGCTTTCCTGATTTATGTCCTCCATCTCCTGATTAAACAGAAGGAAAAGTACGGTGTGATCATCAGTATTGCACTCATATTTGCAGGTGCTTTTGGGAATATTATCGATAGTGCATTTTACGGACTTATCTTTTCTGCAAGTTATTACGGGAGTGATCTAGCGACCTTCCTTCCTGAAGGTGGTGGTTATGCCCCATTTCTCATGGGACATGTCGTTGATATGCTCTATTTTCCACTGATCGATACGACGTGGCCATCCTGGGTTCCGATTGTGGGTGGACAGGAATTCTTGTTTTTCAGGCCTGTTTTTAATATCGCTGATTCATCTATAACAATAGGGGTTTTCAATCTTTTACTTTTCAATCGCGAATTTTTCAACCAGAAGAAAAAGGATAAACCTTCTGAAGTGAAGAAAGAAATAACCGGTGAAGACATACAAGCTTAGCTTTTCTGAAGACGGGAGGAATAATTATCTTCCTTGAGATTTTTCTTCTATGCCGGCCATTTCCCCGGCTCCACAGGCACAAATTTTATTGATTTTCCTCCCCAGTACTATGTAGAAGAGTTCACAACTGTGCAAAATGATAAATAATCGATCAAGTTAGGTTCAGTGATAATGGATTTTTTAACTATGAGCAATAGGCTGAAGTAATTATGCTTCTAAGCATTGTGTTGCACTTAAATTCGCAAAGGTAGAGCGGCGAGCATGCCGCTAGGATTTTCCGATTTAATTCCTTCCAAATCCAAGAGGTGCTGCTGTCTCAGCATATAGCACACCTTCGGTGGACTAGGTTGCATTCCGGCTACGCGGGAGCTATTGGCTTTTGACCGGGTACAATGAGCAACTTATGACAAGAATAAAAACATTTATTCTTGCGACGAAGTCGCTTCAGTCACGAGCCAAGAATCACGAGAATGCCTCCAAAAGCCAGAGAATGGCAAACTTCGATGTACAGAATCTAGGAAGAGCTATGATTATGAAAAATTAAGTTAAGAGGCATGCGGAGGAATATTCCCCAGGAATAGAGGAGGTGGAGGAAGGGTTTTTGAAAATATCATAAGTCGCTGAATATCAGTAATAAAGATTATTAATTAAGAAAACTTTAAGAGAGCGACTATAAATTTAAATAGGCAAGTCCTACAAAGTTTTAAACGATATTCATACATTGGGAAGGATTTTACAAAACTGATATTTGCCGAAAGGCAGAAGACAGAAATATTACCAAAAGAAATATCTATGGCAGAAGCCGCGACGATTGAGAGAAAGACATTATTTGGACACCCGGTAGGACTGTATGTGCTCTTTTTTACAGAGATGTGGGAGCGTTTTTCCTATTATGGAATGCGAGCGATTTTAACCTTGTATATGATTACGTCGGTGGCAGGCAGGAACCCCGGCCTGGGCTGGGATGAAGCATTTGCACTATCGATATATGGCTGGTACACAATGCTCGTTTATGTCGCAGCGATTCCGGGAGGTATTCTTGCAGATAAGTATATCGGTCAGAAGAAGAGTGTATTAATCGGTGCATTAATTTTATGTGCCGGACACGGTGTGCTGGCTATAGATGATGTCTGGGCATTTTATACGGGATTAATTCTTATTATTCTCGGAGTTGGGGCCTTAAAGCCCAATATATCTACGATGGTAGGTGGGCTATATCCACCGAAGGATCCTCGTCGTGATGGTGGATTTTACATTTTCTACATCGGAATAAACATCGGAGCATTCCTGGCAGCGATTCTTGTAGGCTTTATCGGTGAGACGTATGGATGGCACTATGGATTTGGGCTTGCCGGAATCGGTATGGGACTGGGCGCAATCGTATTTGCTTATGGACAACGGTTTCTGAAAGGCGTAGGAGAACCGCCTAAGAAGCATACCGGAGGAGATGATGATACAACGAGTCTCGGTGATTTATTTTCTATGCTTATCAGTAGTCCGAAGCAGTTGATTATCACAATAGCATTAATGGTAATCAGTGTGGTGGCATCGGTATATTACATGGCGGGCCCCGAGCAGATAGCGTATATAATTCTGGGAATATTTGTGTCACTTGTCATCGGGATATTGATGATGATTTATGCTGATATCAACAAGATAGATAAAGATCGATTTATCGTTCTCTTAATATCATTTCTGATTGTGATTGTGTTCTGGGGAGCATTTGAGCAAGCTGGAGGATTGATGAATATATATACATTGAAGAAAATCGATAGGGTGGTAAGTTCTTATGTGATTGATGCCTTGTTTATTATAGCAGGTTTGGCATTATTTGTTCTGGGTTTATTAGCTTGGCGCAAAAAACAGGACTCGCGCTATATTTTCTTTCCGGCATCGGCTTTAATCCTCGGACTATGGGCCTATATTGCAGTACAGGGGATCCCCAATCCATTTGAGATTCCTGCATCCGTATTTCAGTCGGTAAATTCTACCTTCATTATCATATTCGGGACAATAATTGCAGCATTTTGGGTTTGGTGGCAGCATAAGGGCTGGGAGAGTTCCTCCTTATTCAAGATGGCTGTAGGTACGATTATCATGGGAATAGGTTTTATTTTTATGGCAGTAGCGTCAATGCAGATTGATCAGTATGGCGATAAAGCGGCCCTTTACCTATTGATTCTTGCCTATTTATTCCACACACTCGGTGAGCTATGTGCATCGCCGGTAGCCTTGTCTTTTATCACAAAACTTGCCCCGGTGAAATATGTCTCGATTTTAATGGGTGTTTATTTTGCCGCGACGGGCTTCGGAAATAAAATTGCAGGGAGCATCGGGGAAGCATCTCAGACAGAGCCGATTCATGTTGAGCTTGCAGCATCAGCGGGGAATATAGTTCCTATGAATGAAAAAGGAGAACCCAGAAAAGCATTTGAACTAGTCGGAACTTACAAGGAGGCAGCGGATGGAAGTTACACCATAAAGTCCAAGGATGGCAGTAGAGACTTAAAACAAGTTCTGGTATTTGACCAGAAGGACAAGGAGGATCTGCGGAAGTCTATGGATATGGTACTGGAGAGGATAGATCATGATCCGACTGTCGAGGTTCAAATGGAAAGGACGAAGAATGGTGAATATAAGGGGAATCTAGAGATTTTTGAAGAGCAAGATCACAGGGAATTCAGAACCTTTATATCAATATTTGTCTTAACTGCGGCATTCGGTATATTACTTCTCATCTTTTTAAAGAAATTGAAGAAACTCACGCATGGTGCTGAGGATATCGACCTGGAAGTAGCAGAGCAAGAAGGATACGATATCACAGAAAAGGCAGACTGATTAACTTAATATCCGAGAGCATAGAATGGATTGAATAAATGGAGGAGTGAAGAAGAGGAAAAGAGGATGTATAAGGAGAGAATATTGAATAAAAACACGTAATGAAAATCATATATGGAAAAGGTAAATAGACACGCAGAATTTTTTGAGAGTAGCATATTTGGTCAGCCGGCTGGATTATTTGTTCTCTTTTTTACGGAGATGTGGGAAAGGTTTTCCTACTACGGAATGCGCGCACTGCTTGTATTATTTCTTGTGAGCTCCATCGGACTGGGTGGCTGGGACTGGCCACGAGAGAATGCACTAGCACTCTATGGTACATATACCGCACTTGTTTATCTTACACCGATCGTCGGTGGATATATCGCCGATAAGTATATGGGCTACCGCTGGGCGGTTGTTCTGGGAGCAACGGTGATGACGCTCGGGCATGCCTCGATGGCGCTGGAATTTGCTCATATCTTTTTATACATAGGAATCGCCTTACTTATCATCGGGAATGGATTCTTTAAGCCCAATATCACCTCGATTATTTCCCAGATGTATGAGGATGTGCCGGAGAAACAAGACGGTGCATACACGATATTTTACATGGGTGTGAATGCGGGCGCATTTCTCGGTATTCTCCTCTGCGGATATCTGGGAGAGAAAGTAGGCTGGAGCTATGGATTTGGGCTGGCCGGTGTCTTTATGTTTCTCGGTATGCTTCAGTTTTATTTCTCACAGAAACTCTTCGGTAAAGTGGGGATGAAACCCGTGGTGGAAGAAGGCGGTGAGAATCGTAGTGAGAAGCTTGAATTTGAAGGCGATAAATTCAATAAATTTACCCCGGTAGATATAGGGCTTATAGTTGTGTCAGCTGTAATCGGAGTCTTGTGGATAATAAACGATCCGGTTTCCAAGATAACGGGCTTTAACATCTTCGATTTTACTTTATATGACATAGATGGAGCTACGATAATGATAATTATAGCTCTCCTCTTGTTTTTTACACTTCTCGTGTCGCGTATCCTGCGATATCCTGCGATGCTCCGAGATCGGATGATTGCCATTGTATTTTTTGCGACCTTTACTGTTGTGTTCTGGATGTGCTTTGAGCAAGCCGGAGGTACAATGACCATATTTGCCAATTCTTATACAGATCGGATTATGTCCGGTACCTCGGCGACGATATTTATGATTGTGAATATTATAATTACGGTCGTCCCGGTAGCAATTATTACCTATGTCCTGGTTCAACTATTCAGACATACGTTTAAGAAGATTGCAATCTCCAATATTATCCTGGGAACGAGCTTTGTCATCATCTGGGGAATTATTTTCTGGATGATATACAGAGATGTAAATTCCTCCTCTTATGTAATTCAATACGATAGCATTAAAACCGCAGTAATTGCTGATAATGGACAGCAAGCTGTTGACGAGAAAACAGGCGAATTGATATTTGATACCAAGGCGATATCGGAATCGACGGAAGTAGCTCCTCAAGCCACCGTAGTGCATTCAACTACCAAGGTAATCGAGCCTATCGATTTACAAGTAGGACAAGAGGTTGAGATCTATGATATAGACAAGAAGGGAACCTTTGTGTTGCTTGATAAAGAAACCGAGGCGGAAATCAGAAAAGCTGATGCAGCAGACGGGAAAGCATCGCAGATTGTCCATGGTACGGTCATAAAAATCATGGAAAATGAGGTGGAAATTCCCGCAACCTGGTTTTTAATTCTGAATTCCCTGTTCATCATTATCTTTGCACCATTATTTTCACGCTGGTGGGAGAGTAAATACAATCCGAGTGCGGCAGCCAAATATGGATTTGGACTTATTCTACTCGGTATCGGTTTTGGTTCCCTTGCTTATGGATCTCTTTCCATCCCTGCAGGAGCAGAGACAGCCTCGGTAAGTTTAATATGGCTGGTGCTAGCCTTTTTATTCCATACGCTGGGTGAACTGTGTCTATCACCGGTTGCGCTTTCTTATATCAGTAAGCTCGTTCCGGGAAGGATGATTGCCATGATGTTCGGTGTGTGGTATATTGCAGTGGCAATAGGAAATAAACTGGCCGGTGTCTTAGGTGGACAGATTGATGAGATTACACAACAATATGATATGACGACTTTCTTCCTTATATTTATGATCGTCCCGGTTATATTGGGTGTTATTGCCATTTTGCTTCACCCACTCTTAAAACGCCTTATGCACGGTGTGAAATAGTTTCCTTTCCGTCCTGTAAATATAAAAATAGGGCAGATTGCGTGATGATATTTCTCGGTTATGAAGCTTACGCAAATGAGCTTACGCAGAGAAATTAATCCACTTGCTTATGTGTGAATAATTCTTCTTACAGCTTGTGTTAAGGACAGATTGCCCGTCCATTGCGTAGGTTGTAGTGAATTCAGCCTGGCGTTTACGAGCTAGATCTAGTGGATTTATTCACAGAGTATCGGCTTGTATATCTTACTTTGGATTTTACTGAATGTAACTAAAATAGCCATTACCGCATAGCCCTTACCGACTCATATTGCTCTACGCTTTGTCTGATTTCCTGTCTCTAGGTATGTGACTTCTGGGCAGGTGTAATACAGTCCACAAAATGAATAAGAGAAGTAAAACCTGCTGCTTTAAATAGTTTATTTTATCACAGTGACTTGCATGCGGATATCTTGCTTAGGTCTATTCCGTGCATCGCGATTTGCGGAAGCTATTTTATCAATAACATCAAAACCATCAATAACATAGCCAAAAACCGTATATTTTCCATCGAGGAAAGGAGCACCACCTAGCTTTTCATAAGCATCGATCTCCGATGGGCTATAATCATAAGGGGACTGCTTTAAAATCTGCATTAACTTATCTTCCGGATAGGTTCTACCATCAACGATATAGAATTGCGAGCCACTGGAGCGCCTTTCAGGATTAACGCGATCACCGGTCCTAGCGGCTGCTACAGCACCGCGTATATGAATTAAGCTATCGCGGAACTCCGCAGGAATTGTGTAGCCGGGACCACCACTGCCGAGCATTTCACCTTTTTCTGAATGGCGTGAGGAGGGATCGCCTCCTTGGATCATAAATCCGGGGATTACCCGATGAAAGAGCAGACTATCGTAAAAGCCTTTTTCGGCGAGTTTAAGAAAATTATCTCGATGTAGTGGAGTGCCATCGGAAAGACGGATGAGCATATCCCCTTTATCAGTTGATATCAGGACAAGGCAATGCTTAGGTGGTTTTACCTGAATAACTTGGGTAAAGGTCCCTTCTTTACGTCCCTTGTATACTGTCTGGCTTATTTTATAATTGCCGGAGTGTAGGTATTGATGACTTGGGTTTAATTCTCGTGATGTTGTGCCATCGCCAAAGTTCCAGACAACGGAATCAATGTCTTCAGTCTCTGTCTTCAAGGTGAAGTGGACTGTAGCCGGAGCGGTGAGCTCTTTCTCGGACTTGTCAATGGAAAAAGTAGCGCTAGGACCTACGCAGGACCACGTCGCAATCATAGTAATTAATCCGATTGTTATTGCAATATGTTTTTTCACTTAATTCAACATTTTTATGTTCATGTAAACTGGTGCCAATGTGGGATTTTCCCTTTTGGCTTCTTGAATTTCCTTTACAACGTCCATACCGTCCAAAACATGCCCAAATACCGTGTATCTGTTATCGAGATGTGGTGCTCCACCGAGCTTTTCATAGATTGTCAATTGTTCAGGAGTATATGTTATACCTTTTTGCTCTGCGATTTGTTCTAGTTCAGTAAGTGTATATTTTTCGCCGGTGATTATGTAGAACTGGGATCCATTGGAGCGTTTCTGTGGATTGTTATTACGCGCCATGCCGACGGCGCCATAGGTGTGTTTCTTTCCTATTTCGGCAGGTAATTTATAACCTGGCCCTCCATTGCCTCGCATAGGTTCAGGTGAATTCTTATGTGAATGAGGATCCCCGCCTTGAATGACAAATCCCGGTTCAATTCTATGAAAGGTCAATCCATTATAAAAGCCTTCTTCTACGAGCTTGATAAAATTTTTCTTGTGGATAGGTGTCGAGTCGTATAATGCAATGGTGATTGAGCCATAATCTGTCGTGATTAAAGCCATACGCGGTTTCTCTCTGCAGCCGATACAGAGGAGGAGAAAACTACCTATGCAAAGGGTGAGGAGCTTATTCATTGTCTTTGATCGCATCCGCAAAATAGTGTATGATTTTAAGCTTGAGATAATCAGTCTGTTTATTGACCCCTTTTAAAGTAAATGGCTTCAATTGTTTATAATGAGGCCAGCCGTCTTCATCTCTTCCTTGAAATTTATAGTATCCATCTTGTTCTAGCAGGCTACACGCAGCAATGTGCATGAGATCTTGTTTCTCTTCCTTGGTGAAGGATTTCTGCACTCTTCCCAGTTCCTGAATACCGATGAGTAAGAGAATTCCATTAAAGTCCGGCAGCTCTTCTCTATCTAAGCTTTCTTTAATGAAATGGCGTACTTCAAGCCATTTAAAATCCCGTTCCCATTCCTCCATGTTAATTTTTTATGTCTTGCCTCAGTCAAGAAAAAATATGTGCAAATATACTTTTTCTAGGTATTACTCCATATTCTTTTCAGTTTGACTTTATATGATAGGGGCTTAAACTCCCATTAATCATGGTTTTATGCAATATTTTCTGCCTTTTTCTTGATTAATCGGATGCTTTGTGCCCTTGTAGCCATAATTGTAATCATAGAATGAAGGGAATCTTATGCTACCTATATCATGCAATGCTCCAGAGATGCAAAGGTAGAAATAGAAGGTGAACAAATGATTTCATATAAGTGAAAACGTGCAATGCGCCTTAGGAGTATTGCACGTTTTGAGGATGATTACATTTATTTCTCTTTCATGTAATAGTTGAGAATAGACCGCACTTGTTCATGAGATTTCAGCTCCGGAGCTATCGCAAATAAGATATCTGAACTAAAATCTTCATCACGTGCTATTTCCTCTAGAAGGCCTATAGCCTTTTTCTTCATGCCGCATTGAAAGAACAAGAATACTCTAGCACATTCCAGCTCTATGCTATATGTGTGATAATACGATTCTTCCACGACATTTAAAGCTGCCTGATATTCATCGATAGAGAGCAAGAACTTAATGTGTGCGAGCCAGTACCTCGGGTCTTCCGGGCCGGTTTCAGTGGCTTTTCTGTAGTAATAATCAGCATTTGCGTAAGCTTGAGTATGTGCATAGGCATCGGCGATTAAGCCATAGTATTCTTCCCTGCGCTTTTCAATATCAATGGCTTTTTTCAGCTGCTTGATTACCATAGGATAATTTCCGTCCAGTGCATAAGCACGAGCGAGATTATAATACACTTCATCGTTATATGCGTCGAGTGAACGAGCTTTAAAGAGATATTTAAAAGACTCTGTGTAGCGATGCAGTGTGATGAGGTTTTCAGCAATTTCAACAAGGAGGTTACTTTCCATCCCAAATCTCTGAAGTTGTTCCAGCTGAATCTCCAGCGATTGTTGATTTCTGCCGACCTGAAGACAGATTTCAGCGCAATCAGAGTATGCTGCGTCAAATTCCGGTTCAATAAGGAAACTGTATTCCAATGCGTTGATTGCTTCTTCATATCTGCCCAGACAAGCATAAGCATGACCGAGATTGAACCAAGCGAGATGATTATACGGGTTGATATCGAGTATTCCCTCATGAATTTCCACGCTATCACTGTAATTCTTGGTAATCTCAACAGCCACCCACATACGCATAAGTGCGAGATGGGAAGTCGGAGTGTAAATTACCGTCTCCTTGATCGTTTTATACATCTTATCGTAGTCGCGCTGTAGTTCATAACTGTAGGCTTCCAAGAGAAGGAGATGTGTCTTCTGTATGCCGTGAGAGCGTATTTTCAAGCCTGTGATAATTTCATTCGCTTCCGCAAATTCCATGAAATCTGTAAGTATCCGCGCCTTCATAAAAAGGAGTTCATACTCCATCGGCGAATAATTTAAGGCGTCTTCTATCGTTTTCAGAGCTGTCTTCTTCTTCTCCATACGGTAATATATCCGCGATTTTAAGAGATGATATTCCGTACGATATGGATTTTGGTTAATTGCGAGTTCTACTACTTTAATAGCATGATCGAGCATACCTTCTTCCTCGTAATAATCCAAAATCTGTAGAGTCTCTTTTTCTTCTAGATAAATTAAAGTCCCGGACTGAATCCGTTGCTCGAAACTCCGTATGAGCTTGGACAACTCTTGGCTTCGTTTAGTACTGTGCTGCATTGTTTAATGATGGGATTATAAGTAAATGTTCTTAATATGATTTTTTCGTTGTTTAATTCGCCGCTATTTTAAGGAATATTCTTCATTCTATCAAATTATTAATTGGGCATATTTCATATAAAAGATTTATTATATACAACTGAAAGCTAGCGTGTTATAGATTAATGAATAGATGAATTGTGAAAGTTATCAACCTTAAAATCCTATTTCATTGTGATTAACATATTGTGCTCAATTAAATGTTTAAATCTAAAAAAGTTTTCCACAATTGCTTTACAGGTGGTTTTCTTGTCAATCTGAGGGGTCAAATATGCGATAAAGCAGATATGTGTATGTTGTTAACTATTTTTTTTATTCCGATTAAGACTAGCTTGAACATCTTTCTCCGGAATTAATGCCGGCCTGCACGTTATCTCGTGATAGCATATTGCTTCCGGGGCAAAGAAATGGAGGACCATACTTTTTCTAGAAGCATTCATATTGACTTGAGGAGTGCCACCGTGAAGGAGATTGGCGTGCCAGATGAGCACGGAGCCTTTCCGTGGGGTGAAAACTTGTTTTTGCATATCCATTTGCCTAAGCTGAGATGCGATATATCTCTCATAATTTCCATTGGGGTTCCGTTGTAAGAAATAATTACTATGCTCTTCCTGGAATGTATGATTCATCACATAAGGGAGCTTGTGACTGCCCGGATAATAGAAAACCGGGCCAGCGTCTTCCTCGATATCCTCGAGTGCAATCCAGACTGCAATCATATTTCCATAAGGAAATGTCGTCATGTGAATACTATCACTATGTGCTTGTTGTTGACTACCTTTCTTGAAATTGATTGAACTGAAAAGGACGAGTGGCTTTTCTAGCAGCATCTCGAGAATATCAATTAAGGGACTCTCGTGAAGAATGGCATTTATCTCCTGAGATTTACGATAGGCAAACATTAGCTTGCGTTCATACTTCCAGTGAATCTGCCCTGTATCGAGGAGATGCTCTATTTCTCTGTTAATTGTATTTACCTCATCAACAGAAAATAAATCTTCCAATATGGCATAACCATTATCCGACCAATCAAGGAGTGATTCTTTCCACGGTGCATTGAGGCCTTGAAATTCATCTTTATAAGGAAGAACATCGCGACTGTTGATATCGTCGAGCCTCGGAATCTGTCCGGGAACTTGAAGAAATTCCCTTGCTTCAACCGGTTCCCAGGGTCGTTTAATTATCCCATAACGCGCATAAGCTCGCTTGATATGCTGGAGTTGATTGAGGTGAAAGAGATTATAAATACTGCTACTGTACTTGAAGCTTTTTAATTTATTGAGAATATTCATTGCTGTCTAGATTCTGCGGGTAAAGATAGGAAGATATAGCGATATGCTATCGATATCGGGCAAGAGAAACTGATTGTAGGCATAAATATATGGATTGTAAAGATCGGATATATCGCGCATTGCACACTATGGATAATAGGATATACTACATCAATATAACCTTAAAATGACTAGCAGTAATACTACCTTGTTTATTCATGTCTTCCGACAGGAACTGCAAGCTCCTGCGAATAGCTAGCAGCAAAGCGACCGATAAGCTTGGGCAGCCCTCCTTGAATCCCTCATCACGAACTGATTGAGGATCAGTAGTCTCGGCGAAGCCGAGACTACATCCAGCTAAATTTTTAAAGATGCGCCTCCGGAACAATGTATGTTTTGGGCATCGAAGAAGCGATTAAGGACATATTATCAATCTACACTTAATTGTGGCTCTGGCAGAGACGGACCTGATTATCCTCTCCCGTGACAATGCTTATATTTCTTACCGCTTCCACAAGGACAAGGATCATTGCGACCTACCTTAGGATGGTCTCTTACTACGGTTTCAACTTGCTGTACGCCACCGGCATTTTCAGCGGCTTGTCGTTGCATCCTCTGTTCATCAGACTCTCTTGATTCTTCTAAATGAGAGAAGTCAGTTTTCTGTTCCTCAGTACGTTGAATCTGTTCAGGACTATCGGTAATATTCAATCTTCCTTTAAAGAGGTAAGACGTAACCTCAGAGTTTATATTCATTACGAGGCGCTCAAAGAGTTCATAGGCCTCCATTTTATATACGACGAGAGGGTCCTTCTGCTCAAATGAAGCCGCCTGCACACTTTCTTTTAATTCGTCCATCTCTCTCAAGTGATCCTTCCACTCACTATCGATAATAGAAAGCGTTACAGTTTTTTCGATATCACGCATAATGCTTTTACCATCTGTTTCTACCGCTTTTTCAAGCTCTGCAGCAATAGGAAACTCTTTATCGCTTCCCGGATTCTCAAATGGAATCAAAATACGCTTATATCGATGCCCTTGATCTTTATAAACACGGGTAACAAGCGGAAGAAGAATCTGTCCTATGCGCTCGCCCTTTTCAGCATAGCGTTTAAATGCCTTCTCTTCCATCATCTGAATAAGTTCATTCTCGGAGAGAGATTTAAACTGACTTTCGTCAAATGCCGGTTCCATCCCGATTAAACGCACGAGATCTATTTTCAATTCCTCGTAATTATCCAGTTGTTTATAAGCGAGAATAATATTTTCAATAAAGCCCCTGAACATTGCATCGAGATCGATAGCAAGCCTATCTCCTTTCAGTGCATTTTCCCTTTTCTTATAGATTGCTTCACGCTGGATATTCATAACATCATCATACTCAAGCAATCTTTTACGGATACCAAAGTTATTCTCTTCGACTTTTTTCTGAGCAGTTTCAAGCGACTTGGTAATACGTTTATGCTGAATAACCTCACCTTCCTTATGGCCGAGCATATCCATCACCTTGGCAATACGTTGTGAGTTAAACAAGCGCATAAGCTTATCTTCAAGCGACACAAAGAACTGAGATGAACCGGGATCACCCTGACGACCGGAACGTCCTCTGAGCTGCCTATCAACCCTTCTGGAATCATGTCTTTCTGTTGCGATAATCGCAAGGCCACCGGCATCCTTTACCCCATCACCGAGTTTAATGTCGGTACCACGACCTGCCATATTGGTAGCGATGGTAACGGCGCCTGCTTTGCCGGCCTCAGCGACAATTTCTGCTTCACGTTGATGATGCTTGGCGTTTAAGATATTGTGTGGTATTTTCCGTAGTTTCAACATCCTGCTTAAGAGCTCAGAGACCTCGACTGATGTCGTACCGACAAGTACCGGGCGTCCCTCATCTGTAAGTTTCCCGATTTCATCAATAACGGCATTGAATTTCTCTTTTGCTGTTTTATAGACGAGATCTTCTCTGTCATCACGGATAATAGGTTCATTGGTCGGGATGACGACGACATCAAGCTCATAAATTTCCCAGAATTCGCCCGCCTCTGTTTCTGCTGTACCGGTCATTCCTGCCAGCTTGTGATACATGCGGAAGTAATTCTGCAAGGTTACAGTTGCATAAGTCTGTGTAATATCTCCGATCTCAACATTCTCCTTGGCTTCCAGAGCCTGGTGTAGACCATCGGAATATCTCCTGCCTTCCATCATACGACCGGTCTGCTCATCGACAATCTTCACTTCATTGTCGAGCACAACATATTCTTCATCTTTTTCAAAGAGGGTGTAAGCCTTCAACAGTTGATTAACTGAGTGGAGTCGCTGCGATTTAATTGTAAAGTCAGTAACGAGCTCGTTACGGCGTTCTATTCGTTCTTCATTGGAAATCTCCTCATTATCCTCGAGTTCTTGCATCTTAGCTGACAAGTCAGGCATAATGAAAAAATTGGGATCGTTTTCTCCTTTAGCAAGGAATTCGGCCCCCTTTTCAGTTAGTTCAACAATTCTGTTTTTCTCGTCGATAGTAAAATACAACTCCTCATCTACCAGATGCATGTGCTTGCTCTGTTCTTGCATATAGTGATTCTCCGTCTTCTGTAGAATCTGCTTAATACCTTCTTCACTGAGGTATTTAATAAGTGGCCGATATTTAGGGAGAGCTCTGTATGCTCTGAGTAGAGCCATACCACCTTCATCTTCTTTGACGCCGGTAATGCCGTCACCGATGAGTTTCTTGGCTTCATTGAGAAAATGTGTAGCAAGTTTCTTCTGTGTGTTGAGGAGTTTCTCAACACGAGGTTTTAATGCGGCATATTCTTGTTCTTGCTCATCTTGACTTACAGGACCCGAGATAATGAGCGGTGTTCTTGCATCATCAATAAGGACAGAATCGACCTCATCAATCATACAATAATGATGACCTCGTTGTACTTGTTCTTCGATAGAACGCACCATGTTGTCACGGAGATAATCAAATCCAAATTCATTATTTGTTCCATAGGTTACATCACATCGATATGCCTCCCTTCTCTGCTCAGAATGTGGCTTATATTTATCAATGCAATCTACGGTTAAGAACAGAAATTGAAATATAGGTCCTACCCATTCAGAGTCACGTAAAGCGAGGTAATTATTGACGGTAATCACATGGACACCTTCCCCTGCAAGGCCGTTGAGATAAGCCGGCAAGGTAGCGACAAGTGTTTTACCTTCACCTGTTGCCATCTCTGCAATCTTTCCATCGTGAAGGACCATACCACCGATGAGCTGCACGTCGTAGTGCACCATTTTCCAGTCGATATCACTCCCTGCGGCATCCCATGAAGTATTGTAGGTAGCAGTATCTCCCTTAATCGTGATATATTTTTTCCCTTTCTGCGCATTCATGGCTGCGAGATCTCTGTCAAAATCTGTGGCGCTTACTTCAAGACTGTCATTCTCAGCAAATCGCCGAGCGGTTTCTTTTACTACGGCAAATGCCTCTGGCATAAGCTCATCGAGAACTTCCTCTAGCTGCTCATTCCGATCATTTTTCAACTCATCAACCTCCTTGAAGATTTCTTCCTTTTCAGGGATATACTCCGTCTCTTCTGCCGCGACTTTTAGATTCTCGATTTCTGTATCGATATCACTTAAATACTCTTTAATCCGACTGCGGAATTCATGTGATTTATTCCGTAACTCATCATTGGATAAATCATGCAGTGTAGCATAGACTTCATTAATCTTATCCACATAGGGGCTATAATGCTTGAAATCTTTGTCCGCCTTGGATCCGAATACGGAATTGAGTAAACCCTCGATAAAATTTGCCATAAATATTTCTTCTTAAATGTGTTATATGATAATAACGCATATTTTTGATAATACATTTCCATAATTCCATGGAAAATGCTGAAACAATAAACAAATGTACAATGTAAATTGATTAGTTCTATAGTTTATTTTTCATACTTGCGGAGAGTTAAAGTATTTATTTACACTTAATCCTCGTTATATAAGCAGAATAATTGTACACCTATATCCGATAGTATATCACAATTTATGCCGTTTATATAATGATGGTTTCCTCTTGCCAAGATGGCAGGATTTAATCTAAACTATGACAGAATTTCTTTATGAAGAGATACAATTCAAGGTCTTCCATTTTCTATCTGACAAGCATAGTTTGCTTACTTTTCCTCCTTCAATCTTGCATTCAAGAAGCGGAACTTCCTTATACAAATTATTACTATCCTTGGTTGCATACACAGGACACGGTAATCTACGTCTATAAAGAACAGTCTAGCCATCTGGGAATGCAATATCATGTTATGACAAGAGTGGAAACGGATTCAGGAGACTACGTAGTAAAAAAGGTGTATGATGAAGCTTTAATCCCTATCCTGAAAACACGAGAAAAGGCATTGAGTAATGGATTCCTTCTTGAAGATTATATTCTTTATAGAACGGATTCAACGGGATCGATCGATACGGTGCCCTTGCAAGTTGTTGAGGGGCAGAGCTTCTACCTAGGGAAGATGAAGCCGGGTGAAACGCTAGTTGAACACTATCGTATCAACAACATTGACACGGCTACGCACGATGTTATCATTATAAAGAATGCAGAACAAGCCGAGACAGGAAGATTTATGCTTAATGGGAAGGAATATCCGAGTCTGCGCATAGATATTATAGGAGAAATTGAAGATATTCAACTCGGTTCAGTTACTTTGCCGATTCAAGGGAGTAAAACATACGTTGAAGGAGTCGGATGCGTTAATTTTACACAGACGATTCAGAATGCAATATCTTATGATTATCTCTTTCAGGAAGAACTGACGGTCGATGAATGGAAAAAGTTATACAATGAGAAGAAATAGGTTTTTTATACTCCGGCTTTTCGGAATATTTATGCTTGCGCAAATGTGTTTGCAGACTGAGGCTCAGATTCCGGCTCCGGACCCCATTTGCGTAAGCAAAGACACAATCCTCTGGAATCTACCGGATGTTACTTGCGGTAAGACAAAAGTCTATGAAATCTATGTAGCCAATTCCCTCGATGGACCTTACCATCGTTTAATCGTTATTATCGATACAACACAGACTAAATATTGGCATCAGAATGCAAGTGGAGAAACTAGATATTACTATATGATAACGCAGGCAGATTGCCCCGGGATGACAAGCTTACACTCTGATACAATTAATAATATTCCACCGCCCAAAATACCGATTTCTTATGTTACGGTGGAGAATAATGATGTACGCATTGTATGGGAAGAATCTAAGGATGCGCGAGTTGAAGGATACATTATTTATAAAGCGACTCCATCAGGAACAATTCCCATCGATACGGTCTATAATGGCTCGTCGTATATTGATAAAAATGCTGCGGTGAATGAGCAATCGGAGTATTACTATGTGCTTTCTATTGACAAATGTGGGAATCCGGGATTATTTGACATTGTCCATAGGACGATATTGCTCGATGCTGAAATAGGGATATGCTCGAGGACAATTACCCTTCACTGGAATCCATACGAAGGTTGGGGAGATGAGCTTGAATCCTATCGTATTTATCAAGTCGATCCCATGAGTGGCGATGAAAAACTTATCGGTACAACTTCTCCGGATTCCCTGAGTTTTACTGTGCCTGATATTATTGATATGAAAGAATATTGTTTCCTAGTAAGGGCGATGCATTCCGATGGGAATCGGGCATCGGCTTCACAAGTTCTATGCCTTAAACCGGATATTGCACAAGGGATACTGTATAATAATATTTATAAAGTAAGCGTCATGTTGGACGGTACAGTAGAAGTGTACTGGGAATGGAATACCGATGCTCAAGTAGAGGAAGGACACGTCCAGTCCACCCAAGTAAGTACCGGAGGAGAGGTTCAGCGATTCCCATTTAATAATCTGGGAAATATTATGGATAATGGAATGATAACCGATGATATTAATAAAGCTGGAGCCGGGGCTATTTCTTATGAAGTAATCACGACGGATGTCTGCGATAGTGTCTTTAAATCCAAGGATGTGAGCTCTCTATATCTCAATGTACAGACAATGCCGGACTTTAACATCGGGATGAACTGGACAGCATTTACCGTAGAGAAAGCATCTTCGATACGCTATTTTATTGAACGTATTGTCAATAATGCCGTGGTAGAAACTATTCCACTTACCGGATCTGATAGCTTGAGCAGCTATAAATACCCTTATGAACCCAACAATCTGGAAATTTATAGCTCTTGTTATAGATTAGGCGTTCATTACACCTATACTTATGAGGATGGAAGCAGAGAACAATTAACTATGTATTCCAATCTTGCTTGCCCGGCATTTGAGATAAAGGTTCAAGTACCCAATGCTATGGTTTATCACGGTGTGAATGACCGTTTTCAACCCCTATTTCTCACCCCCAATCTCATTGATGAATATACGCTGGAAGTATATAGTAGATATGGGCAGAAGGTATTTTCAACCCATGATATAAATATGGGATGGAATGGAACAATGAATGGGCAGGCTATGCCACAAGGTGTGTATATCTATAAAATAATTGCTCGGAAACGAGATAAAAAGAAAATGCTTCAGGGCACTTTTATGCTCTTGCGATAAGACTGAGGAGCCCTTCTTCTTTTACTCATACTTTTATGATAGAGCCTAAGATTATACATTATGGCTTCTTTTCTCGATGAAGGAAATAGAAATAATGAAAAGTGGTATGATTTATGTTTTAATAAGGTCATATATAACTTTCTCTACGTGAAAAAGAAAAATACATGAAATATATTAAATTTGCGTTATTGAAAGGAATGGGGATGCAATTTGTATCTTTGCCATAATTAATTTAAAAAGAACGACAGATGATAAAGAAGTTACTTCCCTTATGGATATTGATATTTATCTCTACGGTAACAACAATTCAAGCACAGAATGTTGATTTATATCTCGATACACTTACGGTGGAATCGGGGAATAATGTAACCTTGGAGCTGACAGCAGAGAACTTTAAGGATATATACGTACTGGAATTTGTTATACAATGGGATTCTACGGTTCTTCAATACGTGTCGCATCAAGATTTTAACGATGCAATGGGCTTCACTAGCGCAAATTTTGCTACACCGGCCGGAATAGGAAGAGCGGATTTGTTTAAGATATCATGGAATGATCCCGAGGTAAAAGGAGTTGATGTTCCTGATGGTGAAGTGATATTCTCCCTGACATTTAAGGCAATCGGGGATAATGGGACACAATCTCCCGTAGTCTTTACGATAGGACCTCCACCATTTATGGAATGGGAAATTGTTCAAGACTTTGAATCTTATACGAACGAGGAAGTAGAAGAAGCTACGCACGATGGTCTTGTTATCATTGAATCAGGTGGAGGTGGAGCAAGCTCTATGGATCTCATAGGATCGCATGAAACCGTGGAAAGCGGCGATGAAGCATGTGTGGATGTGAGTGTGAAAGGGTTTACGGACATCAAAGCTATGGATGTCGTCATGAGATACGATGAGAGTGTACTTAAATATAAAAAGATCAAGAATTTAAACCTGGCGCAATTAACCCAGGGAAATTTTACCAATCCTACGCCGGGTGAAGTGCGCTTGTCATACAATAATCCGACCGGTGCCTCAGTGCCGGATAATACCAAGATTTTTCAAGTTTGTTTTGATGCTATCGGAGCCAATGGAACATCATCTGATTTTCGATTCACGGGTGGTGACCCCAATCCGCCTCTCGAGGTCGTCAATATGAATGATGAAGTGTTAAATGTCAATGTGCATAATGGATCTGTTACCATAGGTGGTAGTGGCGGTGATTTATATCTTGATATTGAAGATAAGGAAATCAATGGCCCCGTGGTTTATGTTCCGATACGCGTGTCGGGCTTTACCGATATTGTGGGATATACACACTCGATAGGATTTGACGCAAGTTATATGACCTTTGATTCTATAAGAAACTTTGCATTTAATCCTTCAGGCCTGGGCATTAATGATGTAGAAGCAGATCAAGGGAAATTGGGCTTTCTCTGGGCAACAGCAGATGGCCAGCCCAAGAGCTTGAGCGATAAATCTATTCTGCTGGAACTTTGCTTTACCTTGAATGCAGGTTGTGCGGGTGGAACAAGGCTTACCTTTACCGATGATCCTCTTGTGAAAGAACTTTACCAAGCTCCTGATGTAGAGATATTTCCGGAATATCGGGATGGGAATCTTACTTGTGCAGGAAAGTCCGTAACACCTCTTGTGACCAATGTTTCTTGTGGTGGTGATTGCGATGGGGAAATATCACTCGATATATCCGGTTGGTCAGTAGAGTCTATTAAATGGTCCGATAGCAGCTTGCCTGACCAGGCACATGTTACCGGTCTTTGTACCGGAACATACGGTGTTACCGTAACTTTTACCGATAATTCACAGATTTCCAATGACAATATCGTCGTCCTTCAGGATGAAAGTCCTACAGTAAGTATTAATTCTATTCATGCCGACCTAGGAAATGCGGAAGGTTCAATTGACATTGAGGTCAACGGTAATTCACCTGTCTTTACCTGGAGTAATGGAGAAACGACTGAAGATATCAGTAATCTTGAATCCGGTACATATTCCGTTACGGTGGGTGAAGCAAATACAGATGGCTGTAAAACAGTGATAGAGAATATTGTAGTACTGGGCGTAGATGCTACGGTAATTGATGTAAGCTGTGGAAATAAAAACGACGGAACAATATCTATCAATGTTTCCGGAGGAAGTGGCAACTATTCCTATGCATGGACTTGCACAGATGATACTACTGCATCTGTATCTGAGCTACCAGCCGGAGAATGTACAGTTACCATCACAGATGAAGATGGAAATTTCAGCAATATTGCAACATTTACTATTTCTTCTCCGCCACCGATTGAATTGACTGATGTGCAAGTAACACAAGACGATGGCTCAGGGAATGGAGCAATAGATATTACCGTAGGTGGTGGACAAGAACCTTATACTTTTCACTGGATTCCCACTGAAGATACCACAGAAGATATATCAGGACTTTCAGAAGGGTCTTATATTGTAATTATCACGGACTCGCGAGGATGTTCCTTTACATCTGAGCCTATTGATATCGGTGAAGGCGGCCCGGTTATCGTTGTCAATTCTTCAAGCGACATTTATAATGGTTATGGAGTTGCTTGCGCCGGAGATTGCAACGGCTCACTGGAAATAATTCCTTATAATCTTGAAGGTGCCGAAATTACCTGGGCAGACGGATCAAGTGATTTCTCGAGAACCGAGCTATGCCCGGGAGAATATGCTTATACGATAACTGCCGGAGGACAGACGATTAAGTCTGATACCATAATCCTGGAAGAACCGGAAGAGCTGGCTATTGAAGGATTTGATTTAACTTGTTCTAGCGGAAATAACGGCTCTGCAAGTGTGGAAGTCTCCGGAGGAACGGAAGGAGCATATCTCTATTACTGGGAGCCAGGATTGCTCGATGTCGAGAACTTTAACGACATGCTTAGCCCTGGAAATTATATGCTTACCGTAACGGATTTAAATGGTTGTCTAGTGACGGCAGAGTATGAGATAAAGCAATGTGAAAACAATGCCGATTGCTTCACGGGACGACAGATTATCACACCCAATGGCGATGGAAAGAACGATAGATTGGTAATTAAGACATGTGGAGATATAGAATCTGCTTCAATCAGTATTTACACGCAATGGGGTGAATTAATCTATCAAGCAGATAATTATATGAACGACTGGGAAGGAAAATCGCAAAGCGGAGATTTTCTTAATGATGGATTATATCATTGGGTATTACAAGTTGTATTGAGTACAGGTGAAACCCAAGCACATAGAGGAAGTGTCAATCTCGTGCGTACAATGAATTAAAACAGTTTTAATAAGCTTCACAGAAGGAAGGAAAATTAAAAAGTATGAAATATATATTACAAGGTATTCTAGTAATTGCTTGTCTCTTTATCGGAAAGTCGGCCTTACAGGCTCAGGATGAGAGTATCCACTCACAATATGTGCTCAATCCGATTTATGTGAATACAGGAGCGACAGGGTTCTTTGATGAACATCGAGTACGCTTTAATTTTCGCAAGCAATGGTCGGGCTTTGAAGGTTCTCCGAGCAATTACCTGCTCAGTTATAATGGCCGTGTAAGCGATAATGACGGAATAAGTATAATGCTCGGTACGCAGACATATAATGCCATTAACCGCTATAGAGCCAAGCTAGCCTACGGATATAATTTCAGAATAAAGAATGTCGATATCGGTATGGGACTCGGTGTTGAATATGCACAAGAAACCCTGCGCTCAGGAGCACTGATAGATGGCATGATTGAAGATGGCGATCCATTGATCCAGGAATTATCGGATGGAATACAATACTTCGGTGTTGATTTCGGTATCTATGGAGCGTATAAAGACAAGTTAACCTTCGGTATAGGCTTGCCGGACTTATTAAGAGCTAGATTGGGCGATACAGTTGTTCCGGATTCCTTAAGATCAGCCACTGCATTTAAGTCATACTCCATTAATCTGGGGTATAATTTTTACAACGAAGAAACCGGAATCCGAGTGAGCCCCTCTATTATGTATAGAAATTCTTTCAGATATACAGGGGAACTCGACCTTAATCTCCTGTTGACTTTTCTTAATGATAAGCTCATTACAGGTGTATCTTATACAATCGGTGGAACCAATAGTCTGGCTGCGTTACTCGGAGGTAGAATAGGGGACTTCTCTTTTACTTACGGATATGATATCTCTTTTCGCGATTTCCAGAAATACAATGGAGGAACTCATGAGTTAACCGTAGGAATAACGTTTTCTACTCGTGATGTACAGAAAAAGAAAGCAGAGACATCAACAGAGAAATAAAGCTTGATCTTCTCCTTCTTGAATCATATCAATGAATGAAGGATTCCTTTAACTATCAGCTCTATACATACAGGAAATGCCAAGGCAGAAAAAGCATCTCTGGATTTTTTCATCGCATATAAGCTTGTTTTGCCGACTTGCTTTTTAGGAGCAATGAAAAGAAAACTCTCGATGAACTTATTAAAGCTATTCAAGTTTATTAATACACCTGACTTTCTATAGCTTCTAAGCTGAAGCAGAACAATTTTATTGAAAGAAAGATGGGCGTATAATTCCTGAACAGGAAGATACGTAATGGCATCACAATAGATGCAATGCGCCAGAAATTAAACTGGCAACTATTTACTAACTAATAGCATAGGATGATAGGAAGTTCAAGAGAACAGATTGTCCTAGTTTAACATAAAATAACCTAAATAAGATAGATTATGTCAATGTATCCACCCGATTTAGTAGCCCCAATGGCACAAGAACTCACTGATTATGGCTTCCAGGCTTTAAAAACACCGGAAGATGTAGATCAATTACTGAAGAAAAAAGATGACACGGTACTACTTGTCGTTAATTCCGTATGTGGTTGCGCAGCGGCCAATGCTCGTCCGGGAGTCAAGCTTTCCCTTCAACAAGATCAACGACCGAGCGAGCTTGCGACGGTATTTGCCGGTGTAGATATGGAGGCAACGGAAAAGGCCAGAGAATACCTCCTTCCGTATCCACCGAGCAGTCCTGCTGTGGCATTGTTCAAGGATGGTAAACTCGTTCACATGCTCGAGCGCCATCATATCGAAGGAAGATCTTCTGAATTGATTGCAGAGAATCTTAAAGCCGCTTACGAGCAATACTGTTAATACCAGTAGCATATATCGCAGGCTGAGCGCCAGAAGTCGGTAGAAATCTTATCCGTATTTTAAGAATACTTGTTCAAGTCTGAAATCAGCTTACGCAAATGAGCTGGCCGGGACTCTATTCTCTTTCTTGCTTTTCCATTGTAAGAGGAATATACAAGTCCAGAATATATAATAAGTTAGTCCGATACTGCTGTCAAATGTATTTTCAACCAAGCAACTGAGGATTATCTGTACTGTAAATATAGGGAATAGAATATCGCTCTTCCACCTGCCTTGAGCAAGAGGAAAGAGCAAAGAGAATAGAAATGCCACAAGACCTATTAAACCAGACTCTATCGCAATGGATAAAAATTGATTATGTGGTCTGATGCGCTTATTGACATAGGGATAATATCGCATGTAATAGCTATCTACCATATTCTCGATATCACCACTACCGTGGCCGATGAGCGGTGCATCCAAGAGCATCTTAATGCCTAGATTGTAGGATATAAGACGATTGGAGTCCGAATAGTAGCCTGCCTTTCTCGTGTCAATTTGGTTCCAGTCGTAGAGTGTATAATTGACTTTACTCTTAAAGCTCGGAATGAGCACATAAGCGATAACCGGTACAAGTAGGAAGAGAAAGAAGTAGATGAGATACCGTTTCTTAAAACCTTGACGTAATTTTATGAGCAAAAAGCATAAAAGGCCGGCATAGGCACACACGATTCCACTCCTTACTGCTAGGAAGTGTAGAATAAAGAAAAATGCAATGGCGAGTGCAAGATATATCAACTTTTCCCATATCCGGGATTGAGTCTTATTCCGTGTGAATAGCACTATGGAAAGAATAAAAGAATAGCTCAACATAAGGCTGAATGGAAGAGGATCGATCAGTGTGGGCATGTGCTGCCCTTGAGATATAGAGGAATTGATTGAACTTGTATGTGTCCAGTAAACATATAATGAGTAAAAAGAACTTACTAGGCAGGCCACAATAAATAGGACTTGTAGTAAGTAGATAAATTTTCTGGGAATTTTTCCTACTTTGAGTGCAACGAATGGCAGGATTAAACCTATACATTCTACTCTGATATCATCAATCCACGGCATTAAGTCTTGTGAATAAATACCTGAGATAAGGAGAAAAAGAAATGGAATGCCCAGTACGAGAAATGCTTGTGCCTGTTTTTTCTTCCACGGAGTACTTAACCAGCTTAAGGAGAAGCTCATTTGATGAAAATCATTGAGAGAGAGGAAAGCTGTAACAATAAGCGTTATTACACCTACAGTTACAAATCCCCTGGAAGTCGGAAGAGATACCGCAATCATGATACTTCCGATACAGAATAAAGCCGTGCTTACCTTTTTCATCGCGGGCAATATAAGAAGAGTCTATTCTATGATGTATGAAAATATGAACTTTTCTTCAGGGAAGGAGGAAAATGAATCCTTGAAACTATGAGGAATCTTGTATCTTTGCAGCTCATAAAGGAAGAGTAATATGCAAGCATTTGATAAGATAGCAGAGATTAAAGCTGAAATTCAAGAGGCCAATCCCAAGACGACTGAAGCGCTTGAGGCCTTCAGGATTAAATATCTGGGGAGTAAAAATACGATTAAACCTCTCTTTGCTTTTATTAAAGACCTGGCAAATTCCGAGAAAGGAAAATTTGGCCAGAAAGTGAATGAGCTCAAGGAACTTGCTCAAGAAAAATATACAAGCATTGAAAAGGTGCTAGCAAGCGAAGAGGAAGAATCAGAAGGCCGCAATATGGACTTAAGCCTACCTGCAAGGCTAGAGAATCTAGGCGCGGAACATCCTGTAAGACATACGATGAACAGAATAATCGAAATATTTCAGAGGGTGGGGTTTTCTATAGCTGAGAACAGGGAAATCGAGGATGACTGGCATAACTTTACGGCAATGAATACACCTGATAATCACCCGGCGCGCGATATGCAGGACACCTTTTATCTAACACATAATCCTAATCGTCTGTTGCGCACACACACTTCAAGTGTTCAGGCGCGCCTGATGGAAGAAAGTCAGCCACCGATACGTATTATTGCCCCTGGAAGAGTATATAGAAATGAGACAATTTCGGCTCGATCACACTGTCAATTTCATCAACTAGAAGGCTTGTATGTGGATGAAGACGTTTCCTTTGCGCAGATGAAGAGCGTGCTGCATTACTTTGCACAATCACTTTTCGGGGAAGAAACGGAGATACGCCTACGTCCATCCTATTTCCCCTTTACTGAACCAAGTGCAGAGATGGATGTGTACTGGGGACTGGAAAATGAAGTTGATTATCGTATGACCAAGGGGACTGGATGGCTGGAAGTGCTAGGTTGTGGCATGGTAGATCCTGCGGTATTGGACAATTGTGGAATCGATTCAGAGAAATATACAGGATATGCATTTGGGATAGGCATTGAGCGACTTACCTTATTTTTATATCAGATACCGGATATCAGATTGCTCTTTGAAAACGATGTCCGTTTCTTAAAGCAGTTCAGCGCGATACTATAATTATTTCAACAGAAAATAAATAATGGATGAAAGCGACTCTCGCCAAAGGAACCCGTGATTTTTTACCACTTGAAGTCAAACGACGCGAGTATATTTTTGAAACGATAGAATCAGTGTTTCGAAAATATGGCTATGATAAAATTGAAACGCCTGCAATTGAGAACCTTCAGACTTTAACCGGGAAATATGGGGAAGAAGGAGATAAACTACTCTTCAAGGTGCTTAATAATGGAGACTTCCTTAAGAAAGCAGATAAAGATGCACTTGAACGGATGGATAGCAGTGCGCTGGCAAGCTCTATATCGAAGCGTGGACTGCGGTATGACCTCACAGTGCCATTTTCGCGATTTGTCGTTATGCATCAACAAGATATTGAATTTCCCTTTAAACGATATCAGATCCAGCCTGTATGGAGAGGCGATAGACCACAGAAAGGACGTTATCAAGAATTTTATCAGTGTGATGCAGATATTGTAGGCACCGATTCTCTCATCAGCGAAGCTGAATTATGTCTTATTTACGATGAAGTATTTACACGGCTTAATCTCGATGTGGATATCCGTCTGAATAATCGGAAGATCCTCTATGGAATTGCTGAATATCTCGGTGTCGCTGATCGCGTGGTCGAGCTGACAATTGCTATCGATAAACTTGATAAAGTAGGAATTGAAGGAGTGGAGAAAACTTTGCTTAAGCAAGGTTTTGCTTCGGATGAGGTGAATAAGTTGAAGGGAATATTAAGGATAAATTCACTCGATGAGTTGAAGACTATTGCAGGTGAATCGGAAGCGCTGGCAGTAGGTGTTGAAGAAATGGAGGAGCTTCTGGACTACCTCGAGAGCCAGGATAGTAAGCAGAATATAACATTTGACGTAAGTCTGGCAAGAGGCCTTGATTATTATACCGGAACTATTTATGAAGTAGTCGCGCCGGAATTGAATATAGGGAGTCTCGGAGGAGGAGGACGTTACGATAACCTCACAGCAATTTTCGGGATGAAAAACGTGTCCGGAGTGGGGATTTCATTCGGTGCAGCGAGGATATACGATGGCTTGCTTGAGCTCGACCTTTTCCCGGCAGATATTTCACAGACATTGGATGCAATATTTGTGACATTTGATAAAGATGCATTGAAATATGCCTTTAAAACCGTGCAGAAATTACGTGGAGCTGGTTGTAAAGTTGATCTGTTCCCCGATACAAGAAGTGTGGGGAAACAACTAAAATATGTTGATAAACGAAATATTCCCTATGCGGTTATTATCGGCTCACAAGAGATGAAAAATGATAGTTATCTCCTGAAAAACATGAAAACCGGGGAAGAAAGTGCCTTAAATTATGAAGATCTCTTGAATTTTCTTAAAAAAGGTTAAATATTATAATAATATATTACATACTGAATATGAGTTAATTGCATATTTTTGCTTGAATAATTCTTGTTAAATACATGAAATTTATAAATAAAGAATACCAAGTTTTTGTATTCTTGCGTTTTCATATTCTGATTATGAGAATGGATAAACACTTGATTGAAACCCTTGTCGTAGCCGCATTATTTCTATTGGGAAGTAGTGCAAATGGGTTGATGGCAACAAGCCCAGGCGATCGATTGCTTGAGAATGAAGAACTCTTGCAATCACGTATAGAGAATATGAATACCTGTATTACACCTTTCTATAATGCAGAGGTCAAGAAACGGCTGAGCTTCTTGCTTAAGACCAAGAAAGTATATACGGAAACAATGCTAGGAAGAATGGTACAATACTATCCGTTGATAGATTCTATGCTAGCTGCCCATGACCTTCCAAAGGACCTAAAATATATTACGATTATTGAATCATCGCTGAAAGCAGATATCCGATCGCATGCCGGGGCCGCCGGATTATGGCAGTTTATGAAAGCGACTGGAAAATATCTCGGTTTACGCGTGAACTGGGCAGTAGATGAGCGGCTAGATCCATATCTTGCTACGCAAGCTGCGATTAAATATCTGGAATATCTGCATTCTATCTATGATGACTGGACGCTTGTTCTTATGGCTTATAATGCTGGTCCGGGCCGTGTAAATCGTGCTATTGATCGGGCTGGAGGGGCTATTGCCTATGATTCAATTGCAGAATACTTACCGCAGGAGACCAGGGATTATATTCCTAAATTTACGGCAGCGACTTTCTTTATGAAAAACTATACGGAATTAGGATATACTCCGGAATGGCCCTCGCTTGATAAACAATTTCTTGAGAGGGTGAAGGTGTATGACAGGATAAAATTAAGTGAGTTCTCGGAAGAATTGGGTATTCCGGAAGAAACTCTAGAACATCTTAATCCTGCCTTTATCCGTGATTATATTCCCAAGAGCAGCAAAGGGTATTATCTGACGATTCCCTTGCGTTATGCTGTGGCGGTGGATAGTTTTCTCGCCCATTATGGTGATAAAAAAATTGAATCAATACCCCTCGATGTTCAGACCCTTAGTCCTGTTGTCGCCGGAGATAGTTCAAGTCAATCCAATCCGGATTCCATTAACCATTATCTCTCCTTTATTTATGAAGTTCAGCTGGGAGATAGCTGGAAAGAGATTGCTGACATATTTAATTTGAATCATTTTAGGCTTAAATATTGGAATAATACACAATCTTCATACCTTTACCCCAGGCAGAAGTTGAAGATATTTGTGCCACATACAGAAAGGAATAAAGTATTTATTTTTCTTTTAACTGACGAAAAATTTGTGCAGTTAAATAATAATGCGTACCTTTCGACCGTTGTAGAGAGAAATGAGGATGTGAGAACGTTTTTGCCGAACGTTGCTTTAAATAAAAGGCATGAACCGATTACTATAGATCGTGTTATTAATAAGATAAGTCGAGCGAACTTTAAAGTTCATTGAGACAAAGTAGATGTAAACGCATTGTTTCTATAATTTAGGAAAATATTTATAGAATCAAGAAAAAGATATTGAACATTTTAAATCATCAAATGTTCTAAAAGAGGTTAGGGTTCGGTTTTTATAAGAGGTTGCCAATGTCTTATTTGGCGCCTCTTTTTTATTGCCCTTTACAGAGTTTTATCCATCATGACGCTTGAATGCCACAATCCTTGCAAATATCTCCTATATTTCATTGTGCATGTCGAGATGGAGATTAGTTTTTAAGCCTTATGAACAGCTTTGGAAACTCTATTTCCTTGGGAAATCTTTTTTTAAAATGCCGCCTATTAATCGATGACCCTTTTTCAGGGCATATAACCGTAGCCTTAATCTGTATTTCATATCGTCTTGCATCGGCAGAATGTTCCCTATGGAGAATATTCCTTAAGATATTCTTAAAGCCATAATAAATCTGCGTTAAATTGTTGATAAGCCTGTAATTATCATAAACGGTTCCGTATAATGAGCCTTGGAAACAATATTTCTTAAATAAATCTTCTTAAGATGAAAAAATTAATTACAACAATCACATTATGTATGGGAATTCTATTATTTTCATGGACCTTGCTCCTGGGACAAGAGCAGGAATCCGCTTTAAGCCCTGGTTCACAGGCTCTGCAGTTCGGAGTGTCTGGAATTAATCTTAATCCGTTTTGGGGCTCAACGATTTCCTATAAATGGCATACGAGTGCTGAAAATGCTCGGAGAATAAGCGTCGATTTAAGGAATAATTTTAATAAAGAGCACAAGCCCGGTGAGTTTATCGATGTCAAGCGCTCAGACTGGGATATTAATACCAGAGTTAATTACACATGGCAACATTATGTCAATCCTGAAGCGGAAGTGAAATTCTATTATGGTTACGGCCCCGGCATCGGCGTTAAATTTAAAGGGAAACGAGAGAAGCAAGCAAGTATCATCAAAAAGAACAATCGGACGACCATCGAGCTTGCCGGTATTGCCTATCTCGGTGTAGAATGGTTCTTCCTGCCATCCTTCAGTTTACATGCCGGCTATCATGGTGCCCTGGAGTTGAATTATTCTATAAATAAGAATGGAATGGTCGTTGATGGAGATAAAGATTTTCATAAAAGCTACGGTACCAATATCCGCTTAGGAGGAAATGGCGTAGTCTTTGGTCTTTCTGCCTATTTCTAATATTATATCCTTGAACTGGCACTGTAAAATTATCGGCCTTTTATCGGGAATGAAGTGTTTTCTGAGTTGCAGCTACCTTCAGAGTTCATCTGTGGCGGATAAAGTCAGTAAAACTCTGATTGAGGAAAGTAAAAAAATATTTTTACCTTGGGAGAAAAGTATATATGGGTGATTCTTCTACAATAATTATAGGTGGCGGTCTTTCCGGTCTTGTCGCGGCACATGAAATAAGTAAAGGAGGCAAGAAAGTCATCCTGCTTGAACAGGAAAGCGAGCAAAATCTCGGTGGCCAGGCCTTTTGGTCATTTGGAGGTTTATTTTTCATTGATTCTAAGCAACAAAGACGACTAGGAGTAAAGGATTCTTATGAACTTGCAGCACAGGATTGGGAAGGCACTGCGGGATTTGAAAGGGATGAAGACTACTGGCCACGCAAATGGGCGGAAGCATATTTAAAGTTTGCGAGCGAGGAGAAGTACGACTATGTACGCTCGATGGGGATGTCTTTTTTTCCTATTGTCGGCTGGGCAGAACGCGGTGACGGATCGGCAGATGGTCATGGAAATTCAGTTCCTCGATTTCATATTACCTGGGGCACAGGTCCCGGTGTTGTAAAGCCATTTGTTGACAAGGCTTATGAGGCGCAGAAAAAAGGCTTATTAAAATTTTTATTCAGGCATCAGGTTACAGGATTTATCAAAGAAGAAGAAAAAATTGTCGGTGTACGGGGAAATATACTCGCTCCTGACGATAAACCACGGGGCGAGAAGAGTAATCGGGATATTATTGATGAATTTGAGTTGAAAGCTGAAAATATCGTTATTGCATCGGGCGGAATCGGCGCCAATCTCGATCTCGTCAAGAAAAATTGGCCTGCTCGCATGGGAAAAATTCCGGAAAATATGATAAGCGGTGTACCGGATTATGTCGATGGGAAGATGGTAGAAACAGCAGAAAACGCCGGAATAAAGCTGATAAATAAAGACCGGATGTGGCAGTATGTCGAGGGGATTAAGAACTGGGCTCCCATCTGGTCCGATCACGGAATACGTATCCTTCCCGGACCGTCTTCAATATGGCTGGATGCTACCGGAAAGCGATTACCGGCGCCATATTTGCCGGGATTTGATACACTCGGTACACTAGAGTATATTCTGGGAACGGGATATGAATATTCCTGGTTTATCCTTACGCAGAAGATTATTAAGAAGGAATTTGCACTCTCCGGCTCAGAACAGAACCCCGATCTTACAGAGCGAGACTACATGCAGATATTGGGACGATTATTTGGGAAAGATGCGACAGCGCCGGTTGAGGCTTTTAAGGAAAAAGGAGAAGATTTTATCGTAGAAAAGGATTTGCGTAAGCTCGTAAAAAGGATGAATGAACTCGCGGAAAATGAACTCTTGGATTACGAGGAAATAGAGGAGACGATACGTGCGAGAGATCGGGAACTGGACAATAAATTCAGCAAGGATACGCAGATTAATTATATGCGGAGTACGCGGAAATATATCGGAGATAAGTTGTCGCGTGTGGCGCCGCCGCATAAGATTCTCGACCCCAAGAATGGGCCGCTGATTGCTGTGCGCTTGAATATATTAACACGGAAAACGCTGGGTGGCATTCAGACCAATCTCAATGGACAGGCATTTGATAGTGGTGGGGAACTCATCCCCAATCTCTATGCGGTCGGCGAGGCTGCCGGTTTCGGTGGCGGTGGTATGCATGGTTACCGTAGTCTCGAGGGGACTTTTCTCGGCGGCTGTATCTTTACGGGAATGACAGTCGGCAAATATATTGCAGGCCTTTAAACACCTTTTTATTGATATGAGCATTATTTAAACCTTCGCAAGTTTCCGCACTATTTTGGAGCCATCAGCAGTTACAATGTGGATGAAATTAATACCTGGAGGAAGAGCACTGAGTGATAAAGTGGCTTTATTCCCACGGTAAATCGGGCTTGTAATGTCTATTTTATGTCCGGCCAGATTGTACACCGTAATATGTGCAATCTTTTCAGAAGAAAGGACAGTAAGCCTGTCAAATGCAGGATTGGGAGATAAATAGACGCTGAATAATTGTGCATCTTGTACTGCAACGGTTGTACATGTATCCGCCAGAGATTTAAAGAAGTTTAATGCACTCTTCAATGCGGGAAAAGAACAAGGGCTGTGATCGGCACCGGGAAACACATTAATCGCCTTAACATTTTCGGCGCCATTGGCAGTCATGGTATCAGCTGTAGTTGTACTGTTTTTATAATTTACCTGGCTATCTCCATCACAATAAAACATCCTCAATGGAAACTGAGGTTTCCAGTCATAAAGGTCATTGTCAGCCACATCGATCCACATCGGATGATCCGGATTGTGCTTGATAGCATTATAAAATTCAGTCGTGAGGAGATTTTTAATATAAGGGGGCAATGCATCGCTTGCAACCCCCATTGAATATTCATCTTGACTTCCGTCAAAATAAAGTTTGATATCATCGATATATTGTTGTTTGAAAACCGTATTGAGTGAGTCGTATAAGTTGTTATATGCGGCTTCATAGCTCATAATAATATAGACAGCATAGCCCATATAACGGTAAGGAGCATCATAGAGAATCATAGGCTTCATCTGATATTCGGTAATGTTATACGGGCCGCTACAGGGAGCACCGGCTACTATTCCCAGTGTGTCGAGTAATCCGAGATCTTGTGCATATTTTAAAGTTGCCATGGCGGCATGCCCACCTTGAGAATAGCCTGTTACAAATGTCTGTCCATTGGCATTGGCCTCTTGTGATTCTTCTATGAAATCACGTGCAGCACGGATGAGATCGATACTTGCACTCGCTTCAGTTTCTGCGTGGAGATAGGGGTGAATTCCCTTACCGATTCCCAGCCCCAGGTAATCGGGAGCAATGGTGATAAATCCGGAAGAAGCAAATAAGGTGGCAATCAAGGCTTCCCCACTTCCATAAGATGGAACATCATATTGCTCGAGAATTGTCCCATGACAATACACTGCCATCGGAAAACTATCACAAGAAGTGGGTACCGGCACTGCAATGAGTCCCGAAGCCTTTACGGTATCACCGTCAATGCCCGGGGAAAGATAAATGAGCCGATATGTTTTAACGTCATATTCCTTGTTTACCCCCGGAATCGAAGGCATATTTTCTGTCGGTATGTATTTTAAAAATGACGCTGATACGAGTTGTGCTTCAACAGTGTTATTCCCGATAGTGAGAAAAAATCCCAATGCCATTACGGATATAACTTTCAGCGATTTTCTGAGGATCGATGCAATTAAGTTCATCTGTATAAAATTTTAGGTCATTTCAATCGCCCACGCCCTTGAAGCAATGCATGTCTTGGGCATTAAGCTTTAAAATCGGTAGTTTATCCTTTATAGAGCTACAATTTAAGGTTTTATTCCAGATATAACAAATTCCCATCAGAAATAGGCTCAAATGAGGCAAGGGAGAATAATCACGCACCTTTTAGGCGATGAGTAAAATGAAGCATGTACAGTAGGGCTAAAGCGCTAGCTATTTTACAAGTTGCTGAGGTACAGATAATCGGCTTGCAAGGAGAGAAAACTATAAAATTTCCTGAATAATTGTGATTAAAGTAGATTAAAAGAATAGAATTCATAGGATGCTTTTCTACATTTACAGCCATGTGGAAGGACATGTTAAAATCATGGCGTATTGCATATCCCATCATCATAGGGAATCTCGTACAGACACTACTCGGTGTTATTGACAGTGCAATGGTGGGAAGCATACATTCAACCCAACTAGCAGCTGCCTCGCTGGTGAATAGTGTCCTGGCTGTGCCTACTGTATTTGGTTTTGGTTTATCGATGGCGATAGGGCCACTCGTCTCCAATGCTATCGGCGAAGGAAAGGAAAATAAACCTCTTCAATTGCTGTACAACGGCCTATGGGTAGCTGTAATCTGGGCAATTATGCTAGCTGTAGCAATTCACTACAATTCAGAGGTGGTT
Organism: uncultured Saprospiraceae bacterium; assembly: GCA_964436125.1. Taxonomy (GTDB): domain Bacteria; phylum Bacteroidota; class Bacteroidia; order Chitinophagales; family Saprospiraceae; genus CAYRFF01. The sequence continues at coordinate 49,976 of CAYTBT010000001.1, read as the reverse complement.
TTTATGCTAGGCCAGGACAAAGCAGTTGCGGAAATTGCTCAACCATATCTTGAAATCATGGGCTGGAGTATGATCCCATTTATCCTCTTTATGGTGGTGAAAAATTTTTCAGAAGGGCTGGAATATACCTGGACGCCTATGCTGGTTTCTGTCCTTGCCGTCCCCTTGAATGTGCTTGTGAATTACATGTTTATCTTTGGGAAGTGGGGAGCGCCACGGATGGAATTGACCGGTGCCGGAATAGGAACGCTCGTGAGCAGAATTGTTATCCTTATGGTGTTGACATGGCTTGTTTTTACGCATAGGAAATACGCCCGCTTCCGCAAATGTCTCGGCGACCAACTCCGCATAAAATTTGATCAGATAAAAGAGATAATTCGCATAGGTATTCCCAGTGGATTGCAATATAGCATGGAATCGGGAGCATTTGCTTTCAGTGGTATAATGGTAGGCTGGATCGGAGCACAACAGCAAGCTGCTCATCAGATTGCCATTAATTATGCAGCCCTGACCTTTATGGTTTCACTCGGATTATCCGCAGCAGGAAGCATACGCGTAGGTCAAGCTTACGGACGTCGAGAATGGGGTATTGTGCGTAGCATAGGACGTAATATCTTGTTTATGGGTACTGTATATGGAAGCCTTATGGCCTTATTTTTTATCTTATTTAAAGGACAACTGCCTTATCTGTTCAATGATGAAGCACGCGTTGTCCTTTATGCTTCGATTCTCCTTATGTACGCTTCGATTTTTCAGATTTCCGATAGCGTGCAGGCTATTGCAGTCGGCCTCTTACGTGGGATTCAAGATGTGAATATCCCTACGATTATTGTGGCACTTGCATATTGGGGAATAGGAATTCCGGCAGGATATTATCTGGCTTTCCGACTTGATATGCAGAGTAGCGGAATATGGTTGGGCTTTGTTATTGGCTTGAGTACTTCTGCAACACTACTCCTTATCCGCTTTTTTCACATCAGCAAGAAAAGGCGGAAAATAAAGAGTGGTTGAGTGTGTGATGAGGGCCGACTTCGGTGGAATCGCAAGTTCTAAGGTGTACAAGTCGTAGCTTGTAAGGCAAGTCGCAGGCTACAATGCCTAGCTTTTATAGAAAACTATGTGGTTGAATAAGAATAATTAGACATAATCTATGAAAAACGCCGTTTATGTATAAGAAATACGTGAAATATGGGATTTGAATTGAATAGTATTATCTTTACGCATTATTAAAAAGTATAATATGAAGAGGACAATAATATTTCTAGTGCTATTATGTAATCTATTGGGTGCATCAAGCCCGACATTTGCGCAAGCGGATGCTACCACGAAAGAATTGCCACCGGTATTTATTCTCGGACAATACCAAGCTCAATATGATGAATTGCGTAGCGAGTATCCTAAGTCATTGCTCCAGGTCTGCAATTACGATATGGAGGAGGCCTATGCGATATGGATAGATATGTTGAAGAAAATGGAAAAGTATGCAGAGATCGTGAACGTGGACTTAACGAGTCTGAAGTTACATCTCAATGTGTACTGGAACGCCGATGGAACGATAGATTATCTAGCATTTTATCCCAAAGGGAAATCAAAGTCGATGGCAACTAATGAATTATTGGCTTTTTTCTTATCTTTCACACGGAATTACACCGCGCCAAAGACATTTAAAGTGAATTTCAGCCATAATGCTTCAGCAATTTTCCCATTGTCGCTTCAAGGTATCAAGGAATAAACTTGTACTGATTCACTTGTGGATAGCTGTACTATTTCTGAGTGCATGCCGCAATGAACTACGATTAAGTGATAATAATTATAAGCTGTCCGGAGAGGATTATCAGTGGTCTTGTTTCTATGAGTCTCGAGATGGGACACTTTATGCCGGTGGTGGTGAAACATGGGAAACAGCTGCAATTGCTCAATTGACAAGTGAAGGCTGGAAGATTGTAGAAGAAAGTGAAGGAAGTCGAGTCCTATGCTTCGGTGAAGGAGATTCTGCGATTTACGCAACGGGAATGACGGGCTATAGACATTTTAAACAAGACAGTATATGGCATACTGCCTCGCCGGTAATCTGGGACACTTTTATAGGCCTTTTTCCTCGAGAGAACAGTATCCTCGCCGTGGGCGGCAGGCATGATGTAGGCACGCAGATTTTCAAGGTAAAAGGGCTAGGATTAAATGAGTGGGAATTGATCTCCGATACCCTGGAGTTTTTCCCGACTTCTGTGGCTATTACTCCGCAATCCAGACTGATTGTGGGTGGATATGGAAAATTATATGTTTCCAATAAAGCAATCACGGCCTGGCGAGATATTACTCCGGGGAAGGGGATTTTTAATGCCATTCAGGTATTGGGCAACTGGCTTTATGTCATGAATAACAAGGGCGTTGTTTATAGGAGCAAAGTGGGCGATTATGTCTGGGATAAAATCCATGGTAGAAGTGTCAATAGCCGTTTTAATGCCATGTATTTTTTTACGCATGATATTGCATATCTCGTAGGAGATCGCGGTACAATAAAGACAACGCTTGATGGCGGTGAACACTGGACTACCTATCATATCTCTGAGGATAAAGTCCTCAATGATGTCTATCGCTTAAGAGATACCTTGTACATCTGTGGAAATCATGGTCTGTTACTTCAGTTCCCGGCCTTCTGAGATTGAGATGCGCAATGAATCGATACTGTTTTAAACGGATTTTATATGGAAGCTCTGTATTTCTGTTTTATCAATACAGGAAGGAACGCATAGAGGCATTCCATCTAAAGCCGAGTGAAATATACGTACTCCTGCCTTCTATAGAACTATTTCTTGTCTGTCCAATGAGATCGATAAATGCTCCATGCCATAGCATATAGCTGATCCGAGTCCTGAAAAGAAAAATATCATCTCTGATTCCCTGGAGAAGGACATTTCCGTGATCATGGGAACGCGTATTATAAGAAACGCGCGGATCATCACCATAATTTTCACCTTTGGGGCTTATTCCCTGAGAAAATGCCATTCCGGTGATGGAAATATCCCAATTTATAGAAGGACGATAGCGGATATTGAAGAGGAATTCACGGAGATTGGCTCCGCGGGGATGAGCCAGCGATTGATTGCCGTGCAACCAGGTAGAAGAAGAATCTTTGTGAGCATACATAAAGGGTCGTATAAAGTTCATTTCGACATTTGCGTCAAGCTGATGAATACCTAATAAATCAAAGGCCTTAAGCCCGACTTGAAAGGCATATTTATTTGCCCACCAGTGATTATTGCCGAAGATCAATTCCGTCGCCTTAAATTCATCGAGAACGAGCTGCCCATAAAGTGAATAGCGTTGAGCAATATCCCAGCGCGCATCGATTCCCATTATCATATTGTCCGGACTTCCCAGCGCACCTTCAATGGTCCTGTATAAAATCACCGGGTTGAGATATTGCAGTTCAAATCCCCTGCTCCGAGAAAAAACTACCGTCTCAAATATGCCGACCTGCAGATTGTCCAGTGCCTTGACACCCAGATAATGCGTAGCGAAGTATTTCTTAGGTACGATGGTTGAGCCCTTAATCTGCCGGCCGTTCATAGCAAATATTTCTCCGAAGATATTCTGATAAATGAATCTCCCGATATGTGTGCGCAGCCGCAGATAGAGATAATTATCGGCAAAGTCGGAGAGCGCAAGTGACCGTATTCCGTAACCGATTTTATTCTTCCCGTAGCCAAATTCCAGCCCTATTTTCGGGATGATATTAAAGCCTATCTTGGCTGTGCTGTTCATAAAGTCATATCCACTTGCACCATCAAATACCGAGGATTTATACCGCTTATAAAAGCCATTGCCCGGTATTGCCTTATATTTCCTGATATAGTGTGCGACATAGGATGGAAAATGCGCTTGAGACTCGATGATATTGCTTGTTATATATAGTTTTCCCGCTATCCCCACATCGACTTGTATGCCGCGCTGATTGATAAACACCCATTCTTTCCCTTTTTCCGGACCGATAGCAAAGTGTGCGATAGGATTAATGCGCAGTCTATAATTGCGTTCATTTATCGTGGCATCAACTTGAAAAAATTGTGCCGGTGTCCGGTAGAAATATCGCAGGAAAGGCCTTTTACTCTGTCGGAAGTATGTTTTTCCATTGTGTAGCCTTGTGAATCCGGAAGAATCCTTATTAGCTTTCGCAAATTTGTAGAGGAACATCTCATTTTCATCCAGGATATACGCGAGCTCGGGATTGGGAGAGTCCGTGGACATCTCTGCCGTATTCCTCGCCATAGTGAGCCGGTCATAAGGCTGCAGATTGAGAAAAGCCGCATCGCTTTTTCCATTGAGAATGAGCTGCCTTTCATAGAGATATGAAGCATAATCCGTTAAACCGACATCGATAGATTGTGCATGAAGCTCAATTCCAGCATAAATGATACATAAAAGAAGATAGAGTCTCTTCATACCTTGATTTTCAATAATTCTGATTTAATATAATCGTCAAAGTTATGTATTTCTTGAAAGAGAAACTTGACTTGAATAGGCAAAAGGAATACAGGAACATTATTTTTTCTCAGTTCATTCCTGAATGGAATAAGCCGCATTGCATCCTTTTCTGTTGTCAGGAGAACCTTATTATCAGCTTCTAAGGACTTGAAATTATTGATTGCCCTGGTGACTTCATAGGAAGTAAAATAATGATGATCCTCAAATTCCATAACCAGTGTTGTATCGACATTTTCTCGGATGCGTTGCTCAAGCTTATTGCTATCGGCAATTGCTGTCAATAAGACGACCCCATCCAATGATTCTAAGCTTATTCTTTCTTGACTATTGAAAAAAGAGTAAGGATTGCCATAAATCATCGTTGAGAAAAAGACCGACTGACTCGGCGTGGGATCAATTTCTTCAATCCATTTCTCTCGTTCTTCTCGCGTCATATCCCGGGGACACTTTGTGAGGATAATAGCGTCGGCCCTCATCGCTCCTGAGGGCCATTCCCTCAATCTGCCGCTAGGCATTAAAAAATCTTTAAAATAAGGCCTCTCGTAGGTAGTTAAAAGGATATTAATATGCGGAGTTACGGATAAGTGCTGAAAAGCATCATCGAGAAGAATGGTATTTATCTGTGGATTTCTTCCGAGAAGATCGGGAATGCCCAATGCTCTACTTTCAGCAACAGAAACCGGAAGGTGCGGAAATTTTAGTTTGAATTGTAGCGGTTCATCTCCTACTTCCCTGGCTGTTGAAGTGCGTTGTACCATCTTAAATCCGCTGGTTTTCCGCCCATATCCACGACTCATGGTCCCTACGTTGATGTAATCTTGGAGAAGCCGGATAAGATATTCTATGTGGGGAGTTTTTCCCGTTCCCCCTACGGTAATATTTCCGATAGAGATTGTAGGAACAGAAAATTTAACTGCTTTTAAGAGCTTCACGGAATATAAGAAATTCCGGATAGAAACACCTATTCCGTACAATAGAGAAAAGGGGGAAAGTAATATCTGTATGACGCGATTTCTGAACATATTTCAATTATATGAAAGTATAGCACTCCCTGAATGTTGCGATTTCTCTATGAATTCAGTGAAAAATTATTGATTTGAATCGGTCAAGTCATATCTAGTATTTGACAATAGTGTGCAGTATATGAATTGAAACTGTGATAGAAATAAGCTTTACCGAAGTCATATAAGTCAAAAAGAAATCTAGAAACATAGAAATACAGAGATCTTATGCCATTGTGACCAAGCAACAGCCAGCTCTGAAGATTTTGCTTAGCTATTTTAAACATACAAGCGATTTAAACATACAACAGAGAATTAAGCTTATTGATGTCCAGCCATATTTTATGTATCTTGTGATTCTCCTATCCGATTGAAAAAATGAAAATAAATGTGACCTATGAAAGATTTGAATATAGCTGCTATCCAATACGATATTGCATGGGAAGATCCTGAGGAGAACTTGGCCTATCTCGAGGATATAATAAGGTCCATGAATACACCTATTGATTTGATTGCTTTACCTGAAATGTTTAGCACTGGATTCACGATGAATGTTAAAGAATGTTCTGACGATGATAATCATTGCTTGCATTGGATGAAAGAAATTGCCGGTGAAACGGGAATTGCCCTTTATGGAAGCGTCATTGTACAAGAAGATAGAGAGTATTTTAACAGAGGGTATTTTGTAGAGCCGAGTGGAAGACATCATCACTACGATAAGCGGCATTTATTCTCAATGGGAGAAGAGCACAAGCACTTTTCAGCGGGGAATAAACGTAAAATTATTGAATATAAAGGCTGGAAGATATTTCTCAGCATCTGTTATGACCTTCGGTTTCCGGTATGGTCGCGGAACGTGGAAAATTATGATTTGCTTCTGAATGTAGCCTGCTGGCCCGCAGTGCGTAAATATGCCTGGCAACATTTGCTTCAAGCTAGAGGAATAGAAAACCAAGCCTATATCCTCGGATTGAATCGCATAGGTACCGATGGAAATAATTTATATTATGGGGGAAATTCCATGCTTCTCGATTATCGTGGCAGAACAATTGCTGAAAGAGGTGATGCCACGGGAATAATTCAGGCTAGTCTGAACCACGATAAACTATTGAAATTCAGGGAGTCTCACCCTTTTCTCATCGATAAAGATAGCTATGTAATTGAAGATGAATTATGAATATATTATAAAATTTCATAATTTGTGCCAAAATTGGAAAAAAGACAGGGCATAGCCTTCGATAAGAAAGAAGAAGGCTATGAACTGTCTATCATGTCCTTGAATTTACATAAAACCAGTCATCACTCTAGTTTTACGAGTTGAATTCATTTAATAGACGCTTATGAGTAAAAATACGCTGCTTGGTCTCATAATAATTACCTTATTTTCAGCTTGTTCTGTACAGCGGAAGGGCATTGATTACACGCTTAATCGGAGCAGGATGACGCAAGGCGAGATTGCTCGGGAGGAGTCGCAAGACGCATGGCTTATTCAGGAGGATGAGATAGGAAATGCAGAAGAGAGCTTTGTTTCCGGTACAGATAATACGGATGGAGAAGAAATCCTCAAGAATAATGAAGGGCTTCCAGAGAAGGCATTAGCTTCCGCAAATGATAGCAGAAGTATAGAAGTCAAAGCACGTTTTGAGGTAATAGAAGAGGCAAAAAAATATCTAGGAACACCATACAAATACGGAGGAGACGGTCCTGGGAGATTTGATTGCAGTGGTTTTACTCAGTATTGTATGCGGGACGTAGGAGTAGAGCTAGCTCGTACCACCCGATTTCAATCCAGGCAGGGAAAACGGATAAAGATCAAAGATGCACAGAAAGGAGATTTAATCTTCTTTGGCAAGGGAAGGCATATTCAGCATGTAGGGATCATAGTGTCCAATAAAAATCATGAACTTTATGTCATTCATGCTTCTTCATCAAGGGGAGTAATGATACAAGATGTCTTAAAATCAAGATATTGGAGGTCACGTATACTGTATGCTGTCAACATTATAGGCACGGCTGAGCCCAAAGTTGCGATATCTGATAAATAATCTGTATTATTGTAGTCAGTAGATAAGATAGAAATACGTAAACATTGAAATAGATGAAAAATATTATATTATTTGGACCTCCGGGATCTGGTAAAGGGACACAAGCAGCGATGCTGGAGGAAAGGTTTAATCTCCTGCATATTTCAACAGGAGATCTCTTCCGGTCTGAGATGAAAGAGAATACTCGCTTAGGAAAATTGGCCAAAGATTATATTGCCAAGGGAGAGTTAGTTCCCGATGAAGTTACTGTCGGTATGCTCCGGAATAAAGTACAACAGAATCCCGATGCACGCGGCTTTATCTTTGACGGCTTTCCACGGAATATCGAGCAAGCCGAAGCACTGGACAAACTCCTGGCTGAGATCGACACGGAAATATTTAAGCTTCTTGCATTGAATGTTACTGATGAAGAGATTATAGCGAGAATTAAGAATAGAGGAAAAACATCCGGCAGGGCTGACGACCTCGATGAATCTATTATTCTCAATCGCATCGATGTATATAAAAATACGACAAAACCTGTTTATGAGTATTATGCGGAGAGAAATAAGGCATTTACCATAGATGGCATGGGGTCCATCCAGGAAATACACGAGCGTTTATCAAGCTGCCTTAATGAAGAAGAATAAACACACATTGTAATTCCTATTATGGCTTCAGAAAACTTTGTTGATTATGTAAAGATATGTTGTAGATCAGGTAAAGGAGGAGCCGGATCTTCTCATTTTCATAGAGCTCGATTTATACCGCGTGGCGGTCCTGATGGCGGAGATGGCGGCCGAGGTGGAGATATAATACTTCAAGGTGATGAGAATATATGGACTTTACTTGGACTGAAATATACCAAGCATGTTATCGCCGGCAGTGGTGAAAATGGCGGTAGTAACAATAAGACAGGAGCCGATGGTGATGATGTTATTTTAAAAGTGCCACTCGGAACTGTTGCGCGCGATGTAGAAAGCGGTGAAATTGAATGCGAAATAGTCAGTCATGGCCAGCAGTGCATCCTTCTCAAAGGTGGCCGCGGAGGATTGGGAAATACACATTTTAAATCTTCAACCAATCAAGCTCCACGATACTCTCAACCAGGTGAACCGGGAAAAACAGAATGGAAAATCATCGAATTAAAACTTCTGGCGGATGTCGGCCTGGTCGGCTTCCCCAATGCCGGTAAATCTACCCTTATTTCTGTCTTATCTGCGGCTAAGCCCAAAATAGGAAACTATCCATTTACTACCTTGAGGCCACAACTAGGAATGGTGCAATACAGAGACGGACAATCATTTGTTATGGCGGATATCCCCGGAATTATCGAAGGCGCACATAAAGGGAAAGGACTAGGACATCGCTTTTTACGGCATATCGAGCGTAACTCCGTACTTCTCTTTGTTATTCCGGCCGATACGGACGATATTAACAATGAATATAAAGTCTTGCTCAGTGAACTAGAAAAATTTAATCCGGAACTCCTCGACAAGAAACGGATGATAGCAATCAGCAAATACGATCTTGTCGATGATGAATTAAAGGATATGCTATCTAGTGAATTTGAGTTTGAGGTGCCTTATATCTTCATTTCCGCAGTTGCTGAAACAGGACTGTCTAAGCTGAAGGATATGTTGTGGGACTTGTTGCAGACACCACTTCTCGATGAAGAAGAATAAGCAGGCCGAGAATTATTGTACGTATTGGGTAATATCCCTAGCTATTCACCTTGCTGTTTCTTATCCGATTTCAGTGGAACAGGGTCATGTCCATGTGGCCCCCAAGGATGGCACTTGAGGATGCGTTTAGTGGCGAGGTATGTGCCTTTAAAAATGCCCCATTCTTGGATCGCCTCCAAGGCGTATTGAGAGCATGTCGGGGTAAAGCGACAGGACGGTCCGAGCAATGGGGAGATTGCTGATTGATAGAATCTTATAGGCAATATGAATAATTTGCGTAGCATTGCTAAGATATAATGAAGATGAGAAGAAAATGTTGACATAATTGACCGTATAATCAGAGAGAAGGAGTGGAACTATGAAGATTTATAAGCGTTTTAATATTGGAGCTATTGAACGGAGGCGGCAGGATATTTGCGTAAGCTAAGTATAAATGGACATGATGAAGCCGGAGAAGCAAAGGTATGGCACATAAGCAGGATAGAAATACGGGTGAAAGGGATTCCAGAGAGAGGATTGCACAATCATCGACGCGCTGGATTTTTATGACGATTATATTCAATGCCATACTGGCTGCGATAAAGGGGATTGCGGGATTCTTGGGAAGTAGTTCCGCGCTTATTGCGGATGCCATAGAGTCCACGGGAGATGTATTGGGTTCAATTATGGTATATGCCGGCCTGCGCTATGCACATAAACCGCCGGATAAGGAACACCCTTATGGGCATGGGAGGATTGAGTCTGTCACGACATTTGCGTTAGTGGGTTTTTTGCTAGTATCAGCTGGAATCATCATCTTTAACAGTATTGAAAATCTTTTACAGGAACAGGTAGTACCGGCTGCTTACACTCTATATATTCTTCTCGCTGTGATTCTGACCAAAGAAGCCTTTTTTCGATTTAGTAGATTTTATGCGCGTAAACTCGGCAGTACTTCACTTATGGCGGATGCGGAGCACCATCGGAGCGATGCGATAAGCTCCCTAGCGGCATTAATCGGAGTGGGAACTGCAGTGATATGGGGCGAGAAATATGCGGCTGCAGATGAAATTGCAGCCATTGCTGCAGCCTGTATCATCATATATAATGCATATAGGCTTTTTATGCCGACATTTAAGGAAATTATGGATGAACAGAGCTATCCGGAGCTTGAATCGCAGATAAGGAAAGAGGCGCTGATGGTGGACGGGATTCTAGCAACGGAAAAGTGTTATATCCGGAAAATGGGCATGCGATTTTATGTTGATCTGCATATTATTGTCCGAGGGAATAAAAGCGTCCGTGAAGGGCATCGGATTGCACATGAATTGCGGGATAGATTACAAGATGGCATTCCCCGTATCGGTGACATTTTAATTCACGTAGAACCCGAGGAAGAATTACATAAATTAAAGGAAAGAAATAACTGAGATTTACTTGCCGGAACTGAATATCCGACAATTTCAGTGATGCTGATAGACCAGGCAAGTAAACTTGTCGAATAATCTTCCACATCAATTCTGAATACTTTATATTGCTCCTTGTTTAACAGCTTATGAACTTACTAGAAAACATAAAACTTGCTTTATTATCCATCAAGGGGAATATGCTCCGTGCATTTCTCACTTTAATGATAATTGCATTTGGGATAATGGCACTTGTCGGCATACTCACTGCGATAGATTCCATTATTTATTCTATGAGTAGTAATTTCTCCAGCCTTGGGGCAAATAGTTTCAGCATCGAAAGATCGGACGCGGAATTTGAAAGTACACAAGATGGCAAGGTGCAGAAAGCTGCAGAAATCATAAATTATCGACAAGCACTGGAGTTCAAGGAGCGTTACCGTTTTCCCTCTACGGTGTCAGTTTCATTCCAGTGTACCGGCCGTGCTACTATCCATCATAAGGATATCGAAACCAATCCCACTACACAAGTCTATGCTGTTGATGAAAATTACTTGCTCACGAGCGGAAATCAGATTGCTTACGGCCGCTTTTTCAGCGCAGATGAAGCACTTTCCACGATGCGCATTTCCGTTATAGGACAGGAACTCGCTGATGAACTCTTTAAAAATCCTGAGAATGCCCTGGGGAAAACGATAGGGATAAATAGCTATAAGATGCGTGTTGTAGGAATTCTCGAGAAACGCGGGTCAAGTATGAATAGAAATGCAGGTCGCTCTGTAATGATCCCGCTCTACCTGGGTAAACAATTATATGCTTCCGCAAATACCGAATTCGGTATTCAAGTTAAATTGCCAGGCGCTGAATTTATGAAATCCGGTATCTCCCAAGCAACCGGAGTCATGCGCTCAGTCAGAAGGCTGAAAGTTAAAGAAAAAAATGACTTTGATATCGCCACCAATAATGCAATTATTGACATTATTAAAGAAAATACCGTTAAACTGAGGGCAGGCGCGATAATTATCGGTATCGTTACTATGCTGGGCGCTGCAATCGGACTTATGAATATTATGCTTGTTTCCGTCACAGAACGGACAAGGGAAATAGGTATAATTAAGGCGATAGGAGCCACAAGCTTGAATATCCGTACCCAATTCCTCACAGAAGCAGTAATTATATCGTTATTCGGTGGCTTTCTGGGGATTATCCTGGGCATTTTTGCCGGTAATGGAGTAAGCTATCTGACCGGAGGAAATTTTATCATTCCGTGGAATTGGATTTTGGTAGCACTTTTTCTCTGTATCGGTACCGGCATCGTATCCGGACTTTATCCTGCCATTAAAGCGGCTCGACTCGATCCCATTGAATCTCTAAGATATGAATAGGGAATAGTCCGACGAGATCGGAGTCCTAAGCAGGAAGTCCGGGAGAGACCATTAGCGGAGCTCGCTTACTAGAATAGAGGATGGAAAAAGCAATGGAGAAGCCCGACACAATTCAGCTTTTGCCCCCTTTGCCCTATAATAAGAGGTTCAGTTCCTTTCCCTTTCAATGAAAAGACGGGTAAGTGTGCAAAAACGAGCTTAAGTGGATTTCCTGTCCTTTTTTATCGACCAGTGAAATATGAGCAGCACGCATAATCTTATCATTTTATTGAGAAGGTGAATAAAGACAGAAGAAAACCCCACTAGCACAATAGGGCGCTTTAAACAATCCGTTGAAAATATATGTGCAAATTGATTAAATTTGTTCATGAATCTGATGTGTAAAGTGGATATAAGACCATAGAAAAAGCAGCAGAAAGTAGAAGAAACTGTTCTTATAGAGGAAAAAGCATATTTTTCGATATATCTGCAATTAATTTTATATTTTTGCATGCCGGGAGAAGTCCTAATCCTTTTCTCTCGGGAAAAATCGGATGGAATGAAAATTCGGTATAGTTTATGAAGTTGTACTTATGAAGATTCAGAAGCAATGGAACGTATGCAGCTAGGAATTGATAAAGTCAAGAGATATATAGGTATTATAGTGCTATTAATAGCTACGGTACCGGCCATTGCTCAAGAAATATGCGACAATGGCATAGATGATGATAATGATGGTCTTATTGACTTTCAAGATGATGATTGCCAGTGTGATGGAGTAAATTCATTTTACGTCAGCTCGATAATCCCCAATCCTTCATTTGAAGAAATGAAAGGTATTCCTACGCAAGCTAGTCAACTCGATAGCGCCAAGCACTGGAGGCAAGCGACGATGGCTACAACGGATTATTATTATCAAGGAGGTTATATGGGAGCAGGTATCGCAACGCCGCCACTACCATTTCCAGATGGCGATGCTTGTGCAGGCATCATAGTCGCCAAGTACATTATTCCCAATGATAAAAATATTGACCCCTTTACCAATCAGGATTACCTCGGCACCAATCTCTTAAGTCCACTTGAACAAGATACAACATACACACTAGAGCTTTCTGTAGGTTTTGGGACGCCGGACCCGCAAGCCGGATTTGTGGAAACTCCGGATAAAGTTACAATTGCATTGTATGGCTTGGACAAAAAGGCCAATTTCCCTAAAAAGACGATGGAATGCATCACTAAGAAGTATCCGGAATGGGAATTAATCAAGAAAATAACCGTCCATAGAGAAGATCCGGTAGGCTGGGTACGTGCCTCCATGGATTTTACGCCCTTAAAATCGTACCAGGCAATAATGCTGGGTGGTGAATGCACAACAATAACAGACACCGATCAGATCGGAGATTACGTATTTATCGACAATCTTATTCTAAGTAAATCATCAGCATTTACCTTCGGTGCACCTACTAAGATAGGGAGCACCTGTGATGCTTCACTGAAACTTAAAGCCCCTCCGGTGAATGTCCCCGTAGCATATCAGTGGTATAGAGATGGAGTAGCTATTGTAGGTGAATTTGCTCCTACCTTATTTCTTGGTGATGCCGTAGGGAAAAGCGGTGATTACAGCGTTGTAATTTCAAGCGGAACCGGACACTGTGCACAATCGGGATCCATTCATATCGATGAAAACTCGACTTCATTTGCCATAAGTGGACCGACTACAATCTGTGGCGAAGACAGCATAACACTCGATGCAGGTCCCAATTATTTATCCTATGCATGGAGCACCGGAGAAACAAGCCCTTCAATCGTAGTCTCTACAGCCGGAACATATTCTGTTACGGTAAAGAAAGGCAACGGTTGTGAAGGTAAAGATACAGTGGTCGTTAATTATTCCCCGCAGATAACACTGTCGGGAACAGTTGTGAATTCCGACTATACGACCAATAATGGTTCAATAGACCTGACTGTCAATGGCGGTATTAAACCATATAGCTATAGCTGGAGCAATAGCGCGACGACACAGGATATTCAGAATTTGGCCGATGGAGAGTATATCGTGCATGTCAAAGACAAGTATTCTTGTGCAGCAATAGACACTTTTACCGTCTTAAAGAAACTTACTTATCAGATTACGCCGAGTCCCGTGTTATGTGCGGGCGAAAGTACCGGGTCGATTAAGATTACAGTAATCGGAGGCCTTCCACCATATACAATTTTCTGGCCGACTCTCAACAAGTACGGTTCCACCGTCAATAACCTTCCTGCAGGCCAGTATGATTTTGTCATTACAGATAGCCAGGGAAAGAAACTCAAGTCCAATATTACTGTCGAGGAGCCTGAACCGCTTATCATTGATGTGCTTACACAGAAGAATCCCCTTTGTTTTGCTTCCGCAAATGGCGAGATTGCAATCAGTGTAAAGGGCGGTACCGGTCCGTACAACATTTCATGGAATTACGATAATTCAAATTCCCTTCAATTGACCGATCTTGCCGGAGGCATCTATACCGTTACTGTTACCGATAGAAATAACTGCACCATACAGAAAGATATTGAGCTCATTGCTCCGGAGGAACTACAAGCTGATTTCCGCGCGGGCGATCCTACTTGTTACGGCCTGGAAGATGGCTTTATCAAGGTTGAAAATCTCACAGGTGGAACAAGACCATATACCTATTTTCTTAATAGCGAGGAAGCAGAACTTCGGGATTTAAATGGATTGGCTGCAGGGAATTACCTCATCCGTATTGTCGATAAAAACAAATGCGAGATTTCAGAGAATATTCATCTCCAAAAGCCGGAATTCATTGAAGTAAAAGTCAATGCAAGTGATTTTAACCTTGTCGAAGGAGATAGTGCCCTATTATTTCTTGAGGTACTTCCCCATATCCCGGATAATTTTTCCTATATGTGGAAAACAGATCGCTACGCTGAAAACAATCTATGTGATACATGTGCTGTGAATGTTGTGAGACCGACATCCACAACAACATACACCTATGTCTTAAGCAATGGGAATTGCGTTTATACCGATGCTGTGAAGATAAACGTAGAGGCGATCAGAATTTATATGCCCAATGTCTTTTCTCCCAATGGCGATGCGATCAACGATGTCTTGCTTATCGGAACCAATCGCAAAGACCTTGTTGTGGCATCCTTTCAGGTATTTGATCGGTGGGGCGCTCGTGTTTACAGCGTATCTAATGTACCACTAGCACAATTCAAGGGCTGGGATGGCACTTTCCACAATCAACAACAATTACCGGGAACTTATTACTATAAAATTGATCTTGTAGATGCGCGAGGAAAGCATTTCAAGAGACAATCCACAATTACGATTTTGCGGTAAAAGGGCGACGTCAAAGAGCTTTAAGCTCGCTTATATCAGATTATTTTAAGCTTGGCAAATTTTAACATAAGGCGTTTTTCTGCGGGTGAAGCGTCCTCAAAGTATATAGTTGCGATGCGTTTATCTCTGCTTCCATCGACTTTAAGTACTTTACCGGTCCCAAATTTCAGGTGAAGCACCGTCTGCCCTTCTGCAATTTCTGCCGCAGGACTAGGTTTAAAATTACGTGCATCTACAGTTGTCTTGGGAGAGCTGCGTTTACCTTTTCTAGCAGCTGGGATAATCTTCTTTCTCGGACTGTAACCTGCCGCAGGTTCATGTAAAGTCGAGGTATTCTCAAAGTGTTCAGCAGATATTTCAGAAATAAAGCGACTCGGATCGTTAAATTTCATTTTCCCATGATGATATCTGCTCCGGGCAAATGATAGGGTGAGTATCTGTTCTGCGCGTGTAATCCCCACATAAAACAAGCGTCGTTCCTCAGCCATATTGGTCGGGTCATCCATCGCTTGGAAGGTCGGGAAGAGATTTTCTTCAAGACCTACGATGAATAAAGCTTTAAATTCAAGTCCCTTGGCAGCGTGGACGGACATCAAGGTAATGCGTTCATCTTCTTCATCGGTATTATCGAGATCGGTAAGCAAAGCGATATTCTGAAGGTAGGATGCAAGTGAGCGATCAAAATTGGGGTCGCCCTCTACTTCATCATTTTCTACAAAGTCTCTAGCGCCATCGAGGAGCGCATTAATATTTTCGAGACGTTCTCTTGCAAGGCCATCTTTTTCTTCCTTAAGCATTCTTTCCAGGCCGGAGTTTTTATAAATGCGCTCAAGGGCCTCGAATGCATTGAGATCTTTGCTTAATTTTGCCGTTCCCACGATTAAGCGGTAGAACTTTTCCAGAGCCTTGGCGGCCTTTCCTCCGAGCTCAATGTAGGGAATAGCGTCAAAGAGCGAGGTATTATTTGCGGAAGCTATAGAAATAATTTTCTCCAGTGTTTTCTTTCCTACACCACGTCGAGGCGTATTAATAACACGTTTAAAAGCTTCATTATCTGCGGGATTTACAATGAGACGCATATAAGCGATGAGGTCTTTCACCTCCTTGCGTTGATAGAATGAAAGCCCACCGATAACTTGATAGGGGATATTCCGTTTCCGCAATTGCTCTTCAAATACTCTTGATTGAGCATTGGTGCGATAGAGGATTGCGATATCGGAATTGGAGAGATGGAAGCGGTTTTTATACTCGATGATGGCACCGGCGACCCGATTGGCTTCCTCGGTGTCCTTGGTAGCTTGAATGAGGCGGATTTTATTCCCTTGGCCCTGTTCAGTCCATATTTTCTTCTTAATCTGTTTTTTATTATTGGCTATTACCTCATTGGCAGCCTGAACGATATGGTCGGTGGACCGATAATTCTGTTCAAGCTTATAGACTGTCGTCCCTTGAAAGTCTCGTTGAAACTGCAGAATATTTTCAATTGTTGCGCCACGGAAAGCATAAATGGATTGTGCATCATCACCGACGATACAGACATTTTCCGGACTGCCTTCATATTTCATGAGTTGCTTGAGAATTGAGTATTGCAGGAAATTGGTATCCTGGAACTCGTCAACAAGGATGTATTGAAAGAAATGGCGGTATTTTTCTTTCACTTGATCTTTATTCTCATAGAGCAATCGGTACAGATTGAGTAGAAGGTCATCGAAATCCATGGCGCCATTGCTATGCAATCGTTTCATGTACATGTTGTACACCTTGTATAACATAGGCCTTCTGCGCATTTTATCTTGAGCGAGGAGGTCTTCATTTTTGGCATAGAGTTTCGGTGTAATCAGATTGCTCTTGGCAGAAGATATACGGGTAAGGATATCGCGGGGTTTATATATTTTATCGTCGAGAGAAAGGGTCTTAATTATGTCTTTGATAATGCTTTTACTGTCGGCGGTATCGAAGATTGTAAAGCTTGTTGGGTAATCGATTTTGGCTGCTTCCCTACGTAAAATGCGAGCAAATATCGAGTGGAAAGTACCCGCCCAGAGCTTATTGGCTTTACTACCGGTTACACCGTGAATCCTTTCACGCATTTCCGCCGCTGCTTTATTGGTAAATGTAAGTGCTAGAATAGATTCCGGGGCAATACCTTGTTCTATGAGATAGGCGATGCGATATGTCAGAACACGTGTTTTCCCTGAGCCGGGACCGGCAATTACCATGACAGGGCCGTCGATATGTGTTACAGCTTGTCGTTGTACTTTATTTAATTGATCGAGGTAAGAGGACATGTTCTTCTCTGTGTTTTAATGATGGATTATTGACTGAATTTAAGCTTGCTGAGCGTGATTTAATTCATCCCAATATTCTACAGCGCGACGCGTATGAGGGATGACGATAGTGCCACCGACGAGATTGGCGATGGAAATCACCTCCAGAAGTTCTTCTTCTGTAATGTCTTGCTTGAAGCATTGTTCAATATGGTATTTTATGCAATCGTCGCAGCGGAGCACCATAGAGCTTACGAGACCTAGCATTTCTTTGGTTCTTCTCGGCAATGCACCTTCAGCAAATGTCTGGGAATCCAGACTCCATATTCGGTTCAATATTTTATTTCCCGCTCCTATAATTCGGTTGTTCATCCGTGTACGGTACTCATTAAATTCTTGCGATTTATCCATAACTGATAATTGTCAATATGTTTTATACAGCACTCTCAGTTGATAAATCAACCTGAAAAACAAGGTTGCGGACGCAATAATTGCAAATACCCCGAAGCCTAGCATTTCCGTCTTGATGTACTCTGAAAGAGCCTTGGCTGTTTCCATTGAATGATGTCCTAGAAACTGATATAAGCCTGAATAATCAATATAGATCTGAAAATCACTGACTAGTCGGACAAGAATAAAGATAAGAAGTGGTTGTATGCATATCAAGAGTGCAATTATCCATTTATTGCGTTCATAGGGTGTAAATTTCCAGAAAAAAATCCACCGAAAGAAAGTCAGAGAAATGAGAAGGAATGTAATGTTATGCCAGAGGAAGGGGAATCCTATTGTATTCAGCTGTACAGGCAAGATGATTAATGCGGTAGCTATAAAGACTATTACCCAGAAAAGCAACTCTGCTCTCCATTTATACTTTAACTTAGCTGTTTTAACTTCTGATAGGTCTGTACTCATAAAAGGCAAAAGTACAATATCCAGAGCGATTATGGAAGATATATTGTCAAGGAAAAATCATAAGTCGCATTTTCTCCATGGCCTTTTTGCCAGCCGGTAAAATGACAAAGCCGCATTCCGTCAACGATTATGACTATGGGGGCAGCATTCAATCACAAGATTGCAGATTTCAAGTCAGGAGAATTGCCTATCACATGGCTTGAGCTGTCGATTCCCTGTGCTATATCCTCCTAATTTCCTAAATAAATAATACATTTGCCCTTATGAGTGCAGATATTAAGTTATACAACTCCTTAAGTGGAGAAAAAGAGGTATTTAAGCCCATAAAAGAAGGGCATGTCGGCTTTTATGTGTGTGGACCGACGGTATATAGCGATGTTCACCTGGGGAACTGTAGGACCTTTGTTTCATTTGATGTGATATATCGATTCTTGCTGGACCAAGGTTATAAAGTGCGTTACGTCCGTAATATTACCGATGTAGGGCATTTGCTTGATACCGGTGAAGACAAGATGCTGAAAAAAGCACGGCTTGAACAACTTGAACCTATGGAAGTAGCACAGAAATACACCCTAGGTTTTCACGATATGATGCGGCTTTTTAACACGATGCCACCCTCAATCGAACCGCGTGCAACCGGACATATTCTCGAGCAAATTGACATGATAAAGGCAATCCTCGATAATGGTTATGCCTACGAGAAAAATGGCTCTATTTATTTTGACGTAAAAGCGTATTCTGCCGATTATAAAAATTATGGAAAACTCTCCGGACGTATACTTGAGGACTTATTTGCGGAAACGCGTGAGCTCAATAAACAAGATGAAAAGAATCATCCGGCGGACTTTGCTCTGTGGATAAAGGCAGATGAAAATCACATTATGAAATGGGATTCACCGTGGAGTATGGGCTTTCCGGGCTGGCACCTGGAATGTTCAGCGATGAGCACGAAGTATCTGGGAGAGACATTTGATATTCACGGTGGAGGAAACGATTTAAAATTTCCACATCATGAAAATGAGATTGCCCAGAATAAAGGCGCTTGCGGTCACGCACTTGCACATTATTGGCTTCATGCCAATATGCTGCTTATGAACGGGAAGAAAATGTCCAAAAGTGATGGAAACACGATTACCCCTGAAGAACTATTTACGGGAAATAGTGAACACGTTTCCAAGGGATATCATCCACTTATCGTTCGCTTTTTTATGCTGCAGACACATTACCGATCGACATTGGACATCGGTGATGAAGCTCTACAGGCATCAGAAAAAGGATTTTATCGGCTTATAGAAGGGATGAAAGCCTTGACTAAGCTTCAAGGTGCTGCTCCCGAAGCCGGTGATCTTGATGAAAGGCTAGAACAACTCATGGATAATGCAATCTCGCACATGCGGGATGATTTTAATACACCGATGGCCCTCGCAGAACTATTTGAAATAGTGAAAATTGTGAATTCTATCAAGAATCAGCAGATTTCTCCTGATGCTGTTACTGCAGAGAGCATAGAAAAGACCCGGGCATTTATGAAACGCATGGTTGAAGATGTCCTCGGATTACATGATATTGCCGGCAGTGGGAATGATGGAACCCTCGACAATGTTATGGGCTTAATCATCGATATCAGACAGAAAGCGCGAGAGAAGAAGGACTGGGATACAGCCGATATGATCCGCGATAGACTGAAAGAGTCCAGTATCGTCATTAAAGATGGTCAAGGTGGTACTGAATGGCAACAAAGCTAATATAGCGATAGGATCCGGTGAATTTAAATAATTTAACTGCCCTGCCTATTATTGCAGGAGCGCATAGGAAAAATACTTATGAAAAAAACAATTCTTAGAATCTGCATTGTATTGATAGGTTTCAGCTTCCTTCTTTCATGCGGCACTGAAAGTAAGAAAAGCAATCAGACAAGCACGAGCAGTGAGCCCATTGAACGGAAAACGATTAAAATACCGCGTTTCAATCGCGACTCTGCTTATACTTACATCGCCGATCAGGTAGAAATGGGAGCTCGTGTTCCCGGTACAGAGGCACATATACAAGCCAGAGATTATATCCTTGCACAGTTGAAAAGCTTTGGGTTTAAAACCGAGGTACAAGAATTTACAGCTGAGAATTACCTTGGGGAAAGTATGCAAGGATATAATATCATAGGAATTTACAATGAGGACGCCGAGAGAAGAATTTTATTAACCACGCACTGGGACTCGCGATTCATGTCGGACCACGATCCCGTAGAAGCAAATAAAAACAAGCCGGTTCCCGCAGCCAATGATGGTGCGAGTGGCGTCGGTATTCTGCTGGAAATAGCTCGTATCCTCGAGGCCAATCCCGTGGATATCGGGATAGATCTCGTCTTCTTTGACCTGGAAGATCAAGGTGAGGACCACGGGCAAGATCCGATGAGCTGGTGTCTCGGATCACAACATTGGTCACGTAATCCACATCGACTGGGTTCTGAATATATGTATGGCATTCTCCTCGATATGGTAGGTGCAGAAAATGCACAGTTTAAATACGAGGCTTTCAGCAGGAAATACGCGCCATCTGTCCTCGATAAAGTATGGTCACTGGCAAGTGCTATGGGATATGGAAATTACTTCAGAAAACAGAATGTAGGCGCTATTACCGACGATCATTATTTCGTCAATACTATTGCAGGAATTCCTACGATTGACATTATCGACAGGAGACAATCGACAGAATCAGGCTTTTTTCAATACTGGCATACGAGCAATGACACCATGGAGCACATCGATAAATCCACTCTACGCGCCGTGGGACAGGTCCTCGTAGCTTTAATATATAAGGAGTCAATAGGAGCTTTAAATTAAAATTGTATTTATGCTATCACAAGACATCGAGATTGAGAACAAACAAGGTTTTACACTTTCCGGAGTCATAGAATGGCCGCCCAATGGCGAGGTGCATGCCTACGCGGTATTTGCTCATTGTTTTACCTGTGGAAAGAATAGCCATGCATCGACGCGGATTTCACGTATCCTCGCTTCGCGAGGCATTGCTGTGGTGCGCTTTGATTTTACGGGTATCGGAGAAAGTGAGGGACAATTTGCCAATACGAATTTTACCACCAATGTCGAGGATCTTCTGAGCTTTATTGATTACCTGTCAGAGCATAATATGACCCCGGAGCTACTTATCGGACATTCCTTCGGTGGAGCTGCAGTACTTGCCGCCGCCTCACAACGAGATGCGATTAAAGCAGTAGTTACGATCGGAGCACCGGCA
This sequence comes from uncultured Saprospiraceae bacterium, assembly GCA_964436125.1. Lineage (GTDB taxonomy): Bacteria > Bacteroidota > Bacteroidia > Chitinophagales > Saprospiraceae > CAYRFF01. The sequence continues at coordinate 28,249 of CAYTBT010000001.1, read as the reverse complement.
CAACCGGAGCACGTAGCACATCTACTGCCGGATAATCTCGACGACCTCGCAGCCGATGAAACCGTTGAGGTGCAACTAGGTCCTTGTAAATACAAGTTCAAGAAACAGTTTCTTCTCGATATTGAAAAACAGAATACCGATAAGATGCTCTTCGGCCTGGAACAAGCCGTCCTTATCTGCCATTCACCGGATGATGAAATCGTCGATATAAGCAATGCAGAGAAAATCTTCAGTGCACTCCATCATCCCAAGAGTTTCCTCTCCCTAGACGGCATGAAGCACTTAATTATCAATAAAGAAAATGCCCGGTATATCGCCGGAGTTATTGAAGAATGGGCTAGCAGATATCTATCTCCGATTGTAATACCACAGGACGAGATGAAAGATCCGGATGTCATTGCTGTTCTCAGCGAAGAGAATTATACAACAATGATAAGAAGCGGGAAACATGCAATGATTGCCGATGAACCTCTTGAGGTGGGCGGCCAGAACCAAGGCCCAAGCCCCTATCAATATGTTTCTGCAGGTCTCGCGGCTTGTACGGCCATGACATTGAGGATGTACACCGATAGAAAGGGCTGGGCTGTCGGCAAAATTGAGGTCAGGGTCGATCACGAGAAAAAGCATATCACCGATTCTGAGGGTACAGACACATTGAAGAAGAATAAGGTCGACCACTTCTTGCGTACAATTCATGTAGAGAAAGATATTACCGAAGAGCAGAAGAAAAGAATTCTTGAAATAGCCAATAAATGCCCGGTTCATCGTACGCTCACAAGTGAAATTCTCATTCCCACGAGCTATTCGCTGACTTCCGTCAAAAGTAAGCACGACAAGAAGTAAAGCAAATACGATTCTTCTTTCCCTCGGATATATTTACCTTATTGTTATCCTATGCATATAGGAGCTAGATAGCTTGTGGAATTGTAGAAGCAATCCGCTTTCAGTGTTTAATTTCCTATCTTTGCCACAATGAATGCGTACGACAGGCAGATTTATTACTTTGCATCTGATTTTCATCTCGGCATAAAAGAAGGAGCCGAGGCAAGGGAGAGAGAGCAGCTTATCATCGACTGGCTTGATAGCCTTGATAAGGAGAAAGGAGGCTTGTTCCTCCTCGGAGATATCTTTGACTTCTGGCATGAATACAAGACCGTTATTCCCAAGGGCTTTACACGCTTTCTAGGGAAAATCGCTGAACTCCGCGATGCCGGTATGCCGATTGAAGTGTTTACAGGCAATCACGACATGTGGATGTTCGGTTACTTCGAGCAAGAATTTGATATTCCGGTTCACAAAGATCGGATACGCAGAACGATTCAAGCTAAGCACATCGAAATGGGGCATGGCGATGGCCTCGGTCCCGGTGATGTCGGCTATAAAAGAATAAAAAAAGTCTTTTCCTCACCGCTTGCGCAAATGCTTTTCCGGTGGATCCATCCGGATATCGGTGTAAAAATTGCCCGTGCTTGGTCACGCAAAAGTCGCGAAGGACATAAAAATCCAGAGAAATTCTACCACGAGGATGAATTTATCTTGCAACATTGCGAAGAAGTAATTGCAGCAGGAAATGCCATCGACTATTTTATCTTTGGGCATAGGCACTTGCCGATTGATGTCGTGCTCAGTAATGGAAAAAGTCGCTATGTCAATCTCGGAGAATGGATGCACCATTGCACCTATGCGACATTGGAAGATGGAGAGCTAAAAGTACAGGCCTTTAAGAAAGAGACACCGATTTATACAGGCATTTGATATGAAACACACGAGAATTTAAGAATTCCGTTTCTCGCTCACCTAAATTTATTTATTTAATCATTCATTGTACCCAAATCATGCAATAGAAATTGAAGATAAGCACACAACCCTGTGAATACAAGCACTTGCTCGAATTTGGTTCTCACCGTAGTCTTACTACGATTCCGAGCCAAATTCTTGCGCGAGCCCTTGTCTTCTGTGGCTTTTGCACTTCCTTTTGCATTTCTATTGCATGTTTTGGGTTGTATTATTTAAACATTTTCATTTGCGGAAGCATAAGGAAGTATTGCATTAATATCGGGAAGACAGCGCGGATAAATTAAGCATAACATTAAATAATTCTTATATTTACAGATAAGACGAGGAATAACAATAGAAATTATGACAGACAAGAAAGTATTTGTACCGACTGATGAAGCAAAAGGAAAGGCAAAGCGCAACCGGGTAATTGCAATTATTCTGTGGCTGCTAGCCATTGGGGGTGAGGTTTATGCAATAATGGAGTTGCTCAGTGATGAAATGATGACATGGCTTATCGTAACACTTGTAGGGATACTTATTTTATCTCTTATCGGCTCCTATTTATGGAAGAAAGCCAATCATCTCGACCCGGCATCAGAGAAAGATAAATTCCGCTTCTTCGTTCAGAATCAACTGGGTTCAATTATGGCGGTAATTGCTTTTCTACCCCTTGTTATCTTCATATTTGCCAATAAGGATACAAGCAAAAAGACAAAGGGGATAACCGGCGCAATTGCTATCGTTGCTCTTCTAGTTGCCAGTATTGCCGGCTACGATTTTAATCCGGCATCCATAGAAAAATATACTGAACAGATTAATGAGCAGACGGATCTTATAGAGCAATTAAATGATGGAGTTGACCGCGTTTACTGGACCAATCATGGGAACAAATATCATATCTATGAGGATTGCTATCATATAAAAAACCGTGAAAAGCACGGTGGAACGGTGAAAGAAGCATGGGAAGCAAGGGGAATAGGGGATAATGAGCTGTGTCTTACTTGTAAAAGAAGGGCAATGAAAGAAAAGAATCTAGAACTCGAGGATTTACAGAAGAAAGCGGAAGCAGTTCCCGTAGAGTAAAGGCAATCGGACTTGCTATTCATATCGGTTGAAAAGTGAAAGATAATTAAAGAAAGGAAGATGCCATTTTTATGTGACATCTTCCTTATTGATATTAGTCACACTTGGAATAAGCACAACTTTTACATTTTAAACAACCTTCTTCATAGATCAAGCCTTCTGGATCGTGGCATTCAGGACAGACTCTATCTACCGCCTCGGTACCATCGGGAATAAACTTCTTTAATGCACGTACAACGCCATTTTTCCACGTATTTATCGTTTCATCAAAGAGGTTCAATCCTCCTACGAGGTCAACGACATAGGGAAGCGGCATGCCGTGTCGCAAGACGCCGGAGATGAGCTTGGCGTAATTCCAGTATTCTTTATTGAATGAACGACTGAGACCTTCAATAGTAACCCTGTATCCGTCCTTGTCAAGAAACTGAAAGTCGTACCTGCTTTTGCCATATTCATCTCGATTTTTAAGCACCCATCCTTGTTGAATATAGGAAGGCAATGCAAAGACATCTTCGGCACGTCCCGTAAATATTTCATACGGACTTCCATTTAAGATTCCGACGACAGCCATCCAGGTAACGTTGTCATTCTTAAAGCGTACCACAGAGGCTTCTAGCTTTGCCGGTCGTTTAACCGCATTGTTTTGTTTTTTCTTAGTTTTCTTTTCTTCTTTCTCATCACTTTCCGATACAAGGACACCGGTTCTAGAGCCGTCTCGATAAACGGTGATTCCTTTCAGGCCTTCTTTCCAGGCATTGAGATAAATTTCACCCACGCGATCAACCGGCACGTCCTTGGGGAGATTAATTGTAGAACTTATGGAGTGGGTCACATATTTCTGTACCGTAGCCTGGATTTCAATTCGTTTTTTCCAGTCTATTTCTGGTGCAGTAGAACCATTATAAGGACTTGCATCAATGGAATCTTCTCCTGTAATCCGCATCCACTCTTTAAGTTTGGGATGATAGATGGTAAATTCCTGCCATGAATCACCCATATCATCTGTAAAATCCACTCTGGCACTAGGATCGCTAGGGTTGACTTTTCTACGGCGCTTATAACTCAACATGTACACAGGCTCAATCCCTGATGAAGTCTGGGCAAGCATGCTTAAAGTGCCTGTAGGTGCTACGGTAGAAATACTGATATTTCTTCTTCCGATTTCCATCATACGTGCATAAACATCGGGAAATTCTTCTTGCATCATCTGGATAAACTCTGACTTGTGTTCAATCTCCGGGTCAAAACCCTTGAATTTGCCTCGCTCAAGTGCCATATCTATTGAAGAATCAAATTCTGCGCGGCACTTTGTACGCATCAGGTCATCCATGACCGCAATAGCATCTTCGGAATCAAATTTCAATCCCAATGCCGCAATTGCATCTCCCATAGCGGTGAATCCGAGACCCGTACGCCGGCCTTCTTTCCCGTTTTTGTACAGTAATTCCCAGGTTTCCCGTTCCACCCGTTTAATGTGATCCGGCTCCGGATCGCTATCGATTTTATCGAGTATCCGCTCAACAGCTTCAAGCTCAAGATCTACGAGATCATCCATTAAACGTTGTGCCTCATAGCTTACCTTATAAAACTCCTCGTGGTTGAATCTCGCCTCCTTAGTAAATGGATTTTCTACAAAGTTGTAGAGATTTAATGCGATGAGGCGACAAGAATCTCCGCCTTGCATAGCGATTTCACTACAGGGATTGGTAGAATCATTTTCGTAGCCGGGATATACGGAAGAGGTGCTGTAATCGTGCTGTCTATCCCAGAAAATCAAGCCGGGCTCAGCAGTATTATGTGCGCATTGTATAATTGTGTCCCATAAGTCTCTCGCACGGATCGTTTTCTCATATTCCGGTTCATCGGAATCAATCGGCCATCGATGCGTATAGTCTTCATCGTGTGCGACTGCTTCCATGAATTCATCGGAAAGTCTTATAGAAACATTGGCTCCTGTGACTTTTGTCAGGTCTTGTTTTATGGTAATAAAATCCTCTACATCCGGGTGCGCAACATCAATGGTCAACATTAATGCGCCTCTTCTACCGTTCTGTGCAACTTCTCGTGTGGTATTGGAAAAGCGCTCCATAAAACTTACCGCTCCGGTTGAGGTGCCGGCAGCATTGGAGACGAGTCCTCCACTCGGACGTAAATTGCTAATATCTACACCGACTCCACAGCGGCGTTTAAATAATTGTGCCAACTGTTGATCGGTATGTAGAATACCACCGTATGAGTCATATACTGATGGGACAACAACGCAGTTTGACAAGGAGGAAATTACCTGCCGATTTCCGAGTCCCGCCATTACGCTGCCTTGTGGGATAATGTATCCAAAGTCTTTAAATAAGCTATAAATCTTCTCATTATCTAGGGCTTCTCTTTCTTTCCCATAGTCGGAAAGCTTTATATATGTTCCGTTAATTTTACTTGATTCTCTGTATTTTTCTTCAATTCTGGCAAATTCTCGAGCCATTCTCCGGTGCATTGCATCCGGTGTCTTCTCCAGATATCTGCCATCGGATGTCTTGACCGCGTATTTGTTCATCCAGGTTGTTGCGGCGAGTTCATCGCCGTGAAAATATTCTGTTGCCGCTTCTTTTACTTCATCGAAGCCGTATGTTTTTTCTTTTGTAAGTGCTGCATTCCTACTCATAGATAAAATCTCTTCTAATGTTAAAAAATAATATGTAATCTTGCCTTTTTGATTGGGCGCTCTTTAAGAGACGATAAATATAAGGATTAATCAGTATATGTGGTTAATCAGTCCTCAATACTTATTCACACATGTGGATAAGTCTCTATACTTAAAATATTGTCCATGAATGTATTGATTGTCATTTTCTTAATAAAAAGAAGTCATATAATATTTTCACTAATATGTAATTGTGACATTGAGATGATAGGCAATATTATCCATTGGCAAGGCTGTAATTTTGCCTATAGTTTATAGGGTTTTTCATGGAGTTTTTATCCACAATTTATTCCACAATTATATTTATAAATGAGCTTTCGCAAATAAAATTCTGCAATTGATGGGCATAGATTACTCTACACAAGCAAGGTCTAAAAGCCCGCGTCGATATTAAAATAATGGCAAACTGATGAAATTAGAGGCTTTTGGTTCTGCCACCATCGACAGGAACATTAATACCATTGATATAAGATGCTGCGGGCGATGCGAGAAAAGCGACGACAACAGCAATTTCAGGAGGCTCTGCAAATCTGCCGAAAGGGACATTGGATTTCATAGCTTGTGCAACTTGTTCCTCGGTGATATTTTGTCCGGAAGCGCGATTGGCAATAATATTTTTCAAGCGATCGGTTCCGGTATAGCCGGGCAGCACGTTATTTACGGTGATACCGTATTTCCCCACTTCACTTGCGAGGGTTTTTGCCCAGTTGCCCATTGCGCCGCGGATGGTATTAGACACACCGAGTCCGGGGATTGGTTCTTTGACGGAAGTAGAAATAATATTGATAAAACGTCCATAATGAGCTTCAATCATTCCGGGAAGCGTAGCTTGCATGATAAGATGGCTTGCGAGAATATGCCTTTGGAATGCCGAAGAGAATTCCTGGATGTCTGCGTCGACAATCGGGCCACCTGCAGGACCGCCGGAATTATTGAGAACGATATGAAACCGCGTATTTGACGTAAGTCTATTCAATAAATCTTTAAGCTGATTGAGCTCATCAAAATCCACTACCGCATAGCTGTGATGCTGATCGCCATTATCGGGTAATTGTTGAAGCAATTCATCCAGCAAGGCTTCAGAACGAGCCAGGAGTGTGACATCGGCACCGAGAGAGGCAAGCTCGTAGGCAACTGCCTTTCCTATTCCTTTGGAAGCGCCGCCGATAAGAGCATGCTTTCCACTTAAATCAGTATTCATCATATTTTCTGTATTTATTGAATATTCCGTACCTTGATGCGCGTAATGTAAGTTGAATTAATCATATACAAAAATACAGAAGACATGAAAATCTCCAAACCGTTTAATCTTCAGAAGTGGATTGATGACAATAGAGACCTGTTAAAGCCACCTGTAGGAAATAAAAAAATTTATCAGGACACCGATGACTTTATTGTGATGATTGTCGGCGGCCCCAATGGCAGGAAGGATTATCATTTCCAAGATGGCGAGGAACTATTCTATCAGATTGAAGGGGATATTACCTTGCGCACGATTGATGAAGATGGCCAGCGAGTTGATATTCCTATTAAAGAAGGTGAGATGTTTCTCCTTCCGCCACACACTCCGCATTCGCCACAGCGTCCTGCCGGGACTGTGGGACTTGTGCTGGAAAGGGTACGTAGAGAAGGTGAAATGGATAAATTGATATGGTACTGCGAGAATTGTGATAAAAAGCTCAACGAGGAGACATTTGCCTTGAAGGATATCGTGAATCAATTGAAGGAAGCACTGGAGGCGTATATTAATGACGTACAGAAACGTACTTGTGAGCATTGTGGCACAGTAATGGATAAGGTGTAAATATACGGTGAACCGGTTGCAGCTTATTGAAACCGGGTTTATAGTGCTTATTATATGTGCTGCACAGCTGGCGGAATTGATCGGAGGTAATTTCAGGTGAGGAATGAGCATCTATATTTTTAAACTTTTATATCTCTTGAGTCAAAGTATTTGTAGGTGCCAGGGTTTTTGAATTACGGCTATTAATCTGATAATCAGCGGATAATATGTTCCTAACTTGCCACTAACCAATCGGCAATTGAGGGAAAATATAGGGATAGGCAATTAAAAATTGAAGAGAGATTAAAAAAGCCTTGGATTAATGAAGAATAGTTGTATATTTGCAGCACTTTTTAAGAGAGGTGTAAATAAAGCATTATGGATTTAATAAAATATGTAGAAGACAAGCTTGTAAATCTTCCCGAGTATCCGGAATTTCATGCAGGTGATACGATAGAGGTAACCTATAAGATTGTTGAGGGTGAAAAAGAAAGACCACAGTCTTTCCGAGGTGTTATTCTCCAGAAGAGCGGACATGGTAAGAATAAGACATTTACAATAAGGAAAGTGTCCCACGGTGTGGGGGTAGAGCGTATTTTCCCACTTGCTTCCCCAAATATCACTGTAATCCGTGTTGTAAAACGTGGTAAAGTGAGACGGGCTAGATTGTTCTATCTCCGCAATAGAGCCGGTAAGAAGTCCCGTATTAAAGAGAAACAAACATATAAGTAGTAAATAATTGGGCGGATTATAATTAAGTTAAAATGTCGATGGTCACCTGACGGTCGACATTTTTCTTTATATGCATTCCTTAATTGCCCTTCTAGATTGCTTTCATTTATAGGATGTGGATCTGGCTTGCAGAATTATTCTTAGTCATATTTCTACCATGTGCACCTCTGGCTTATTGTATGTTTTGGGTAGAATAGAATCCTGTCTTTTTTACACATAGTGATCTGATTATTCATTGCAAGTTCTATATCTTCTATTGTCATGCTGCAGAATCGACTTATGCATCAAGCACAAGAATCTTTATCCTATAGAAAATACGGAATCAGCTTCAGCGTTTAACAGGTGTGAAATTAAAGATACTCATATTTGTCGCGATACTCTTCCTTCTTGATTATTATATATATGCTGCGCTAGGAGGATTCATCAAAAGCTTAGGGAATGTAGCGGGATTGATATTTACGCTATTTTACTGGTCTTCATTCTGTATTTTTCTCCTAGTTCTGGCAGATTATATGATGGGGAATTTTCTGCCACACACCGCATTAATATACCTCAGGGCAATAGCCTTTATAGCATATTTATCCAAGCTATTTATGGTATTGCCTTTTCTCATAGAAGATATTTACCGGGGATTGAGGTATATAATCCATTTATGGCAAGGGAAAAATGGAGGATACGATGCGTCTCGGACGAGATTTGTCAGGAATATGGCACTTGGTCTGGCTGCCTTGCCTACAGCATCATTGATATATGGCTTACTCAGAAATCAGTATAGATTTACCATGAGAAAAGAGGTAATCGGTATTTCTGGTTTACCGAAGGAACTGGAAGGCTTGAAGATAATACAGATAAGTGACATTCACGCAGGGACATTTGTCTTTAAGGAGCCGCTCAAACAAGTAGTGACGATGATAAATAATGCAGAGCCTGATATCGTAGTGTTTACCGGTGATCTCGTGAACGATAAGGCAGAAGAAGCGGAAAGATTTATCGATATTTTTAAACATATTAAAGCTCCCCATGGAGTATATTCCATCTTGGGCAATCATGATTATGGCGACTATGTTGACTGGGATAGCCCGCAATCCAAGGCTGATAACCTATCACGTCTGGCAGAAATTCAAGCTCAAATGGGCTGGGATTTACTGAGAAATGAAAACCGCATCATAATGATTAATGGTGAGCCACTTGCTATCATAGGTGTAGAGAATTACTCAACAATTGAACGATTTCCTCGAGAGGGAGACCTAAAGAAAGCATATTTAGGAGCAGAACACGCTGTGTTTAAGCTCTTACTTTCACATGATCCGACACACTGGGATTATGAAGTTAATAAAGAATACAGGGATATCGCACTGACTCTATCAGGGCATACGCATGGCTTTCAATTTGGGATAGAAATACCGGGAGTTATTCGGTGGAGTCCCAGTCAATATATGTATGAGGAATGGGCGGGTCTATATCAATCAGGAAATCAGTTTATCTATGTAAATAGGGGGCTTGGATGCCTCGGATATCCGGGGAGAGTAGGCATATTGCCGGAAATAACAGAAATAACACTTAATTCCGCTTAAAAGCAGAGTTTTCAAGCAGAAAATTAGGATATTTATTCCACTTGTGTGAAAAAAGAAGAAAAGGATACGGAACAAAGCGAAGCGAAGCTTGTAATATAGCTATACGAAATGTGAAAATTAACCGATGGCAGCATCGGAATTAATTTAAATAGTGAAAGGATGAGGATAAAATTAAGTCTGGGTATCATATTATTCCCCATGTTATTTATATTGAACGCCTGTTCTAGTGGTGCGGATGAATTTACTTATGATGATATTCAGGGGAAATGGAAGCTTATTGAAGCACAGCGGAATGGGATATCTACAACGACATTCCAGAAGGCTATTTTTACCTTTTCACCGGATTCAATCTTTACGACCAATATCCCGGCATTGGAGAATCTCGGTAAGGTTCAACTCGATGGAAATAACTTGATTCTCGATGATAGTAAAATGGACAATTCAAGAATTTATCTCATTGACAGCACGGGGCAGATGAGAATCACCGCAGATATTATGCACTATAAATTTGTATTTTTACTGAAGCGCAAGTGAAACATATAATTACATATAGCATACTTTTCCTTCTGGCTTATTCTCTCACAGCACAGAACATGGAAGTGGACATCAGGAAGTATGATTATAAAACGGATAGCTTTGAATATTCACAATTTAATCTGTATTTTCTCGGCGCCACGGTTCCGTATGAAATGCTGCCCGATAGTAGTTATGGCGTAGAGCTCTTAACGACATTAATTCTGAAGCAGAAGGATAAGATTGTCCATGCTGAGAGACATAGACTTAGGTCAAATGCCGATTTCCCTACCGATTTTACAGATAGCTATAGTTTCAGGATGACGCCCGGCGAATACGATCTCGTTTTCCGTGTTCAATCGAGTGACAGTGATAGCATAATTTATACGCGGAAAGAAAATATCGTCGTAAAAGACTTTGGGAAGCCCGATCTCTCCGATATTATGCTCCTCCAATCATTTAAAAAGGCCAGGCAAGAAGACACTGCCTTTATATTAAGAGGAGTGGCTGTGGAGTTATTGCCATTTTCTTATGTTCCGGATGAAATTGATCGACTTGGGTACTTTCTTGAATATTATCCTGACAGTAGTGCAAGCAATATATTTCTCATTGAGCATATCGATAAATACAATAGGGAAACATGGCAGGAGAGGATAAAAAAAGGCACATCACTAGCAGGGGTTCAACACATTACTCCTATGTTTAAAAGTATGCGCATAGAAGATCTTGAAAGCGGCCAGTACCGACTTGTAGCAGACCTGATTACTCGATCGATGGATACTCTTGCCACCACGAGCATCAGATTTATCCGTGCCAATCCCGATCAAGATATCAAGAAGCAAGAGGAGGAGTACCGTAAACTGGGAGAAGTCACCTTTGTCGATTCACTCGACGCAGAAGAACTTGTGTATGCCTTGAAGGCAATAGCACCGGTTATCCCTTCAGAGAAAGTTCCGATGCTTAATTACGTCCTTAAGCAGAAGAAAAAGCAGGGAATGAAGGCTTTTCTATTCAACTACTGGAAGAACAGAGCACCATTAAAAACAAGCTTCAAATACCATAAATACATGGAAGTTGCCAGGGCAGTGGATAATATGTATAACAATGGCCTTGGATATGGATTTGAAACTGATATGGGACGCGTTTTCCTCCGCTATGGTAGGCCGACGCAGATTATCTCCTCGGAAAAAGAAATATCGGCCGTTCCTTATGTGATATGGACGTACGATTATATTCCACGGACAAAGCAATCCAATGTGAAATTTGTTTTCTACAATCCGAGCCTTGTTACCAATGGCTATGAACTCATCCATTCAACTGCTCGTGGTGAAATAAAAAATCCGCGATGGGAGTTGTATATTTATAGCGACGCACCTTCACAGATTGACGGGAAGAATTTCCTCGATTCAAAGGGGATGAAAGACAATATAAATCGCAATGCAAGAAGATATTATGAAGATAATTAATAAAATATTCCTCCATGTCTTTCTCATGAGCTGTATTTCTTGTTTTTTCAGCTTAAAGCAAATTTCCGCACAAGAAAAGAATATCTACACTCAGGATTCCGTGTGGAAATCACAGCAAGAATACCTCGATCGGCGATATATCCCCGAGGATGAATATGATGCGTTCCATGTATTGGAAGAATTGAGCAATGAGGAGGGATTGATGAAATTTAAACAAGCTCCTGAAGATAGCATAAAAGGGCGGCTTCACTATGGACTCGGCGGCTGGATGATGCAGAACTGGCATCTCTATAGCGGGAGCAGATTGTCCTATTATCTCAATAGGAAAGGCCTTACTTTCCCCGACGATATGGTAGAGTATCTTATCATCACATTTCATCGCTACCTGAACAAAGAGGAAATACGGTCGCAGGAACTTATCGATAGTTTAAATGCCTTGCGCAAGGAAGCTTATCGGGAAATGATGGAAGAAAAGCTGAAAACCGGAACGCCGCTTGATACTCTCATTTACAATGAGAAAACAGGAGAGTTTAAAGAAAAGGAATAGCTTTAAACTTGGTAAGGCGGTTATTACCATGGGATAGTCCGACATAAAATTTACATTATTGTATTTCTTAAATCGAGTCAGTAGGGATTCTCGCTGAAAGAAAGCACGATTTTAAGAACTAAAAAGCCTGTTTATCCTATCAGATGAAAGCGATTCTCGAGAAAAATATTATTTTTTACAAGCTTGTAAATCGAGGAATTCTCGTAGCTTATTGAACTTTACTGCTGAAGCTTTTGTACTATAATGCCGAGTGCCGGTGGTAGCATTTCTGTAAATTGGAAAGAGTTTTTTAATATTGCACACTCGTATGAAGCAGAAGAGAAGAGGATTATATAAAACCTTTCTATCAAATTTGAGTCTTGTGAAAATTTGATAGAAAGTATTATATAAAGAATCGGATGAAGCGAGATGATGCGGTGAAATTGAAAAGGCAATTGTGAGAGCTGAAAATTAGCTTGATTATTTGCGGAAGCTGATTTCAATGAATCATTGCGTTAAGAATCCATAAAAACAAGTGTATTATGAGCAAGAAATTAGTTATTGTTGAGTCGCCATCCAAGGCAAAGACGATCAAGAAATATCTCGGGGAAGATTTTCAGGTGATGTCCTCTGTGGGGCATATCCGAGATCTGGAGAAGGGAGATGACGGTGTCGATGTGGAGAACGGTTTTCAGCCACATTATGTGATTTCCAGCGACAAGAAGAAGGTCGTAAAGGAGTTGAAGAAGGCGATCGGAAAAGATAGAGAAGTGTGGCTTGCGACGGATGATGACCGAGAGGGAGAAGCGATTGCATGGCACTTGTGCAAGGTGTTGAATCTCGATGAAGAGAATACTAAACGGATTGTCTTCCGTGAGATTACCAAGTCTGCAATACAGAAGGCGATAGCCGATCCGCGTACTGTGGATATTGATCTGGTAAATGCACAGCAAGCACGGAGAATACTGGATAGACTTGTGGGATTTGAATTATCGCCATTGCTCTGGAAAAAGGTAAAAGGAGGCTTATCGGCAGGTCGGGTACAATCTGTTGCCTTGAAGCTAGTCGTTGAACGGGAGCGTGAGATCAGAGACTTTAAACCTGAACCGTATTTCAGAGTTCAAGCTTATTTCATCATTAAAAATGAACAAGGCGAGAAAGTTAAACTTGAGGCTAAGCGCAGCAAGCGAATCTCTGAAATCAAAGAGGCTGAAGAATATCTGAAGCGTTGTGTCGGTGCGGTGTATAAGATTAATGACATCAAGGTAAAACCAACTAAAAAGTACCCTGCTCCTCCCTTTACTACCTCTACACTACAGCAGCAAGCGGGAAGAAAATATAGCTTCGGTGTAAATCGGACAATGTCAGTGGCACAGAAGCTCTATGAAGCCGGTTATATAACCTATATGAGAACAGATGCAACCCGGCTGTCAGGAGAGGCAATCGGCAGCATAGGGAACTGGATAGAATCACATTACGGGAAGAAATACCATCGTAGCAAGCAATATGCAAGCAAGCAGAAAGGTGCTCAGGAAGCACACGAGGCAATACGGCCTACTGATGTGAACAGAGAAACGGTGAATGGGTCGGCGGATATGCGGAAATTGTATGATCTTATCAGGAAGCGGACAATAGCATGCCAGATGGCACCAGCTGAAATCGAGAAGACTACTGTGGATATCGGTATCTCGACAATGCCTGAGGAAACATTGAAGGCAAAAGGAGAGGTCATGACATTTGATGGGTTTATCAAGGTTTATGTAGAATCAACCGATGAGGATGAGAATAAAGAAAAGACTGGAATGTTACCTCCATTGAAAGTGGGGCAAGAGCTTGAACTCGATGTTATGCAAGCTATAGAGCGATATACTCAAGGACCTGCTCGTTATTCCGAACCTACGCTGGTGAGAGAACTTGAGAAACGTGAAATCGGCCGTCCTTCTACTTATGCTCCTACAATATCCAAGATTAAGGACAAGAAACGCGGTTATATTGAGGAGGCGAGCAAGCCTGGTGTAAAACGGAATTATACGGTGCTGACATTTGATGGTGCCAATATCGAGAAAGAAACTAAGTCTGAGACAAGCGGAGCAACGAAGAAGAAGTTTTATGCGACGGACCTCGGTATGCTTGTGACAGATTTCCTGGAAGAACACTTCGATAAAATTATGGATTATGATTTTACCGCAGATATCGAGGAAAAATTTGATGTTATTTCTGATGGAAAACTGGAATGGCGGGATTTTCTCGCTTCTTTTTATTCGCCTTTTCATGAAATTGTCCAGAAAACACTGGAAGATGCCGATAGAGCGACGGGCGAACGCATTCTCGGCAAAGATCCGATATCAGGCAATACGGTCTTGACGAGAATGGGTAAATATGGTCCGGTAGCACAGATAGGGAAGCCGGATGAAATCCCGGAAGGTGAGAAACCTAAATATGCTAGTCTTCTCGCTGATCAGAGTATCAATACGATTGACCTTGAATCAGCACTTGAATTGTTTAAATTGCCTCGTGGCCTGGGTGAGTATAAGGGAAAACCTGTACAAGTGAATGTAGGGCGGTATGGACCTTATGTGAAATATGGCGATAAATTTATTTCTGCTCCTAAAAATGCCAATCTCCTCGAGATGTCTATGGAGGAAGCACAGGAGATTATCGATAAGAAGTTAAAAGAAGAAGAACCTATCGGTTATTATGAGGAATTGCCAATACAGAAAGGAGTAGGACGCTATGGACCATTTGTGAAGTGGAACGGCAAATTTTACAATATTTCCAAGAAAAAATATGATCCCGATACCGTTGATGCTGAAACAGCTATTGAGATTATCAAGGCTAAGAATAAGAAAGATTCAGAAAAAATAATCCAGGAATGGCCAGCCTTAAAAATTAAACTTGAAAACGGACGATGGGGACCATTTATTCGCTTCGGTAGAAAAAATGTCAAGCTTCCTAGGGTGAATAAAAAAGCAATGACGCGGGAAAAAGCCGCTGAATTGACACTCGATGAGGTGAAAGAAATTATTGAGGCGGAAATCCCGGGTGCATTTGATAAGGGGAAAAAAGGAAAGAAAGCCAAGAAGTCTAAGAAAAGCAAGAAAGGGAAAAAGTAATTCCCCTATAAGCGCTATGCAAGGTAAGGCTTGATTTCATGGCATGTACATGTAAAGAATCTAGTACCGACAATATGAAGAAGCCAGCAATTTGTTTAAAAAATTGTCGGCTTCTTTTCTTTATAAACTGGATGATGTGTCGATTATCTCCAGTAATTATTTGCGGCAGCTATTGTCTGAAAGTTAATTGCTATAACTTGACTAGCTGCTGTAAGAGAGTCTGCGTCCGTTGAATACTTAGGACGTTGTTCATGCAGTACTTCCGTGTCCGGTTGCGTGTACTTGACACCGCGCCGGCTTAAAGTAATAGCAAGTTCAAATCCCTCTTGTGGGCTTTCTGTAATAAGTGATGTTAACCATGTATCCATAATATATCGATTGTTTTAATCCGGAAAGTCAATAGGCGCATCGCAGGGTATGGACATTATGAGAATATAAATGCGGTGCATTGCTCTCTGAGATAATAACCAAAAACAAGATTCAATATGCTTGAATGCCTTTTATGTTCTGTCCTACTTTTATGCTCCGTCCTGTTGTATAATCCGGGTTTAAAGATTAATAATGCCATAAATATATTAATTTACAGAAAGACTTCTAGTTTAATGAGCTGATTTCAGAGAAAAAGATAAACTAAGCTGCTTTTCAGACTTGGATTTCTGGATATTTGTGGGAATAAGAATAAGGGGATAAGCATAGCTTGACTTTTGTATTATTCAGGATTGTTTCCTACATTTAGCTTACGGCTGATCTGCTCGAGTACGAGACCAATGAAAAAAGTGGTAGAGATGGGATTATCAGCTGAGGAAAGGAGTCTAAACATGATTTCAGCAGGACATTTTTCTTATAATTAACTTAAGGAGATGTTAATCTTTCAGCTGGTATGGATTGCCGGGCTTGAAAGCTATGAGCTGTAAAATAAAGAAGATTAAGCAATGAAATTGAAAAGACGTGGAACAAATGGAATTTAAAATGAAACAACTGAAGCACTTATTTTTAGGCGGAATTATACTTTTAAGCTGTTTTATAGTCGAGAGCAGTTACGGTCAAGATGTAATATCCAATCGGGATATCTTCAAGGCCAAGCAGTTACCGAGCCCCAATCAGTACCGTTCATCCAATGGTGCGCCGGGGCCTGATTACTGGCAGAATAGAGCAGATTATGACATAGAGGTAAGTCTGTACCCGGATGCACACAAGATTGAAGGGAAAGAAACCATTACCTACACCAATAATTCTGAGCAGGACTTGAATTTTCTCTGGCTGCAGCTTGATCAGAATCTATTTAAGCCGACGAGTATCGGGGCGCGAATGCGTGGTCGAGTAAGAGATAAAGAGAATAAAGATAAATCCGGCTTCAAGATTAGTGGAGTAAAGGTTATCAGGGATGGAGAAGCCCGATCGGTAGATTTTACGATAAAAGATGCATCGATGCGTATAGAGCTCGAGGATGAGCTTGATGCAGAAGGTGGTAAGATTCAGATACGCTTAAATTTTTCTTTTATCATTCCACAATCCGGTGCAGGTCGCATGGGCCGGCTCGATGTGTCACAAGGGACGATTTATGAGCTCGCACAGTGGTATCCACGGATGTATGTGTATGATGATGTCCATGGATGGAATGTTATGCCGTATCAAGGCATGGGTGAGTTTTATCTTGAGTATGGGACATTTGACGTTGAGATTAATGTTCCCTATGATTATATTGTAGCGGCAGCCGGAACACTAGAGAATAAGGAAGAAGTGCTTACGGAGGATCAGCTGCGCGCATTTGCGCAAGCGAAGAAATCCACGGAGACTGTTACGATAATATCAGCTGAGGAAGTCGGTAAGCCATCGACGCGTCCGACAAGTGAAGGGTGGCTCACGTGGAAATATCATGCTGAGAATGTCCGTGACTTTGCCTGGGCGGCATCAGCTGCTTTCATCTGGGATGCGGCTTCCACAATCACCCACGACGGGGAACCTACCTTGGCACAATCCTTTTATCCGGTAGAGAGCATTGCAGAGGGAGACGCGGTAGGCTGGGAACATTCTACGCAGATGGTGCAACACACGATAGAGTTTTACTCGAGATGGTTATACCCTTATCCTTATCCGGTAGCGATTAATGTTGCCGGAATCACCGGAGGTATGGAATATCCAATGATAGTTTTCTGTTCATGGCAAGCACGAGGCACGGGTTTATTTGGAGTAACTGACCATGAGTTTGGGCATGAATGGTTCCCGATGATAGTCGGCTCGGATGAGCGCAGGCATGTCTGGATGGACGAGGGATTAAATACATTTATCAACGATTATTCATGGCTGGAATATTACCATGAGGCACCGGAAGGGATGAATCTTGAAGATGTTGCCAAATACAGGTCTGTCGATGCCTTACTCCGCGATAATGCTGAGAAAACAGCCAATCGGCTGCTGTACTTTGCCGATGATCAACCGATTGCAACGATAACAGAACGGATAAAAAGAGGGACCTTGGGTTATCTTGGATACCGGAAGCCTGGAGCGGGGCTTGTGCTCTTGCGAGAGTATATATTGGGTGAAGAGCTATTTGATTCTGCTTTCAGAGAATATATTGATCGCTGGGCATATAAGCATCCACAGCCGGCAGATTTCTTCAGAACTATGGAGAATATATCGGGAGAGAACCTGGATTGGTTCTGGAATGGCTGGTTTAATACAACATCCCTCTTGAATCCCAAGATTGATAGCGTCGCACTCAATGATGCAGAAAGGACGACTCTGGTATACATCAATCAAGCAGGCGATATGATTATGCCTCTAGAAGTGTTGATAACATTTGATGACGGTCAGACAGAAGTATATACGATTCCTGAGGAAGCTTTTTATACAGATGATTTATATACGCTTAAAATAAAGGGATTTGCAAGTCGGGTTGAGCTTGATCCACAGAGTGTCTTGCCGGATGTTGATGATGCCGGAAGTGTGTGGACTCTTAAAAAAGGATTGCAAGGCAAGTCGTCTAAGGAGTAATTTTACCATATTTTTCTGCTACCCATCCATTTTCTTCCAGTGCACCGAGGTGCTGCCATTTTTCATTGATGAAAGTGGATCTTATTGCCTTGACTGAATTTACCTTGTATCCACTGAGGAACAATGTTTCTGACATAGCCATTAAATCAGCGCTATTCTCAAGCAGGATATTCCGATAAATATTGGCTAGGATTACATCGTAGTGTTTACGTCTAGCAACATGGAGGTCGCCGGTACCTAGTGAGTATTCAGGTGCATTGAGGTTGCGCGTTATATTTCCGATGGCATTTCTGGTTGCTTTGGGGTCATTGTCGATAAATTCGACGTATTCAGCTCCCATTTTCAAGGCAAGAATACCTAGAATACCGGTTCCGCAACCAAAATCAAGGACTGTTTTGCCGGTAAAATCAAGGGATTCCATTAAGCGAAGGGTATTTTTGGTTGTTGCATGATGCCCTGTCCCGAATGCGTTTAAGGGCTCAATGATTATGCTGTGTTGATATCCTTTTTCTACTTGTGCAGGCTTTTTACACACCTGGAGGAAATGCGGTATTCTGATCGGATCGAGTTTCTTTTCCCAGGCTGTATTCCAGTTATCTGAAGGTAATTTTTTAATCTGATAAGTGATGGGGTAGCGATCTTGTAATTGCTTGATTTTCCGTAATAATACCTCGAGTGTATCGGTATCGGGCACGCCGAGGCGCCAGCCATCTTTTTGTTCCAGGAGACTACCTTTATAGGCATTGCCAAGGAGGTGAGGGAAGAGATTATGAGAAGGGCCCTCCAGGGAAATATTTATGCTGTAGTAAAAATCTGAAAGTATGTGCATTAATTGGGTAGGTATTTTAAGGCAGGTTCCGGGATGGCAAGAACCGCGGTAGTCTTGGTATAAATAACTTCCTTGGCCAGGTTTTTATTGAATAATTCCTGGATGAAATTTCGTGAATGCGTAATCATTGCCAGAACATTGATATCTTCTTCATTGCTGAATTTGTCCAGTCCCACGAGGAGTTTATCTGCTTTTTTATACATACAAGATACTCCTTGGGGCTTAAACCTGCTATTCCATTCCCTGAACCTTTCTTCAAGATCAGATAATTGCCCCATATCGATATGGATACTGTATAAATCGAGTTTCAGTGGCTCACTCCAGCGGATAAGCCATTCCATTGCATCGTAATCCTCCTCGGTAAATGCGGTTGTGAGTGCAACGTGATTTAACCTATCAGTCGGGCTGACATTAGGAGGAATTGCTAGAACGGGAATGGGTGAGTGCGCCATCATAAATACGGTCTGATTCCCAAAGAAGAACTGCTTTATGATGCCGGCACCTTGTGTCCCCATAATAAGCAGATCTACATTTTCTTTTTCAATGGTTTCCTTCATCGTTTTAGTCACTTCTCCTTTTAAAACGAGATGGGAAATGGGCACATCTTCCTTGCCTTCACTAGCAGCAATTTCCTCCAGATGTGGAATATAGTCCTTAAAATCTTCAAATGATTCAACTTCCATACTCTGATATACTTCCTCCATTGTATAAGGAACTGTCATGGTTCTTATCTGTGGTGGTTCATAAACGTGAAGCACAAGGATCTCTGCTCCTATCCTGTCAGCGAAGTTTAAGGCATATCTAAACGCATTGTCTGCTGTCTCAGAAAAGTCCGTGGGAATCAAAAATTTAATCATAGGCCTTTCTATTTAAAACGAAATATACGGAATTATCCTATAAATAAAGTATCAGTTCTATGTATTTTTTTACGAGTTAAGGACGTGTATTGGTTTTGGTGGCTTTATCCTATATTTTTTATTGCTGTCCTATGTGTTGACATGGGATTTATAAGCGTGGGGAATAGCGTAAATTGGTTTAGGCTTTATTTGATAAGTATTGTTGCCTGCGAATATGTTTTCCCTGTTCAGGTGCAATACCCTATGCCTTTTATATTCGGGAAAGCAGGGAGGAGTTGTACTGTGCTATAAAAGAAAAACGGAAGCCAGGATGACTTCCGTATCAAGTTAACACAATTTTATAGCTAAATACTCAATCTCAAGACATTGGTTAGGCGTCCGGGTTTTATAAGAATATGTCCGACCTAGGTTATGTAATCACGAGTATCCCATAGCGTTTTACAGCGAATATTTATTTTTCGGAACATTTGCCGAAAGGCGATTTCAAGAGCGTATCATTTCTGTACTATTTAAGCATAAACTTCTATCTACACGTAAAATAGTGTGTTGGAAATGAAGCTGAAAACGGCATATTCGGTTAAAAAATACTATCTTCACTCATTTTACTATGGCAATTTATGCATTTATTTTGCAAGAATTTATCGCGTCTTAAGCTGTGGTGGGAAAAACTTGACCTGTGTGGTGATATTCTTAAGCTGTGTAAATCGACGAATGGAAATTTGCCCGAAAATCATAGTTTTATCAGATATTTATCACCAAGTTGATCGCTTAATAATGCGATAAGTTTTGTGCCGAGAGAAGTGGAGGATGCCTTCTGACTGGAAGCTGTTTCAGGAATGCCCGGACCATTATCGGTGTAGGAGAGGACAAGACTTCCTTCATCATCTATAGTTGTGGAGATATTTACGAGCGGATTATCGACATCTGCAAATGCATGTTTCACACTATTGGTGATAAGTTCATTGACAATAAGCCCCAATCGCATTGCATCTTCCGCATTAATGGCAAATTCTACAAAGTCCGTCTGTATCTCTAGCTCCTTATCCGGGATTTTAAAGATATCTTCAAGGTGGTTGCACAATTGCTCGAGGTAATTATTCAAGTCAACCTCGGTGTCTTTTTCATTTTTAAAGAGATTGGAGTGTACGAGGGCGAGGGTTTTCAAGCGTGTTTCACTTTCACGCAGTAGTTGTCGGGTCTCGGCATTGTCGGTACGACGGCCTTGCATTTCCAGGAGGGAAGTCATAAAAGCAAGGCTATTTTTCACGCGATGATTTAGTTCCCGATTGAGAATCTGGATTTTGTCCCTGTTGTTTATCGCTTCCTCTTTTAAGCGCTGTTGCGTGTTTTTCTGCCGATAGACGAGAATGGAAAGAATGGTAATCAAGGCGAGGGCAATGCCGACAATCCACAGAATAGTTTTCTGTGTGCTGATCGTCTTTTCTTGTAGTGCTTTTTCTGCTTCAAGTTGCTGGTTTTTCAGTTCTTTTTCTTTAGCCTTAAACTTAGCTTCGGCAGTGATTAACTGCTTGGTCTTTTCTTGCTCAAATACGGAATCGCGATAGGTATTGGACAATTCCAGGTATTTTAAAGCCTTGCTTGGCTGCGATTGAGCTTTAAAGCACATAGCTATGCCCTCGTAGGTCTGTTTCAGCTCCTTGGCGGTCTGATAAGTTTTAAAAGTTTTTAATGCTTTAAAATATAATGGCAGCGCATGATTGCAATCGTGGAGTAGATGGAGCGCTTTCCCTTTTTTGAATTGAAAATCTGCTTTCATAAAAGGGCCGCCATATTCATCGACAGAGCTCAGAGCTTTATCGAGGATATTTATCGCAGCTGTATAATCTTGCTTTTTGAGCAGTATGTCAGCTTCTGCCGACATTGCATAAAGCAACATGACTGTGTCGCGGATACTTTCTCCTATCTGCTCCGCTTTTTCTGCGTGAATAGCAGCCTTATTTAACTTGGACTTCTCCAGGTAAAAGGAAGAAAGGCAGACGTGATTCATGCCGAGATTGGGTTTATTGTCGATTTCTTGATTAATTTTTACGGCTTTATTCTGATAATCAATGGCTGCATCGATGAATCCGAGATTATACTGGACGATGGACATATTGTGATAGGTATTGGACAATTGCGTTTTATTGCCCACATCGTGATTGAGCTTAAGGCTTTTCAGGTAATATTCTGAAGCATTAAGATAGTTGCCTTTATAATCCTCAATGGTTCCGAGATTGGAATAGACGATTACTTTTCCGGCTTTATCCTTGATTGCATCCTTGATTTTCAGGCTTCGGTTAAAATATACTTTGGCGCTATCGAGGAGGAAGCTTTGGAGGAAATTATTGCCTATCTCGAGGAGAGCGAGTGAAGTCCCCATTTTATCCTCTTCACCGGTATATAATTTTAGAGACTTAAAGGCCATTTTTTTGGCTGTAGCCAAATCTCCCTGTAAGCGATACAATACCGCACCGACATAATTGAGATAGGCTTCTTCTATGGTATTCGGCTGCTTTTTAAGATGCCTTTCCGCTGTGTGCCAGAGGCTGAGTGCGGAATCTAAGTTTTTGTATCGAAGATTGATCGCATCTTCTATCCGCCGGTAGTTCTCGGAGTGCTTTTGTGTCTTCCCTTGGCCCAATGCCTGGAAAGTAATAAAGCTGAGTATGAGGATAATGCTTATCTGTTTCAAATTATTTGCTTTTCTTCTGCTGTGTTAAAGATATAAAAACAAATTGACCGCAAGAACTTAGAGCTTAGATATTTTATAATTAAAGGAAGAATGCTCTCCCTGGATTAAATAGCATAATTCTTTTTCTTACAAGCGCTGGAAGTATCTCATAAGAGTATCTTTGTAGGTCCTGCCCAATGGAATATACTTGTACTTCTTCATATTTTTAAGATAAAGATTCTCATTGTCAAATGATTGGATAAATCTCACATTGACCGCATAGGAATTATGGCATCGGATAATTGTATTTATTCCGATGCGTTTAATAAGCTTTTTAAGGTTGAGATAATGACGCCTTTTCTCATTATCCAGCGTAATTATGTCGGTATATGCACCATCGGAATGCAGCAGTACGATGTCTGCTTTGTTGATGCGCTCATATCGATCCTTAACTTTGACAAAAAAGGATTCACTGTCGCTGATAAACGGGAATGAATCTATTTCTATGTGTGAGCTTTCATTTTGACTTTTTTTCTTTTCGCTCAAGGCAAAATCTATCGCGACTTCAAGCTGTTTTTGGGAAAAGGGTTTCACGAGATAGGCCGATGGATTGGTCTTTTTTGCCCTATTTCTCGTGAACTGATCAGATAAGGAAGAGATATAGATTAAACCGCTGTTCCTATCGGGAAATTCACTGAGCATAATATCGATTCCATCCTTTGTACTTCTATTCAGATGAATATCGACGAGAAATATATCCGGATTTATTTCAGTATGTAGTTTATGAACTGCAGCATAGTTATTGGCAATATGGATATTGGTATAGCCGATTTCATAGAGATTCTCTTTTATGTTCTCAGCTATGATCAGATCATCTTCGATGATAAGTATGTCTATTGCCTTATTATCCATTGTAAATTATGCTATCTTGAATTGCAAAGTATGAATAAAATTGGTCAATAGATAGAAATGATGCAAGAATCGGGAAGCAAAGAGAGAAAAGACCACCACTCTTTCAATATTCGCATTAAAGGCATAGCGATTCTTTTACATCGGTAAGAAAAAAGGTCATAAAGTGGTGCAGATCGTTGAGTTTTTGCTTTATAGTCGGTAGCCTCGTGTGTAAGCGAGGAGGAGCTCCTCATCCAAGACTAAATTCCTCTATCCTTACCCATTCAGATCAGCGATAATCAGTTGCATCAGTCTTATGAGCGTTCCATCAGGTAGATAGCACGCTGATGCCACAGATTGAGCAGATAAGCGCAGATGTGGCACTGCTGTACTGATAAACAATCTACTTTTAGATGAGCTTCTCATTCTGCACTAGAAACTGCTTTCTGAGTAGAGAAAAGTGAGGTGAATCTACCGCAATCTTAATCGTAGTTCCATACAGTCATTTGCTTTAAGCAAAAAACTGAAACTTGATATCCTTAGGCATGAAATGCACTCCTTTAAAATCGGTGACAGCTTCAATCTGGTGCTTAATTTCGGCCGGAACGACGAAGCCATCGCCCGCTTTTAAATGTATTTGTTTGTCTTCCATATTGAAAATACATTCACCCTCATGGATGAAGAGAATGGACTCGACACTAGCGAGATGCTTGGGCAATAAATCACCGCCCTTCGCCTTCATCTGTTTGGCGACAAGATTAGAACCGCTGGCAACCATCTTTACAATCGGCTTGGTTACTTTTTTCATAATGTGTAGTGAATTTTGATCAATAATCAGCTTTATATAAAGCCTTTACCATCTAATCGTTTCCCGAGATATATGTTTATGGGCGGTAAGAATTTTACATATAAAGGACAGTAGTCGATGCGGAAGTAGAAGAGACCTAAACTTATGTCAAATGGAGATTGCGACTCAACATTCTTTACCGGGAGATGGCTTTTAACCGGCAATAAGCTTTGCACTTTCATTCCAGATGAAATTCGGGATTTCCTCCTTCAATCTCCACTTTATCGACATAGGTTTAGAGCCAGTATAACTGACGAAGCTCGCTGGACCTAGGAAAATATAGCCTTGAGTAAAGCCATCTGCTGTTTCTTTTTCCTCTCTTACAAAGAGTAAAATAATTTTTCCATTTCTTTCTTGATTAATATAAGTTACCCCTTTGGGAGAAGAAGGGGAGGTGGAGTTCTGAGATTGCCAGTGAAACAATGTCTCATTTATTGCGTAATCATCATACATCGTAGTAGGCGAAAAATCTTCTTCAGATTTCTTTAAATTAATAAACAAGGCCTCTGTATTCAACTCCTTATTTAAGGCAACACCTTCTCGATTACTACTTTGTTTTTCATAAGTGCTCTTTCCGAGTGCAACTAATATCTGATCTCTGGTATAACGAGAATGAATCTGTAATGGAAAAGGGAAGGGAAAATCCTTATAAGGGATTTCTTCAAAGTCTATTCTATCGATTTTAAGCTCGAGAAAAGCCTTTATTTCTCTGACCATAGTTTTATTCTGGCTTATTTTCTTGATAGCAGTATTTAAGTCTTTTTCTTCTCCAGCACTTTGATAGAAATCATAGTATAACATTAAAGCCAGGACCTTTTCTTCCTCGGTAAGATTTATTTGCGTCAAGTCAAAGTTGTTATTAATAACTTTTAAGACAAACTTAAAATAGGACAATGATTCAGTTACAATCCACTTATTAGATAACATACTTTGATATCGTTTAAACTGTGTTCTATCCATAGCTTCATTAAAGGCTTCGGCTTTAAGTGAAGTAAAAGTATGATGCTTATAAATAGCAGATAAACGCAGATTGTATATCTTAATAAAATTAGTGAGGTTAAACTCTTCCTTAGTATGATTAGAAAAGGTATTCATTTTTGATATTAATGAACGCTTATTTAAAGTCGTCGCTTTACGTATATTGTCTAGAATATACTCTTTTGCCTTTTTCTCGAGGATTATAGAGCATCCTAGCGGCAAATTAGGGAAGTCTCTGTCAATTTCGTCTTGAACGGCTGTATTAGTTTTCCCAATGATTGATCGAAATTTATTTTCAAAATCATACTCTTCTCTTGCTCTTCCTACAAAGTCCAGCACTGTCAACACTTCTTTCCCCTCGTGCAGCCTTAGGCCTCTACCGAGTTGTTGTAAGAAAATTGTTAAACTTTCAGTTGGCCTTAAAAAAAGAACGGTATCGATTTCAGGGATGTCCACACCTTCATTAAAGATATCTACGACAAATAAATAATTAATTTCCTTTTTCCTGAATTCACGTATTATTTCAGCTCTCTTATTAGAGTTTGTTGAAACGAGATAGGCAGACTTTAAACCTGCGGTTTTAAATTTTGCCTGCATAAATTTGGCATGTTCAATGCTTACGCAAAATCCTATGCAAGAAACATCCGTGATGTCTTTGGTGTATTCTTTTAAATTATTAATAATATTATTAACTCGTACATCATTAGCTGTATATATATTAGTTAATTCAGAAATATCATATTTGCCATTTCGCCAGTTGATATTAGAGTAATCTTCTGTATCAGTGAGTCCAAAATATTGAAAAGGACACAAAAGTTTATGATTTAAAGCGTCTGGTAGCCGTATTTCTGCTGCAAATCGATAATTAAAATCAGGCAGGATACTTTTTCCATCCATTCGCTCAGGAGTTGCAGTTAAACCCAGTAGTATTTTTGGTTTAAAATAGCGGATAATTTTCTGATATGTCAGTGCTTTTACATGGTGTACTTCATCGAATACAATATAATCGTAGAAGTCAGGATCTACATACTGATCAAGTTCTAAGTTATTGAAACTCTGCACAGTAGCAAATAGTGCTTTTTTGGAGGTAGGCTGATAACCACCACCCAGCAGTTCTCCAAAGTTTTGATCTTTCAAGACATTCCTGAAAGTGTGCAAAGATTGCTTTAAAATTTCGATTCTGTGCGCAAGATATAAGAAGGTACAATTGGAGGTTCTGTTTCTATATCGTTTAAAATCGAAGGCAGAAACCATAGTTTTGCCTGTACCAGTTGCCGCAACTATTAAATTTTTATGTGAGCTGTGAACTGACCTCTCTACTTTTAGTTTTTCTAAAATATCTTTCTGATAATGGTAAGGTTTGAGATCGAAGAATTGTACAATTTCTTGCGTCCTCTTACCCAATTTATTACGCTTCAAAGAAACTTTAAGTTGTTCAACTTTAGATTCATCATAAATATCAAATTCATCACTGTTCCAATAAGAGTCAAATGTTTTTTGGAACTTATCAATGATGTGGGGAACTTCTTTTGTTGTTACTTTAACATTCCATTCCAAGCCATCAGTTAAAGCAGATCGAGAGAAATTAGAAGAACCGATATATCCAGTATGGAATCCAGTATTTCTATAGAATAGATATGCCTTTGCATGTAATCTTTCATTATCATGATTATATGAAACCTTTACTTCTGTATTGGGCAGTTTACTTAATTCGTTAATTGCCTTTGCATCTGAAGCGCCCATATAAGTAGTTGTAAGAATACGTAATTGTCCTCCATTTTCAGTGAATTCTTTAAAGGCACTCCTTAATATTACTATCGCCTTCCATTTGATGAAGGAGACTAATAAATCAATTTTATCTGAGGATAGGATCTCTTTTCTTAGTTCTGAGTCTAGAGATATTCTCGCATTACCACCTGTAAATAATTCACTCTGGACTAGTCGTGTTGCGGGCATTATTTCTTTTAATCGCAACTCCAGGTTTTTGTAATCATTGTTTAGCTTGTCAAAGACAGCTTCCAGAATGCGTCCTTCTGCAATTATGAGGTCACCTTCAAATTCATAATTATCTATCTGATCTGAAAGATATGTGAGTAGATTATTGGAGATTTCTATTTGCTTAGCCAGTTTAGCGGACTTATTCCCCCTTATCAATTTTAACGCCTTGGAAATAACAGTCAGGAGGTGAAGGCGTAAAAAATGGACTGCTTCCTCACCATCAACTTTCTTATTGTTGATAACGAAAAACCTATCGGTATTTACAGACTCTATTTTCCTTTTTAAGGATTCGGTAATTAGACTTTCATATATTCCTACTTCCATTGGTTGATTATCGTACCTTTTACCTAATTTGAAATTATTTACTCGATTATTTTAATAGATTTTAATAGCCATATCTAGAACGACCTTACTCTACTATTATCTCAATCTTATTTTCCATGACTAAATGATAGAAATTCTCGTAAGCTTCTTTTTTAAGCTTATCATACTTGCAGCTGATCTCTTCCATAATTTCTTCTTTTGCTTCTAATTCACAAAAGGGTAGGACCTCGTTCTTCGCTTCTTCACTCTTAAATTCATCATAATAAAGCTTATATAGATAATTGATGTACGCTACATCTTCATCGCTTTGAAACCACGGATGAATCCAGATAAGGAAATTTTCTAAATCTTCCTTTGGATCTATCATTTCTTGGGTACTATCATCTCTGAAAAATCTCCTGGATGTTCTCTGTATCGAAAATATACTTTTTGCATAATTAGCTATTCTAAATTATTTTTTAATCCATTATGTAATATTGCGTCGAGGAAAATTAGCTGAATGAAAATCTCTAAGGTTTTATTCTAGCACTTTTCTATTAATAACTCAAGTTTCCCACTTGTCAAATAATTGATAATCAGGTTAAAATATATTATAA